>CAZCDT010000040.1:0-27530 GCA_964497525.1 uncultured Bacteriovoracaceae bacterium
TTCTTCTATCGACACTGTTTCAAAAAAATCCATATAACTGCTTTTTCTTTTTTTAGATTGTCTATCAAAAAAAGCAATAGAGAGTTTATATTTTCCAAGGAGAGAATCTCCTGCAGGAAAAAAAGAGTTTATACTTGGAGTAATTTGTTCTTCTTCTAGAGATGTAAAAAAAACTTTATTTCGTTTATTTGCACTCTCACCTAAAGAAACTTTTTGAATAGATTTATTGTGACCGTTTTCAGGACAGGAAAATAGATCAAAAAGATTTTGCATTGCGGCCGCATTATAATAAATAGAGACACTACTTCGATAAGGCCAACTAAGAACTCTTTCATTATTCCCAGCGATTGAATAAAATGGAATGAGATGATAACCAAGAGTTTTTGAGTATCCATTTATTTCTTGTGATACCTTAATAATCCATGCATCTACAAAGTGTTTTTCTTGTAGTGCTTGAAAGTTTGCATTATCAAACTGTGGCAAAAAAAATGATATAATAATACCTTTACTAAGAGGTAAGTCGCTTTGTAGCGCTAAATTCCAGTCAACAATAATTGGAGAGTCTATTTTAATGTCATAAATATTTGCAAAAAAAATATTATCGTTATCGATTCCTATAGTGGAGTATTTTGTACAGCCAGTAATAAAAATAAATATAAAAAAAAGTATGAATGTTCGCATCTATATGATTCTAGCACTAATGGGGTAAAAAGGGCCATTCGCTTAATAAAAATTTAGAATTAATTTATACTAATACCAAGTCTGTGAAATAATGTCGGGAGAGAAATGGTAAGTTGTGATGAGATTTTGTTTTTAAATTTTAGTTAAAAACGCAGGCGTAGCCGTTGTTACGTCGAGTATTTTAGCAAAATTTAAAAACAAAAGATCGTTACAAATCGCCATTTAAAAACCGACATTATTTCATAGACTTGGTATAATACTTCCGGGGCAACAAAAAAAAAGGACATATGTTTTATGGGCAGATTATGGCGCATGTTATCGATTAATAAAAAAGTAATAATTGTAACAACACTTACGATGACAATTCTTTTTTTATTTTTGGGTGTTGGAATTACAACGTATGTAAAGCAAATGATTCAAAAAGAAGAGCTAGAAAGCCTTTCTTTACAATCTTCGGCCATTAATAATACTTTTATAGAGGATTTAGAAACAATCAAATACTCTTTGCTTTTGTTCGTGAAAGATATCGATACAGTCAAGATATTTGCACAGGGAGATCGGATTGCCTTAGAGCAAAAGGTGAAACCACTTTTTGAGGCCGTTAAGGATAAGTTTCAAGTATTACAATTTCACACTCCAGAATCTGTGTCATTTTTACGAATCACTAAAAAAGATGGAACGTTAGCTGTAACATCAGGTGAAGATTTAAAGAGTGTTCGTCATGCAGTTAACGAAGTAAATGATAAAAAAATTGCAATTAGCGGAATCGAAAAAGGGGTGTTCAATCAAGCTTTTCGATATATTGTTCCAATATCTTTTGATGGAAAGCATATTGGGAGTGCTGAGCTTGGAGTTAATATTGGAAAGCAGTTAATTGAAAAATTAGAGAAAAAAACAGGTGCCAAAATTGGGCTGTTTAATTTTGAAAATAAAGCAATAGATAGCGATGAAGAAATATTTAAAGAGGCCTTGTCTTATAAAACAAAGTGTAATGAATTATCAAAAGATAGTGTCTGTACTTTTTTGGCAACAGACCAAAAGAGTAATATTTTAGTTGTTCCTTTTTATGATTATAATAATCAGTTTTTGGGGGTTGTTGTTGCTCAAAAGGACAGATCAGATACTTTAACGCAAATTAAAAAATTATATATTTTATCTGCGGCTTCTCTTTTTGTTATTGTCTTAGTTTTTGTCTTTATTTTACAATTAGTAATTCGACAAATTTTATCACCACTGGTCTATTTAGAAGAAATAATTACTACAATGACAAAAAATAATGATCTTTCAAAGCGAATTAGAGTTTTTGCTTTTGATGAGATTGGTAAAATCTCAATGTGTTTAAATGATTTGTTTATGCAAGTTGAGCAAATTATTACAAAAATAAAAGACGCGACGGAGGTCTTAAAAACAACATCCAATGAGATATCTTCTGCAGCAAATCAAGTCGCCGATGGAGCGCAACAACAGTCGGCCAGTTTTGAAGAGCTTGCAAGTTCTGTACAATCAAATGCTGAAAACTCAAAAGGTTCAAGCGAGCTGGTTGAAAAAACAAACGCTTTGGCAAAAGATGCTGGCCAAAAAATGACAGAGACCGTTTTGCAAATGAATCAGATTCATCAAAGTTCTGCAAAAATTACAGAGGCCGTTTCTGTAATTTCAGATATTGCAGATCAAACAAATCTTTTAGCACTTAACGCTGCAATTGAAGCGGCACGTGCTGGAGAGCATGGAAAAGGATTTGCCGTTGTGGCAGATGAGGTAAGAAAACTTGCTGAAAAAAGTTCTAATTCTGCGAAGCAGATTGTGGATAATATTAAAGAGAGTTCTAAAAATATTGAAGATGGTGTTAAAAAGGCGCAATTCTCAGGAGAGGTGGTGTCATCGGTATTAGAAAATATTGGCCATATTCATAAACAGGTCAATGCAATAAGTTTAGCATCTAGTGAGCAGGCCCAAGCAATGGATTCTTCTGCTTCGGTAACAGCTTCAAATGCTGCGGCGGCAGAGGAACTTACAGCAACAACAACTAGTTTAATAAAAAATGCAGAAGATTTAGGAATTATGGTGGATGTTTTTGAAGTGTCTAACACTAATGATAAGGATCTTTTTGCAGTATGGAGTACTGACTATAGCGTGCTTGTTGAAGATATGGATATGCAACATAAGAATCTTTTTAGATTGATTAATGATTTTGCTGCGGCAATAAAATCTTTAAATAAAGAGAAAATTACAAATGTGGTAGAAGAGCTTTATAGTTATACCGAGTATCATTTTTATCAAGAAGAAAAATTTATGAAATCAATTAACTATCCAGAATTTTCAACACACATCAAAGCACATCGCAGTTTTGTGCAGAAAGTAAAAGAAGCAAAAAATGCTTTAGCTAATGCAGATAGCAAAACTCTTGAAGGAGTGCTTAAATTTTTAGTAGATTGGTTAGTATCGCATATTCAAAATGTTGACATGAAATATGGGAAACATGCTAATCACAAATAGATTAACCTGAGTTCGGACTTTCTTCGAATCTCGTTGTCAGAAAATATTTTTATTTCGGTCACTTACCAAAATGTAAGCTCCCTCATAAAAATATTTTCTTCCTAGAGCTTCTCGAAATTGCGAACTTAGGTGCAATCATTATATTTTTTCTCCGAATTGAGGTTAGATTAGCATGTTATACCAATAGTAAGTAATTGCTCAAAAAGTTAGGGCAAATCAACTACTTTCTTAGTGACCGATTGTTGCGACCATAACCGCTTTGATTGTGTGAAGTCTGTTTTCTGCTTCATCAAATACAATAGAGTTTGGTGATTCAAAAACTTCCTCAGTTACTTCAACTCCATCCATACCAAACTTTTTGTAAATATCTTCACCAACTTTGGTATCTCTATTATGAAATGCTGGAAGACAGTGCATAAATTTACAATTATGATTCTTTGTTTGCTCCATCACTTTGGCGTTGACCTGATAAGGTTTCATCACTTTAATTCGCTCTTCCCAAGCCGCAGGCGGTTCTCCCATTGATACCCATACGTCGGTGTATAAAAAATCACAACCCAAAACTGCTTCTTGCACATTTTCTGTAATGGTTACTTTCCCACCAGTTTGTTTAGCAATTTTTTGGCATTGTTCGATCAATGAGTGTTCTGGCCAAAATGCTCTTGGAGCTGCGATTCTAAAATCCATTCCCATTAAAGCCCCACCTTCAAGTAATGAATTCCCCATGTTGTAGCGCGCATCTCCTAAATAACACATTTTCATTTGATTGAGTGGTTTTGGAGAGTGTTCCATCATTGTTAGATGATCGGCAAGTATTTGTGTTGGATGTGCTTCATTTGTAAGACCATTCCAAACAGGAACTCCTGCATATTTTGCCAAGGTTTCTACAATTTCTTGTCCATAACCACGATACTCGATTCCATCATACATTCTTCCTAAAACTCTAGCAGTATCTTTAATTGTTTCTTTATGTCCCATCTGTGAACCAGTTGGGCCAAGATATGTTACATGGGCCCCTTGATCGTGTGCTGCAACTTCAAAAGCACAGCGAGTTCTTGTTGAATCTTTTTCAAATAATAAGGCGATACTTTTACCTTCCATTCTTTTTATTTCAGTTCCTGAATACTTTGCAGCTTTTAAATCTTTTGAGAGATTTAAAAGATATTGCAATTCTTGTGGGGTAAAATCTAGTAATCTTAAAAAGTGCCGATTTTTTAAATTAAATGCCATGATAACATCTCCTTAAATATAAAATATGTAACTACTCAAAATTTTAGGGCATCTACGTTGTCAAACTTCAGGATGCTCATCGTTGCGCTGTACATACGTACAGCTCACTTGAGCACCGTCGTTTTTCTAGTAGCTGCCCCAAACTTTTGAATAGTTGATTTGCCCTAACTTTTTGAGCAATTACTAAAATATCTCTTTAGTTCCATTATTATTAACGAGAGTTTTTGGTTCGTGAAGAGGGTAGGAGCTAATTTTTTAAAAAAATTAAAAAATATTTGGGTTTATCAGTTTGTTACTTGCGCGAAGAGTATTTGTTCCACAATGAACGCTACCTGCTTGGACATGATAAGGTAAATAGTTATCTATAAAATGGGCGGTATTACCGACATGACTTGCAGCTTCTCTAATAGCATTTCTAAACGGATGGAAAAAAGGTTCTGGAATTATTAACTGATCTTCTAATACTAGCATATTTACAGCATTTGGAAGTAGTGCTCCACAGTTATCGATCTCGTTGTTGAAACTTCGGCATTGATATAAAACAGGGAAGCGGACCTCTTTTATGTCTTTGCAATGTGGAGATTTTTTTACAATTTCTTGTTTTAATTTTTTAACATTCAAAGCAATTATTTGATCAATAAGTGACTGTGAATTTAAAAGAGATTTCATCTCTTGATCGCGATCATCGGTGCCTGATTTTAGATAAGAGTAAAATGATACAAATGTTTGATGCAAAGAATCTTGATAATCATTTGGCAAATCAAAAAGATCATCTCTGGAGGCATTTTTTGTTAATTCTATAGCAAGTAATGGATCTGCTCTTACAATAGCAAATCCACAAGGATCATTTGGGATAACAATCGTTGAAAGATATTCATCGACATGACCAACCTCAAGCCAAGAGGAATCAAGAATAATGTGATTGCTTTGGTATCCATGTTGTATAAAAAAATCTCTCAGGCCCAAAGAGGATGTATTACCTATCATTAAAACATTGTTTGGAGTTACTTCTATATTTCCACCATAATTACCACATGAAGATTCTTCACATGTCTTATAAAGCGAGCTATTCCATTTTTTTGCCAACTCTTCAGAAAGACCATCAAGTCCTCTTCCTCGATTAGTATCAAAGACAAGCAGACTGTCATCATCATTTGTATTTTTATAGGGCAAAAACATTATTTCTGCAAAATCCTGTAGCCATCGATCTCCATAATATGGGATTACGTTAATTAGATTTTTTTTTGCATAGTCGTTAAATGGCATAAAAGGAATATTTTTTTTATCTGGGCCAATCAGAGTTATTTTGATTTGATCGTTTTGAGAATACGATTTTTTTAAATTAATCTCAGTTATAATGTTTACTAAATCACGAACAAAATCTCTAGTATCTGTTTCATAGGACACCAGAACTTCTTTTGGTTTATGATTATGACCTAATAGTTGAACTATAAATTGATCAGAATCATCCAAGACTTCAAAAGAAAAAGATGATAAAGAGATTAGAGATGTTATAAGAGTAATTAAAACAAAGACCGGCCTTATCATATGTAAAATCTCCAGATAAAATTTTTTTGCCAATATACAGTTGATATTACCTGTAGATCAAGATGGTGTGAAAAATCTTTACTGTTTGATGTTTTTAAAGAATTGCTTGAAGTAGTTTACGACAAGACGGAATTCATGGGGGTATTGATCTTTCATAAAAGTGCGAACAAGTTCTAAACTTTGATATAAATTACAAGCCTCTCGATAAGGTCTTTTTGAAATCATTGCTGCGATTATATCAGTAATTGAAACAAGCATGGTTTCAATTCCCATCAGAGTTTCGCTATTTGTACTATGCCTTTGCATACTAGAATCGCCAATCATGCTAAATAAGTGATGGTGCTCGATTATTTTTAAATATGGAGCAGGCAGATTTAACCTTTTTGATAAGATCTCTACAGAGTGTTTGGCATGAGCAGAGAGCAGTTTTTTATCTTCATCAGATAGTTCTTCTTGGTTGTACTTTTGAACAGGAATGGCCGACATTCCAATATCTTTAAAGTAACTGGTGACAAATAGATTTTCTATTTCTTTATCATTAAAAAGCATAGATTGTTTTAAAATTCCAAGTAGAAATAGGGAAGATAACAGTGGTTGTGTAAAAACATAGTGATGTTGTTGCTTGATATATTCATAGTAAAGCTTTGGATGGATATTTATATTTTTTAGTAGAAAATAGGCCAAATTCTTGGCACTTTGATACTGAGAGTTTAAAAGGTCATCATTTGTCGGATGCTCATAGAGATATGCCATGTTGATAGATAAAAGACTTAGTTGCCCAGTACCTTTTTCTAAAGGATCTCCAACCGAAAAAGAGCGAGTTAAATTTCTTAAATTATTTTGATGATGGCCAATAATGCGAACATAATCTTCTTCGAGTACAAATAAATTTTTATATCCTTTTTGAATTAGATTTTTTAGGTGATCTTTTGTAATTGGATTTCCTTGAAACATTAAAGTTTGAATAACTCCATCGTTGTTGCCATAAATATCACAAGGAAGATGTTGCATATACAAAAGTTCTCTTAACGATATGGGTGTTAATTTTAATAAAAGGGCATTTTGGATAATGGGATCAAAAGCATTACTCATAGGGAAAAATTATATCACAAGCATCTTGCTTTTCAAGCTATCTACTTGTGATATAATTTTGTAGAAACTATAGAGAGTTTAAATAATTCATTACACTTATATCTGGTGAGCGTTGTTCTCCAAGACCAGATGATGGAAGTTCGCTTAAACTCTTATCCATACGAATGTCGTAATTTCTTTCAATGGCATTTCGAAGACCCTGCTCAGCATCATACCATTCAAGTTTGTTTTTACTATCTCCACACGAGTTAAGCTCTGATCCACTCGCACCCCAACGAAGTTCTATACAGTGATACGGATCAAAAGAGAGTTTAAACATTCTTTCGATAACTTGATCTAGATTTAGTGTAATACTATTACCTTGAGAGTTTTTATAAGTTATAGAGCACTCCAACGTCTCTTTATTGTAAATATCTTTTAAATCTGCAATTAAATCATTTCCTGTATAGA
The DNA here is from genome assembly GCA_964497525.1 of uncultured Bacteriovoracaceae bacterium. Taxonomy (GTDB): domain Bacteria; phylum Bdellovibrionota; class Bacteriovoracia; order Bacteriovoracales; family Bacteriovoracaceae; genus CAZCDT01. Next base: position 7,498 of record CAZCDT010000040.1, read on the forward strand.
CAAGATTTTTATCTTTGTTTGCAAGCATTTCTATAAATGATTGTACTTTGCTTCTTATCTCAAGTGCTGATGCTTTAAATCTGGCATCTCTTGATGGTGTCGAGTAAGTTTCCCATTCTCCTGACGTACCATAAATATTAACTGGGAGTCTTTCTGGATGAGATTTTTTATGTATACCTGCAAGAATTGCAGAGTCAACAGCTTCTACTCGGTCTTTTAGATCTACACAAAGTGCTTCGAGCATATTTTTTAATTCAATAGTTGGATGATATTTTAAATTTCCAGCGGCAAGTTTATGGCGAACATAATCATAGTAATCTAGTTCTTTATCATTTATGACAAACTTATGTGATTTCCAGTTTTTATCATCTGAGTATTTACTTTTATCTGTTCCATAAAATTGTTCAAGGTCAAAATCTTGAATTTCACTGTTAGAGGCAACCGTTGGAGTTCCTGAAATGATATTACCATTTCTATCTCTTGCAATATTAATCATTGATAGTGGTCGCCAGTTTTTAAAACCAGCCCCAGAAGATGGTCTTGTGCGCGCAAATGCTGTTCCATAAGTTTTAACAGATAATGAGTTATCTGGGTGAGCATCTATCATCTTTATACGACCATCGTCTAAAACTTTGTAAATAACAAGGATATGCCCGTTTGGATCGTAAACAATTGTGCCAGGTACAATTGCTTCGCGAGATATTTTGGGAGAATAAAAATCGGTAAAGACGCTACCTTTTTTATCCCATGTAGGATGAATTCTAAAAAGTCCTGACGTCAGGCTTTTTGCTTTAGAAATAACAGTATTAACATTATCTCCTGTTTTGGCCCAATTAATTTTTGTAACAATATTTCCAGAGCTATAGCGAATATCTCTCTTGTCTCCTGCATTAACTTTTGTAATTGATGTTGGATAAGAAAGAGGCAGGTCGTTCATCCATGCAAAGTAGGTTCTAAGAACGTAGGGTAGGTCGGCACAGTCTGCATGAATTGAGCGCAAATCTTTTGGATTTTTATTATAGTACATTGGGTTGGCCACAGGATTTATCAAACAGCCATATGTTGTTCTACACTTTTTTTCTTCTCTTGCTTCTCCTAATTTTTGTACAAATTCTTGATAAAGCTTTTCGTGCTGTTTTGTCCACTTCTCATGTTTTACTTGCCAAGTAGTACTTTTTTTTGCTTCAGGATTAATTGTTTGATCTTGGGCAAAAGCAAACATGTTTACAGCAATTGTAAAAGAGGACGCAATGGTTAGTTTTTTTAGCATATAAACACCTTGTTAAAAAAGTTTGGTTGTGAAAATATAACACACAGTGTTGGGCGGGCGTTAAAAAAGAGAAAAAGCATGAATTTTATACATACAAGGCTTGTAAATATATTTTATTTTATACCTAAAAATCGTAAAAATGAAAACTTTGATTTTAAAGAACTGTTTTTCACCAAAGCTACTTCTATTTTTTTACTTTTTGTTTTTGATTCTTGTTTTGAGGTTTTAAGTTTTGGAATTAAATCATAACTTTCTGGAGTTTTATCAGCACTTTCTTGATTTTTAATTCTGATTAACTCATATTCTGGAACTTCCATATAAGGATTTGGAATGATGATGATTTGAACCTTTGTATCTTCTTCAATATCTGCAATGGCCGTTCTTTTCTCATTTAAGAGGAATGTTGCAATTTTTATGGGAACACTTGCCTGAATTTGTTTTGTATTTTGCTTGAGTGCATCTTCTTCGATATTTCTTAAAATAGATAAGGCCAAAGACTCGATATCCCTAATTTTTCCTTGGCCATTACATCGAGGACAAACGCTAAGACTTGAATCGATCAGAGATGGTCTGATTCTTTGTCTGGACATTTCTAAAAGACCAAATTGAGAAATTTTTCCAAGCTGCACCTTTGCTCTATCAAGAGATACTGCTTCTTTAAGTTTATTTTCTACTTTATGTCTGTTTTGCTCATAGTGCATGTCTATAAAGTCAATTACAACAAGGCCGCCCATATCTCTAATACGAAGTTGCCTGGCAATCTCTTCTGCCGCTTCCATATTTATGTTAAGTGCAGTTTCTTCAATATTGCGGCCTTTTTTTGCCTGACCAGAGTTAATATCAACAGCAGTCATTGCTTCGGTGTGATCTAAAACAATAACAGCACCAGAAGAGAGTTTTACTTCTCGCATAAACGCGGTTTCGATCTGGTTTTCTATTTGATATCTATTAAATAGAGTGATTTTTGCATCGCTGTAATATTTTATTTTTTTTAATTGTTCTGGTGAAATTGCTTTTGTTATTTCTTTGGCACTTTTAAAAATATCTTCATCATCAATAATGATTTCATCTATTTCATCGCGCAAGTAATCTCTAATTGTGCGAGTTAAAACATCATTGTCTTGATATAGTAAACAAGGGGCCTTGTGTTCACTAAATTTTTGTTCTATTTCTTTCCAAACTAAAGTTAAGCGATCTAACTCATATTGAAGTTCTTGAGCAGTTTTTTTAAGGCCTGCGGTTCTTAAAATTATGCTCATTTGTTCTGGTATGTTAAGTTGATGAATAACTTCTTTCATTTCTTGTCTTTCATCTTGATCTACATGTCTTGAAATTCCTCCTCCACGTGGATTATTAGGCATTAAAACAAGTAGTCGTCCTGCAAGAGAAATGTAGTTATTAAGGGCAGCCCCCTTATTGCCGCGCTCTTCTTTTGATATTTGAACCAAAAGCTCCATTCCCTTTTTTATCTCATTTCTGTTTATACTTGGATTGATATCTTTAAATGGCAAAAATCCATGTCGCTCGGAGCCATATTCAACAAACACTGCCTCTAAACTTTTTTCAACGTGGGTAATAGTCCCCTTATAGATATTTGATTTTTTTTGCTTGGCATCTGCTATTTCAATATCTAAATCATAAAGATAGCTACCATCAACCATTGCAACGCGCACCTCTTCTTTTTGTGTGCCGTTTATTAAAATGCGTTTCATCTAATTTCTCCATTAATCCATAAAAAATTATTTTGTCTGCCAATTTGTAAGTTTATCACAAATTGGACATTTATTTAAATCATGTCCTCTTGCAGGGCAATACTCTCTACCATAATATATCATTTGTAGATGGAGTGTTGCCCAAATATTTTTGGGAAAAATTTTCTTTAAGTCATCTTCTGTTTGTTTTACATTTTTGCCGGTTGAAATTCCCCAGCGATAGGCCAAACGGTGAATATGTGTGTCGACTGGAAATGCAGGGGTATTAAAAGCCTGAATCATTACAACTGATGCTGTTTTATGGCCAACTCCAGGTAATAATTCTAGTGCATCAATATCTTTTGGCACTTTAGAGTCATACTTTTCGATTAAAATTTGTGAAAGTTTCCAAATGTTTTCTGATTTTTTTTTCGACAACCCGCAAGGTCTTATTATTTCTTGAATTTTATTTTGTCCGAGTTGGAACATTTTTCCCGGGGTATAGGCCAAATTAAAAAGCACAGGAGTGACTTTGTTGACAGTTTTATCGGTGCATTGTGCAGAAAGCAAAACTGCAATTAAAAGAGTATAAGAATCTTTATGGAACAAGGGAATTTCTGGGTTAGGATAAAGATTATTAAGGGTGGCTAAAATGTAGTTAAGTTTTTGCTTTTGGGTCATTTTTTTTACACAAATAAAATTTTTATTTTTAGAATACTGATACAAGATATAACTCAAGGAGCAAGAGTTAGATATGGAAAAAAATAAAAAAAAAATTGTTATCATTGAGAACAACGAAGATTTGGTGGAAATCTTAAGAGACAATCTCTTAGATGAGGAATTTTTAGTCTTTACTATTACAAAATCACATGATGCCCTAAATTTTTTAAAGAAAGAAGATCGTGTAGATATTGTAATAACTGATCTTGGAATGCCGGTAATTGGAGACTGCGAACTTTTGGAGCAGTTATCTCTTTTAAAAAGTCAGAAGCATTTTGCTATGGTTGTAATGACAGGCGATCAAGATTTTGATCAAGAAGAGGCAAAAAAGAGAGGCTGTGATGCTTTTTTATTAAAGCCATTTGGTCTTGAACAGATGCTTGGAACAGTTAGTGGTCTTTTAAAAAATTAGCTGGCATTAATTTTTAATTTTTTGTAAGTTTCCAAAATCAAGTGGAGTAAATTAATAAGTTTTCAAAAGTAGGTGGCAGGTGCAAGGAGCCTAGAAGCGAGCTGCCGAAGCGTATAATTTTACGCTGCAGGTAGCGAGACTTCGTAGCGACAACGCAGATGCCTCCTAATTTTGTAAACTTACAATTTTTTTGTGTCAATTTTACTACATCAATTGACTCCTTGTATAAATTTCTCTAATATCCACCCAAAACTGTTAGTATTAATCTAACTTATAACAAACATTCAACTTATTCGTATTGGAGCGAAATCATGAAATTGATGGCGAGGACGCGCAACATTGGAATTTCTGCGCACATTGACTCTGGAAAGACAACTCTTACTGAACGTATCCTTTATTATTGTGACAAAATTCACAAAATTGAAGAGGTTAAAGGTGGCGGAGATGGCGCAACCATGGATTTTATGGATCTTGAACGAGAAAAAGGAATTACAATTACTTCTGCGGCAACAACAGTTTACTGGCACGGTTTAACTGGAAATGGAACGAAATTTGCGGAAGGAAGTGATAAAGATTTTAGAATAAACATCATTGATACTCCGGGACACGTTGACTTTACAGTTGAAGTGGAAAGATCCTTACGCGTTTTAGATGGTGCGATTTTAGTTCTTTGCTCGGTTGCTGGAGTTCAGTCTCAGTCTATTACTGTTGATAGGCAAATGAGAAGATACAAAGTACCACGACTTGCCTTTATGAACAAAATGGATCGAATGGGTGCCAATGCATACAATGGTGTAAAGTCTTTGCGTGAAAAATTAAACTTAAATGCCGTAATGATGCAGCTTCCTATTGGTGCGGAGGAAAATTTTAAAGGAGTTATCGATCTTATTACCATGAAAGCGTATTATTTTGATGGTGATAATGGTGAAAACATTCGTGTTGAAGAAATTCCTGCTGAAAAATTAGATGAAGCAAATACTCAAAGAGAGGCAATGCTTGATTCTATTAGTATGTACGATGATACAATCACAGAAAAACTTCTTGAAGGTCAAGAAATTACAGAAGAAGAAATTCACAAAGCAGTAAAAGCAGGAACAAGAAGTTTACAAATGGTTCCTGTATTTTTAGGATCTGCTTTTAGAAATAAGGGAGTGCAACTTCTTTTAGATGCTGTTGTTCGTTACCTTCCAAGTCCTTTGGTTTGTGAAAGGCCAAAAGCAATTGACAGTAAAACAAATACAAAATTTGAATTAGTGCCAGACAGTAGTAAAGATTTAGTTTGTATGGCATTTAAGATTACAGAAGAACAATTTGGTCAGTTAACTTATACTCGCATTTATCAAGGGACATTAACAAAAGGGACAACCCTTTATAATACAAGGACAAAAAAGAAAATTAGGGTTGGCCGTATTGTGAGAATGCATGCAAACGATAGAGAGAACATCGAGTCATGTGGAGCTGGTGATATTGTTGCAATGATTGGTGTTGATTGTGCGTCTGGGGATACATTTGTTGCAAATCCAGATTTAACAGAGATTTCATGTGAAGGAATGCATGTACCAATACCTGTTATTGAACTATCAGTTGCCGCAAAAGATAAAGAGCAATTAACTCGTATGTCAAAAGGCTTACAGCGTTTTATGCGCGAAGATCCGACATTTCATGTCTATACAGATGAAGAGTCTGGAGAAACTCGTATCGCTGGTATGGGAGAGCTTCACTTAGAAATTTATATTGAGAGACTTAAGCGTGAGTATAATGTTGAAGCGATTGTTGGAGCTCCTCAAGTTAATTACCGTGAAACAATTAGGAAAGAAGCAAAATTTGATTATCTTCATAAAAAGCAAACTGGTGGAGCTGGTCAATTTGCCCACGTTATTGGAACAATTAAGCCTTTAGCTGATGCCAATAAAGAGCGAGAAGATCAAGTGTTTAGATTTTTTAATGAGATTCGAGGCGGCTCTATTCCTGGGGAATTTATTGGTGCTTGTGAAAAAGGTTTCCAAGATGTTATGGATAAAGGGCCTCTTGCCGCTTTCCAATTAATAAATGTTGAAATTCATCTTCAAGATGGTCGTTACCATGATGTTGACTCTTCAGATATGGCGTTTAGAATTGCTTCTCGTCAGGCAATGCGTCAAGGTGTTAAAGCATCAGATCCTGTCTTGTTAGAGCCTATTATGAAGGTTGAAGTTGAAACACCAAGTATGTATCAAGGTTCTGTAATTGGTGACTTATCTTCAAGAAGAGGGGTTATTCAAGGTTCAGAAAGTAATGATACAGGTGATGCAATTATTACTGCATTGGTGCCTCTTGCGGAAATGTTTGGTTACTCGACATCTCTTCGCTCCATGACTGCAGGTAAAGCAAACTACACAATGGAGTTTAATAAATATGAAGAGTGCCCTCGAAATATTGCTGAAAAAGTAATGAAAGAGCGTGCAGAAAAATTAGCAAAAGACGAGTAATTTTTCCTTTTATAAACTTATACGGCACTCTCTTTTGAGTGCCGTTTTTTTTGGTTTGTTAGACATGATTGAAATATCGCATTTACAAACAGTAGTGGCCGTTGCGCATCACGGCAGCTTTTCAATGGCCGCGGAAAAACTTGGCATTACTCAATCTGCAATTAGCCAATGTGTTAAAAGCATTGAAACTAAGCTTGGTGCAAAAGTCTTTGAGAGGGCCGGAAAAAAAATGATCTTAACGGCAGAAGGTGAGAGGTTGTTTGATCTTGCTAGTAGCATTTTGCCAAAAATAGATGAAACAATTGAGCATATCAAACATGATAAGTCTCAAATGGCAGGAAGAATAAAGATTGGGACACTGACAGGTATTGGAAAGTCATGGTTGGCCTCTGATTTGGCATATTTTTCAAAGGAGAATCCGCATTTATCAATTCATATCTCTCTTGGATTCAAAGATGAGTTGATCGCTGATTTTAATAATCATAAATTAGATATTTTAATTTTACCGGAATACGATCTACCTCCTGTTGGAGAAAAAATCTTTTTAAGTGAAGAGCGCGTTAGTCTTGTATTTCCAAAAACAGCAGATTTTAAAATAGATGAAAATACAACTCTTGAAGAGTTAAGCAAATATCCTTGTGTATTTTTTGAATCGAGTACGCCAATTTTTGCACATTGGTGTAAAGAGTACTATGGCAAGGTTCCTGATAATATAAGGCCGCGTTTTGTTATTAACTCACATGGGAACATGCTTTTGGCCGTAAGTATGGGACTAGGACTTGCTGTTGTGCCAACTCATGTATTAGAAAGATCATATTTTAGTGATAAAGTTTCTACCCTTGGAAAAAATGCAGAAGTTGTTAGTGGAAAGTTTTTTATCGTTCACCATGAGGGCGCAAGAGATATAAAGAGAATTGATGCTATTATTGATCGTTTATTAAAAAGTGATAACCCATTAGAGAATCATCAATAGAACAAATGAGTTTTTATAAAGTTTTAGCAAGTGAAGAGCTTTCTAATTTATTTAAGATTTTTCGTGAAAAAAATATCAAAATTACTGTTGTTGGTGGAGCATCAAGGGATATTTTGCTTTATAATAAATTATCTTCAGATATTGATTGTGAGATTTCTTTTTGCGGCAGTAATTGCTCTGCGACGGATTATGAAAGCATCGTTGCTGAATGTGTGAAAAAAAGCAATTTGACATACAGATATTTAAGATTTGGTATCGTTCAATTTATTTTATCTCAACATATTGTCGAGTTTTCACCTCCACGAAAAGAGATGTTTTTAAACTCGTGGCCTTTAGGTCACGGAGATTTTAATGCAGAAATTTGTTGGGATTTAGACTTTAAGGATTGCGTAAAGCGCAGAGATTTTACATTAAACGCTATAGGGTTTGATGTTGTAAATATTTTAGGAAATGAAGTTAATTTTTTATTAAATGATCCATTAAATGGATATTTAGATTTAAAAAAGAAAGTATTAAATCCGTGCTCTCAAGAAATTTTTTATTTTGATCCAGTCAGATTATTGCGCTTAATTCGCTTTAAACATCTCTTAAATGCAGAGCTTTCAGACAAAATACTAGATTGTATTGCCTTATTTAATTTAGAGAAAATAACACCATATTATATTTGGGGAGAGGCATTTAAGAGTAATAGTCCAGGGAAATTTTTAAAAGAACTTATAAAAATTGTAGATATGTATGAGTTAAAAGTTAGTGCGGATTTTGTTTTGATAAAAAAAATTTCAGAAATACTTGATGAGAATTATTTTTCTGACAAACAAGATTTTATAAATAGTCTTTCGATATATAAAAATGCTTTAACAAAATCAGAATGGCTTGCTTTTGCACAAATGATTGGTGTTAAAAATAGTGTTATCCTTAAAATTGTTTCATAACCCTCAACATGTCTTAAGAAATAATTTTTTATGAGTACTCATTAGAGTTTGAAAACTTTGTATTGATTGATTGTTTTTTTCTAAAAGTGACAAATAGATATAGAATAAAGGTAAAGGGCAAACTTTTCCTCTTTACAAAACATTTGTGCCTAGAGACTCTTTTATGGCACAATAAGATAATGGGGGGACTCTTTAGTATATGAATGAGATTACCAGAGACTTACATGCAATCTTACAAGACCATCGCTCTAAGAAAAAAGAGCTGGTAAAGGATTCTGTAAGTGAGGCCCCACAAGATATTGGTGCGACATTATCTGAAATTCCAGATGTATTTTTTGATCAAATTTTAGTTGATTTTAAATTATCAAGAATTGAGATTATGGTTATTATGTATCTATACAGACAGGTTTGGTGTCGGCCGAATTTGTATAGAACCTACGGTATTTCTCCGTTACTATCTCATACAGAGATGGCAAAAACACTTCATTTAACGCTTGAAGATATTTATCACGCGCTTGTAAAGCTTGAAACTTTTCAATTTATTTCAACGATACGTTCTGGACAATATTTTGTGCGAAAGTTTTTTTTGAAAGACAACGATGCTAAATATGGAATCACTTACGATAATTTTGATGAATAATAGTTTAACCCAGATAATGCATTTAAAATCTACTACGGAAGCAAATTGCTCGATACAGACAGCGTCTTCACATTTTTTTGACCTCCGCTTATTAATATAACCTGAGTTCGGACTTCCTTCGAATCTCGTTGTCAGAAAATATTTTTATTTCGGTCACTTACCAAAATGTAAGCTCCCTCATAAAAATATTTTCTTCCTAGAGCTTCTCGAAATTGCGAACTTAGGTGCAATCATTATATTTTTTCTCCGAATTGAGGTTAATATAAGCGTTATCCCAAAAAATTGTTCAATCCTTGTCAGAATAGGCACTTTGCTCCCTCGCAACGATCTTAAATGTATTATCTGGGTTAAATTGAGTCACGGATAATTTGTAGTGAATTTATAAATTCCAAATACAATTCCATAAATTAATGGTTGATGTATTAGATATATTAAAAGAGCATGCTGCCCTAAATAGTGTAGTAGCGGAATTTTAAATCCCTCTACAAATAGTCTTGGCCTAAAATGCAGTAGAAGGCGAGAGACCGCAAGTCCTAAAAGCAAAACACTTGTCCATGGATAAATAGGAATATAGTCAAGTGATGGGTGGGGAAGTAGTGGCCAATCCCAATGAATATGTAAACAAAAAAATAAAAATAAAATGAGTATTGCTATAAAAAATGAAATCCAAGGTTTATTAATAAATGGAAGTGCTAATATAGAAATAAATCCTATAGCGTGAAGTGTTCCAAAATAGATCCAGACACTTGGATAAATTAGATAAGTAATGGCACTAACACATAGTGCACCAATAAGGATTTTTATTACTCTCTTTGCAAATTTTTTAAAATTAACTGTATTTTGATGAGCAAGAACTAAAGAAGCACCTGCTGAAAATAAAAAAAGAGTCACGATTAATCTGGGTAAAAAAAACCAAAAAGGGTGTTTATATATTTCAATTTCGATAAATTTAAAAACATTTAGATCAAAAGCAGTGTGATAAAAAATCATTAGAAAAACAGCAATGCCGCGCAACTGATCAATGCTTTTAAACCGCTCTTTTTTTTGTAGAACAATATCTTTCATATAAATAGATAATATCAGTATTTTGGATAAAAAAACAAACCGGAGAATAGTTGATAGTTTCAGTACATATCTTTAAACACGGATACTTGTGCTTGCTTGAAAAGAAATTTGAGCATGATATAATTTTAAAAAAATCTATGCATTGTTGTATAGATTTTAAATGCATTGTCTGGGTTTTGGGCCAGTCGTAGAGCAGCAGGAGATTGTATGGATTTAATTTTTAAAAAGGCGATGGATAAGTCCTTGGTAAAAGAAATTTTTGATTACAATATAGATGCATTTTCTGATTCCCCAGACTTTAATTGGAACTTATCCGAGATTGAAGAAGAAATAAAAGATGGATGGGAGCTTTATGCGGCATATTTAGAAGAGGAGATAATTGCGGCCGTTTTTTTAAAAGTAGAGAATGATTCTTTGCTTAGCAAGAATACTGCAATAAAAATGAACTATCATGGAAGTGGCTATTCTCATCAAATAAAAGAGTTTATTGAAAAAAAAGCAAAAGATAAAAAACTGCAAAAGATTTATCATTACTGTCGAATAGATAATTTTAGGATGTACTCATTAAATGAAAGTCATAAATATAAAAAAACATCTAATAAGCTTGATGATGGCTTGATTGTTGAGTGGGTTAAGCAGTTATAAAAAAAAGGGAGATTTAAACAATCTCCCTTTGAAGTCACATATCAAATCTTTACAAAAGAATTATTTCGCCGCAGGAACTTTTACTCCTTTTGGAAGTCCTTTCCAGTTTGCAACATAAGTTTTAATCTTTTTTGATTTCATCATCTCTTCTGCACGAATTAATGGGTTATAATTTTGAAGATTTCTTTCACCATTTGGTGCACCGGCCTTAAACCAAAGTTTATTTGAAACGGCACCATAAATTAAAGGCATATATGGTAAAAACTCAGAGCTACCTTCTGTTGAACGATGAGAGAAGAATGCTGTAAAACCAAATTTTTTGATGTTACTAATTGCTTCTTCTATCGATTTAACACCAACATCATTTAATTCTTTTAAAACTTTATCATAATCTTTTCTTGCTTTTAAAAATCGCTCAACTTTCTTATAGCAAGCAAGACCTAAAACAATTTCAGAAGCAAGTGCTGTTTCTGTAAATGTTCCTGCTTGATTTAGTTTTATAAGAACAGAGTTTCCAGCTCTTTTTGTCCTATCTGGAGATGCTAAAAATGGAAGGATAAATCGAATTTGAGTTACCGCAGCATCATCTAAAACAACTTGCACTCTTTCGCCATATTTTGTTGTCATAAGACGGTGTGCCTCAATATCATTTTCTGAACCAGGGTCTTCCATCGTTGCAAAATTTGGTGCGCTATTAACAAGTGTTCCATCAAAATCGATTAGCTCTTCACGAGTTTTAATTCCTTGGCCAGAAAAACGCATATCATATTTTCCTTGATCTTTTAGCTCCTGAGTTTTTTGAATTTCAGAAAAGGCGTTATCTGTCCCGATAGCATATTCTGATTCTTTAAGACCAAGTTGATTTGCACACTCTTTTATTCTGTTTAATCCTTCGAAATTATCGGCAACCGGGAATACAAATCCTCTCTCTTTTGCCGTTCCTGTTGGTTTGTTATCTCTAACAAGATTTTTTTCAAATTGCCTGAAAAATTTTGTAGCTGTGGCAAATACATCCTTTATCGATTTATCTTTCATAGAAAAGAAAAACATCTCTTGAACATCTTGTTTTGTTCCTGGAACATGCTCTCCACCACAAACCATATTAAAACCAATGTTTGGAAAGCAAAATGATTTAAGACCACCTTTTGGTGTAAGCATCTGCCATGGTTCAAAACCTGCTGCTTTCATCAATGTCTGAAATAAAACTGTTGAGGCAGCAAGACAGGCATTGCCTCCCCAATTTTTCTTATTAGGTCCGGCCTTTTCTACAAGTTTTAAATCAAACTCTTCCATTACTTTCCAGATATCATCTGGAGTTTTGATAACCACTTTTTTTGGTAGAAGTGGTACGATATTTTTTTGAACAGACTTGATTGCTTTATCATTATCGATATAAATGGCTTCATTTTCGCCATCAGATGTTCCTTTGGCGATACCATTTCTTTCGATTAAAGTGAAAGAGTCTTTTCCTTTTTGCACTCGAACGCTTAGTTCTGCTTCGAGTGTAAAGTTTGCATAAGAGGATAAAATTTCTCTTGCTTTAAGTGTAAATTTTGTAAGAGTTGTTGCTTGTGCCATAATAATGTTCCTTCCTTTTTTAAAATGATGGAGTGATAAAAATTATCTCCTATATATATTATTTCCAACCTTTTCGCCATGAGTGAAAAAAATAAAAAGTAAAAAATAGATATTGGTAAAGTTTTTTGAGTAGTCAAAAAACTTAATAAAATTTAAGTAAACGGTTGTTGACCTATTGTATCATCGAGTTATCATCTTATACTGTTAGATGTGCCTATTTTTTATTTAAGTAACAATATGTGTAAAGATTACTGATGATCTTTGCATACAAAAAAAGGAGAATATTAATGAGAAGTACTAGAAACGTCATGCTAGCGACAGTGGCGTTAGCACTAGTTTCCGGTAGTGTGGGTGCTGCAAACCACATGAAACTGGATTCTAGGTTCGACTATGAAAACAAACATTATAAAGAAGATAGAACATCGAGTTCTACAACTGCAGACTATGCTTATTTTAAAGTTAATCGTTTAATTTTAAATGCGTATGGTGACCTTGCAGAAGATTTGAAATATCAATTTGAATACAATTTTAAAACTTATGTGGCAGGCAACAAGGCAAATATTCATAACTCTGTTCGTACTGCAGCAATAACAAAAGATTTCAATCAAAACTTAACAACAATTGTTGGTTTTATGCAAAACACTGTCGGTGGTGGAACTGAAGCTAAATATTCAGGCTCTGATGTTTACTCAACATCATATATCTATCAAAGAACAGTTGGGTGTGACACCAATACTATCGGTAACACGATAGAACCATCATACAACTGTGGAACAACATTTAATCCTGAAACTTCTTCAGTTACAGGTCTTCCATTTCAGGGCACAACAACATCTTATAGACCAGCAGGCGCTGGAGTTAGAGCGAATTACAAACTTGGCTCTCAAGTTTTAGTTGCTCAAATCATGAACTCTCAGTCAAATAACATTCCTGGATATGCTTTTGAATATCAAGGAAGTATGATGAATGGGATGATTAAACCTTTTATTGGTTATAACACAACAAAAAGAAGTGTTAAAAATTTTGATGGTTCATACAATCTTCAAAGTTATGGCCTAAAGCTTTCAATGGGATCTTTCATTGTTGATTTAGATCATATGCGTGGAACTCAAGGTAAAGCAGGAACTGAGGCGACTGATGGAGCTAAAAGAGACATTCGTGATAGATCATCTATTATGCGTGTAACTTATAAAGGTGAACACTTCAGACCAATGCTTGCTTATTTTAGAGATGATACTTTAGATAAAGGAAATAGAACTCATAGTTTAACTCGTTGGACGCAAAAAACTTGGGAAGCTGCTTTACAGTACTATCCTAAAAAAGATGATAACTTCCGTTATCACTTTGCAATGAACAGAGTTAAAAAAGAGTATTACTTATCACAAGATCCAACAACAGGTGCAGGAGTTTTATATCCTGAGTATGTTACAATTTGGGCAGGGATTAAGTATAACGTAGACATTTTATAATTTAATGGAAAAAATAAAATTAAGAAAATATTAAAGGAGATTTTAAAATGAAAAAAGTAATTGCTCTGGCCTTAGGCCTTGTATCTGTGAGTGCTATGGCAGCGACTCATGTAGCTTTTGATTCCAGATTGGATGTTCAACATGATCATTATAAGCAAAATAAATTAGGAGATGGTTCTACTGGTATTACAAATAAATCAGTAATCAAATTCCAAACTTTAGAAGCCAAAATGCATGGTGATTTAGTACAAGACGTAAAATATGTTTTGGACTACAGCTTCACTGAAAGTTTTGCCTTTGATAAAAGTAGTGTTCCAACACCTCTAAAAAATGCTTATGTTCATAAAGATGTAATGAAAGGATTAAATATTGCTGCTGGTTATCAGTTTGCTACAGGTGGCGGTATGGAAAATGCTTATGCAGACTCTGATTTATACAGTGCTTCTAATGTTTTGACTGGTGATTATCTAAATACATCTGCTGGTGTAAAATTATCATATACATTTATGAATCATTTAATAACTGCTCAGTTTTTAAATACAGCATCTAATAATAAACTTACAAAGAATTTTGAGTTCATTGGAAGTTTTATGGATGGAAAAATCACTCCAGTTCTAGGTTACAACCATGGAATGAGAGGAGATATTTCTGCCGCAACTCAAACTGTTGCAGCTGTTGAAAACTCTACAGGAAGCAATGTTTTAAAAAATATTGGTCTTGGTATTGAAATGGCAAATATGAAGTTTGAAGTTGATTATATGAAAGGGAAACAAGAAAAAGCTGGAACACGTGTTGGTTCTGCAACATTCCCTGCTGATATTGAAGATACTTCAGCTGTTGTTCGTTTAACATATCTTGGCGAAAAATTCCGTCCAATGATTGCTTATATTCATGACAAAACAACAGATAAAGGTGCAGCTACTGCTACAGGAAATTTCAAAGCAAAAACTTATGATGTAGCTTTACAATACTATCCTAAAAAAGATGAAAATTTCCGTTATCACTTTGCTGCAAGCATGTTTGATAAGGATTTCACAGCTCAAGGTAAATATGATCCAAAAGGATACAAACTTTATCTAGGTATGAAATATAATTTCTCAATTCTATAATTTATAAGAATTTAGAGTATATTTAGAAAGGCCCGATGCTAATACCATCGGGCCTTTACTTTTTAAAATCTCGTGATAGAATTTTTATAGAAATTTTGATGATATTAGTAGGGTGAAATATGGGAACAAGTCTTAAAGAAGCTTTAAAAAAAATAGGTATTCAAACTGCAAAGACAGAGAATGAGAGGGTGCGTATTGATAAGACTGAGAGACGCAAAGTTCACGATCATCAAGAACAAAGAAACTTTTGTGAAGTTTGTCAAAGAACTATGCCTGATGTTGAAAGGTATAGGCATCGAAATCCAGAAATTCCCAATACCGAATGGATTTGTTGTGCATGTGCTGATAAATACTGGCTTGATGATAATACAAGGCAAACAAATCAAAGTGATTATGCAAAGAGAAATATTTTTAGAAGAGAGTTTGGCCCGACAAAAAGATTTGAAAAAAAAGATTTTATAAAAGCTAATAATAAGTTTGATAAAAGACCTGCTGGCAATGACTATAAAAAAGATGGAGCGCATAAAAATTTTGCTCATGATCGAAATAGCTATAACAAGGGCGGGAAAAAATAGGTGTATAAGTTAGCGATTTGTACTCTTTGTTTTTTTGTTTTTTATTATAATGCCGATGCAGTATCCAAAAATTTTTATACTCTTGATGATCTTTTAATTTTATCTAAAGAAAAAAGTGTTGATGAGTTTTTAGAGCACGCCAAAGATGTATTACCTAAAGAGAGAAATGAGCTGTGGCAAAAAGCAGTTAAAGATATTGCAGTTTTAAAGCTTGATCGGTTATTGTTGTTAAATATTTTTGATAAAAAATCTTTTGAATTGGTTGAGGAATTAACATCTTGGCCCATCTTAAATAACTACGATGTGTTTTTGGCCAAAAGAGAATCATTTGCAAAAAAATATCTTATAAATTGTTTTGAAAATAGACTTACTGATAGAAATCTATGTCATAGAGATTTGTTATTTTTTTGGAATAATTCAACAAGTAATTTAAGTCGTAATGAGTTAGGTATTTATCTTGCGGAGTTATTAATAAAATATCTTCCAACTGTAGATCGTTTTGTACTTATTCATCCAAGTATTAATGCCTCTTTGTCTAATCTTTATTGTCAAAAAGAGGTGGTTTGGAAAACTCTATACTCACATGTGCAAAGATATCTAAACTTAGATATTTCAAATGAGCAGTTACAAAAAAGATTGTATAATATGGCCTCAAGTGAGTGTTATAAGGCATTTGAAAAAGAACTAAAGTCTGCAATGTTTCGGCCACAGCTTAAGCAAATAGAGGCATATTATGCTTATAAAACGTTGAGTGCCTTGAATCTTTTGACAAGAAAAGAGAAAGATATTTACTTAACAACATTTATTCTAAGTGGCCCTGTTAAGGGGGAAATTTTTAATGAGGCTTGGAATACTATAACAGAACTTGGAAAAAATTATGATAGAAGAAAAGCTGTTTTAATGGAGCTTAAAAATTTTGATCCACTTCCAGATCATATTTTATCTATGATAAATAAAGACAAAGATGAAGTGTTAGTAGATCTAATACATCAAAATATTCCAGAGTATCTTGATTTTTATTCTAGGACTTGTGAGGCATATTTAACAGGTAAAAAAGAGTTTCCAAAAGGCAATCCAACTGTTGAGTGCCGAAAATTTTTAAAACACTCTCAAGGGAAAAAATGGGTTGATGCTTCTGTATTAGAAAAACTCAAACTATCACTTTAGTTTTAAGGCCGGATCTCCAAATAGAGTTAGTTCGTAGTATGTCCACCGCATAGCAGTATCGTTAATTCTTCCGATATTTTTTTCTTTTGAAAATTGATTTAATTTTCCAAGTTCTAAAATATTCTTCCCAAATCTAGCATCAATAAAATGTCGATGATACATTTGTCCTGGTCCTTTTGTTGTATGGTCATCTCCCCAACCGTAGCGTGTATTGCCAATGTAGGCAAACGCTCCAACAGGCGCAGATATCATCTCTTCTAAGATACCGTCACTCCATCCATCCCATCCCCAACCATCTCGATTATCAAAAGCTCCAGCATAGCATCCTTGAGTATATCCAAAGAAATAGCGATTATCGTTTTTAAATGCTTTTACATCTTTGATGGTCATTTTCATATTACCCATATTAGATGAGTGGCCGACATGATTTATGTAATGTACTCCATCATTAATTGCTTTTTTAATGTCAGAGACTTTATAGGTGTTATTTTTTTCATAAAATCTAAAAAAGTTTTTATCTTTAGGGATACCGACGGTTTCAATTCCGTGAGCACTGGAATAGTTAAATAATTCTTCCATCATATCAGAACCCCATTGAGGTCCATTAATGCTGCTATCCCATAAGTATTCACCAGCAAGAATAACATTATTTAAGTAAGCAGTTTGAGAATCAAGATTTTCATAATAAAGAGTCTTTTTTATGTAGTTTGATAACTCTGTTTGTGAATCAATCGAGACTCTTCCAATAAAAACTTCAGAAATTAAATCAACCTCTTTTCCATCAGGGCCATCAGTAGGTTCTCCAAGAATGTTATTTTTATTATAATCAAAATCACCATCTAGGTTTGAGTAGTACATGTCAGCAGGAATATTATTATCTGTTATGCCTTCTGCTTCTGCTATAAAACCAACAGCAGGAATTGCAGAGTTTGGTTCTTTGTCCCAATCACCAACAAGTAGTACATAGTTTGTGCCAAGAGATTTGTGATACTCTTTAATCGTATTTCTTATTTTTTCTTGCAAGGAATTACCGGAAAAATTTTCTTCAATTTCTTGCGTTGTAATTATTTGCCCAGATAGTCCTGATTTTTGTTTTTGAGAGAGCAGAGCATCTAGATTATATGGAGGTTTTGTTTCCATCCATCTTTGATGAGTTATTATTAAGTATTCAACTTTTGATTTACTATTTTTTATTAAAGAGAAATGAGATGTATCATCTTTATTATCAACAAGAGATGATAGTCTTTCGATATCCATTTGGTGAAGTCTTGGGGGATTTAAAAATTCTTTATGCGACTTACTTTTTTTAAAGGAAACTAAAACATCTATATTTTTATGAAAGAGTAGGTCATTTGTTTTTGTTAGATATTGCACTGGATATAGAGGTAAAAAAGCAATTTTTAGACCTGCTAAATATTGGATGCTGTAGTTTTTTTCTTGATTTGGAAAAACTGCAGTGTTTGTATCTAAAAATGCAGGAGGATTTTTGTTTTTATAGCTTGGAATAGAGAAGGGGCGAAGATTTGAAGATAACTTAGGGGCATATTTTAATGCTATTTTTTCAGAGTTATTTGAAATAATTTGTATGTCACCAATATCGTATCCTGTAGGAATAAAAATTTTTATATCTTTAACTGGAAGAATTGGCCTATTTGTTTGGTGAATGCTTAATAGATCATTAAGTATAATCAGACTTTCTTGATTCTGATCATCTTCTTGAATCTCTAAATCACTAAATATAAAACTTAAGTGACTTCTAAATTGTTCATCGGCGAATGTTGTTTTTGAAATTAGAATGAATAAGAATACGAGATAATTAAGTTTCATCTTTCCTCCTGAAAAATGAAGTCTTCTTAAAGAAGATTTTTCTTAATTATCTCTTAATTACTTATAACGATCATGTGGGTAAGTTTTTACTGCTTACCGCGTTAAATATCGACTTTAGTACCTGCTTCGCTCATTGCTTTTTTTAAAGGAGTCTTACATGCCCAAATTCCAAGTCCTGCGGCAATTGAAAGTCCTGATAAAAGCATAAAAAAACTTTCTTTGCTCATCTTTTCCCAGAAGGTTCCAATATATCCAGATAAGTAGTTTCCAAAAAAGCTTGATAAAAACCACATTCCCATAATCACAGAGACCATTCTTAGTGGAGCAATTTTCGTAACTAAAGATAATCCAACAGGGGATAGATAAAGCTCTCCAATTGTTAAAATTAAGGTACAAATAATTAGCCACCACATACTGGCCATTCCATCTGCTTCATAGGCCTTTGCACCATAAATCATTGGGATAAAAGAAAGGCCTAAAAGAATACAGCCTATTGCCATTTTCCCAACACTTGAAGGTGGTTTTCCTTTTTTTGCCTGCCATGCCCAAAGACTTGTTATAATTGGAGTAAAAATAAAAATCATTAGTGGATTAAGAGATTGGAACCATGACGCTGGTATTTCAAAACTATCTGGCCCAAAAATATGACGATTTGTATTTGCATCGGCCCAAAGAGCAAGAGTGTTACCTTGTTGCTCATAAGTTGCCCAAAAAATAACATTAAACATACATAAAACTATTAAAGCTCCGATGCGTCCCCATTCGCTAGAAGTTAGGGCATCGTCTTTTTTATTTTCTAAAGATGAGTTGCTCTTTTTTTGCATGATATTATCTGGGGCAAGATACTTTTGTCCCCATATATATAAAGCAAGTCCTGACAACATTCCAAATCCTGCGGCCATAAATCCATACTTCCAGCCATAAAGTTCACCAAGAGTTCCGCACACAAGTGGAGAAAAGAATGCTCCTAGATTGATTCCGACATAAAAAATACTAAATGCTTCATCTCTTTTATTATCACCAGCTTGATAAAGACCACCGACTTGAGTAGAGATGTTTGGTTTAAAAAAGCCATTACCAATAATAAGCATTCCAAGGGCCGGAAAAAATAAAGACTCAGAAATAAGCATAAATTGTCCTAGCGCCATAAAGAGGCCGCCAACAATAACGCTTTTTCTTTGGCCTAGATATCTATCAGCAATGTAGCCTCCTAAAAGAGGAGTTAAATACACAAGTGCAGTGTAAGTTCCATAAATACTTGATGCTTTATCTTGAGCAAATAATAGCTGTTTTGTCATGTAATAAACTAAAATTGCACGCATTCCGTAGTATGAGAATCGCTCCCACATCTCTGTAAAAAATAGAATAAATAATCCAGCGGGGTGTCTTTTAATAAGTGTTTCAGACATAGCTAATTCCTTTATTTTAAAAAATATATTTATCGCCGCCTCTCGCACATCACGTGCTTCGGCGGCATACAAAACATCCTGTT
>CAZCDT010000041.1:0-27364 GCA_964497525.1 uncultured Bacteriovoracaceae bacterium
GATTAAAAATTGAATAGTCTAAAAATTCAGGAGAACAAGTTTTAACAAATGGACACTCAAGACAGTGCCGTCCGCTCTCTTTTTTAGGAGCGGTAGAAAGCGTTGCTGTTTTTCTCGACTTACTAATAAGATCTTTAACTTCTGGAAGAAGTTCCGTTACCTCTTTTGTAATATCATCAATACGAACCATCTTTTTAGCAGAGATGCTGTTTCCTCTAACATAGTCTTTGTTAACGTAAGCGAGTTGATACTTTTTGACTGGAATATTTAATTCACTAAGAATGACAGCTTGAATTGCAACATCAAGAAGATGTTCGTCAGTAATGCTTGTTGATGACTTAATTTCGGTTAAGTTTTCATCCAAGATATCCGTGCGAATATGTACGTTATTAGAGATAAATTTTTCTTGTTTTTTTGAATCCGGAAATAGCGTAATGGCCAAGGCCTCAAATGCGTAACCCTCGCTTGCAAGATGACTTAAAAATGCGTCCTCTTTGCTTTCCTTTAATTCCGGTGAGTTTAGTTCGAGAAACAAGCGACGCTGACACTCAGAGCAGGATTTAATAATTGATTTGGTTAGCATTTTTGTTTTCATAACGGGTCTATTTTAGCACAATGCAAAAAATATGCAATATAAAATTGTATAACAATGAAATATTTACTTAATTAATGTTGCGCATCTACCGATACTATAATAAATTATATAATAATAATGGATGGTTACAGATTATGCTTGGAATTAAGAAAAAAGAGAAAAAACACCCAAACGATTACCCGCTTTTGGCCTTTCGCCTAGATGAAGAGACAAAAGACGAACTCATAAATGCGATTGATGACTTGGTGAAACAACTTAACAAAAATCGCGATGATAATACTTATGTGATTCGTAAAAATGATGTTTTTGTTGAGGCGTTAAGGGAGGGGATTAAGGTTATTCAAAAAAAACATATTAAATGATTATTAGTTTTGCTGCTTGTCTCGAGTAAAATCATTATCCCTTATTGCTAGTAAAATGTATTGCAATTCTGCATTTTGTTTTAAATAATCATATGAGGAGAAATTCTTGATTATGAATGTAGAAATTATAACGAAAAAAGAAAAACGAAACAAGCCTGTTAGTGTGCGACTTCCGGTGTCCACAGTGAACAAGCTGAAAACAATTTCAAATTATTATGAGCGTAGTCAGTCTGAAATTATTGAAGCCCTCGTAAATAATTATTGGCTTGAGATTCCTAGCAATAAGAATCTTTCAAAGGCGCAAAAAAATGACAAAACAAAGTAAACCCAAAATACTGGATCTTTTTTGTGGATGCGGTGGCTTGTCGAAGGGTTTTTTAGATGCTGGCTACCACGTTGAAATTGGTATTGATAATGACGAGAAGTCATTAAAAACATTTTCGCATAACCACCCTACTGCGAGAACATTTACAGAAGACTTGGGCACACTAGACGTGAAAAAATTTATAAAGAGTAATATCGATACAAAAATTGATTTAATTGTTGGCGGCCCCCCATGTCAGGGATTTTCAATTTCTGGTAAAAGAAATATTAATGATCCGAGGAACGGCTATTACCGCTCATATTTTGAATTTGTTAATCAGCTAAAACCACCAGTTTTTCTTATGGAAAACGTTCCAAATCTTATTGGAATGGGACAAGGCAAATATAGAGATCTTATTCTGGAATTGTTTCATGATATTGGATACACCGTTAGGTATAAAGTATTACTTGCTAGTGAATACGGAGTCCCTCAGAATCGACGCAGAGTTTTCTTTGTTGGGGTTAAGGGAAGAAAAAATGAATTTCAATTTCCAATTCCTGAATTTGGATCTGAAGTTCCAGCAGTAACATCAAGTGACGCAATATCTGATTTACCTGAGTACGGACTAGAGGACGGCAGTAAGTATATATCAAACCCATTAAGTGATTATCAGAAATTTATGAGAAGAAGTTCTAATGGGATTTTTAATCATCAAATAACAAAGCATGATGAAAAAACGGTAAAAATCATTTCAATGGTACCGGATGGTGGAAATTACAAAAATCTGCCCGAAAAATATAAAAATACAAGAAGGGTTAATATTGCGTGGACGAGATATTCTGCCAACAAACCCTCCTACACTATTGATACGGGACATAGACATCATTTTCATTATGGGTTTAATCGAATTCCCACAGTTAGAGAAAATGCCCGTCTACAATCATTTAGTGATGATTTTGTATTTTTAGGTTCAAAAACGCATCAATACAGGCAAGTTGGCAATGCTGTTCCTCCAGTTTTGGCAAAAAAAATAGCTGAGGAAATAAAAAAGCAATTATTATGAAATATCAAACACCTGAAAAATATTATTATAGAATTCATCACGTTAGACCTAGGTTTAAGAATAACGTAGAGTCTGTTTTATTGTTTATGGCAAATGCAATTTCTACGAAGGGGCCATTGCCTACATCTGATTTTAAACAATTTTTAATTGACGAAATTTATAGATTTCCGGGAAACCAAACAAGTAAATTAAAGACTGTGCAAAACTGGAGAACCGAAATATCTGCATTATTTAGTCTATATTATGATGAAAAAGGATTTTCATATCCTTCCCCTATGGCGATGGACTTAAATGAGAATCAAGATTTAACAAAATTTTTAAAATATTTTCTATACACCTTCCAGTATCCTGGAGGACATATTAAATCACATGAGGTTTCAAATCTTTTGAGTCAAAAGATTTTATTCCATCCTGCGAATTATTTTTTAAAAGTGATTGTTGAGCTTCAAAAGATTGAAAAGTCTCAAGCCTTTTTAACTAAAGGCGAGGCTTGCCATATGATTTTTAATGATCTTCGGGCTACTCGAGATTTCAAATATGAAAAAGTTAAAGATGTTGCGAATAGAATCGTTTCTAATCGTAATAAAAAAGTCGAATATGATCTTACTGGAGATATTATTCGCTATGCCGGCGATATATTGGATTATATGACACTTGCAAATCTTTTAAAAAATTATGCAGGAAAATTCTTTATCAATAGTTCTGAATCTAGGGCGATAAAAAAATATTTGTCGAATAATTCATATTTTATTTATGCATCAGGGCGACCAGATGATATTGCTAAACGTGAAGGGCAATGGGTTAGATTTGCAACTGATCATGTTTCACAAAAAATATTTGATACGGATATAATTGCATTTATTGCCAAAGATGAAAAAGAGTATAAAAAGTTACAAGAACGCACCTCTTACATTCAATCAGCCGAAATTCCTGCAGAAGGGGCAAGAACAAAAGATATTGGTGATTATGGGGAAAGTTTGGTTTATGGCCACGAATGTATGTATTTAAAAATTAACAATCGAAAAGATTTGATTCATTGGGTTCAATGCATCCCAAATCAAATGGCGGTTGGTTATGATATACAATCAGTAGATCTTGAAGAAATAAAAAAATATATAGAAGTTAAATCTACCATTTCAAATAAGAAGCTCACTTTTAATCGATTCAAATTAACCAAAAATGAATTAAGCAGTGCTCAGACTCTTGGGGTGAATTATTATATTTATAGGCTTCAGATATATAAGCAGGATAATGAGATTCCTGGCGTGAACTTGACCATTATTCAAAACCCGATACAGCTTTTCAAAGAGAATAAAATTGACATTGATCTTTCATCCGGAGAGGTAAATTTGAAAGCTTATGTTGGCCAAGATTTAAAAATATTATATTGGACGGAGTAGTATGAAAAAACTAAAAGTAGCATCCTTGTTTTCTGGTTGCGGAGGTAGCGATCTTGGCGCTATAGGTAATTTTGAATTTTTAGGAATCACCTATCCAAGACTGAATACTGAAATTGTTTATGCGAATGATATTGATGAAAGAGCTTGTGATATATTTGATGAGAATTTTGATATTAAAGCAGACAGAAGAGATATTCGAATGGTAGATGCGACAGAAATCGAACCTCATGATATTTTGCTAGCAGGTTTTCCTTGTCAAAGTTTTTCAATTCTTGCGCAAAATCCTCCTCGATTGGGGTATAAAGATGAAAAAGGAAAGCTCTTTTTTGAAATTGTTAGAATATTAAAGCATCATGCTCCCAAATATTTTGTTTGTGAAAATGTTAAAGGTTTGCTTTCTGCAAATAAGGGAAAAACATTTCCATTAATTATAGATGAGTTTGACAGATCTGGTTACGATGTTTCTTATCAGGTTATGAATTCAAAATATTATGGAATTCCCCAAAAAAGAGAGCGCATTATCATTGTTGGAATTAGAAAAGATTTGAAGTCTAAGTATGATTTCCCGAATCCTATTCTAGCCGAGGATCAATTCGTTGCGCTCCAAAATGTTTTAGAAAAAAAAGTAGATGAGAAGTATTTTTTCAGCGAAAAAGCAGTTAAAGGAATGTTGAGATCCAATAAAACATCAAAAGCACAAATGAATAAAGGACGCGCTCAAAAATTAAATGAACCATGCAATACCGTTACTGCTCATTTGGCAAAGGTAACATTAAATGGAACTGACCCGGTATTAAAAGAAGGGGAAAGGTATAGAAGATTTACTCCTCGAGAAGTTGCAGGAATTCAGTCTTTTCCAAGAAATTTTAAATTGATTGGGAGTGATACTGCTCAGTATCGCGCTCTGGGTAATGCCATTCCGCCTGTATTGTTTTGGCATGTCATCGAAGAACTAGTTTCTTTGGACATGACTGTTGGTGAATACAAAAAGAAAATTAAGGTGCAACATGCTGAGCAAGCGCCTTATACAAATGCTTAAGGAGCTTTATGTGATATATTTCGAGATTTCAAGAAGGATTCGATGACAGTACTAAGTGAAATATTAGATTGGGCAACGACTCAAGAAGATTGGAAACAGGATATAATTCGAAGAATTCTTACTCGCGGCGAATACTCTGAGGATGATGTTAAGGATGTGACAGCAATTATTCTATCTAAATTTGGATACATGAAAAATCCTTCAGTTGCGGTTACCCTTATCAAAAAATCAGAATTTTTAAGTTTAGAAAACTGCAATTCTCACAAAATCATTTTAAGGAAGCTAGAATGTCCTCAAAATATCAATGCTCTATCAAGTGATGCAAAACTTCAGTTCGCGCTTGATGGTCTCACCATTATATATGGCGAAAATGGTGTTGGAAAATCTGGCTATAGTAAAGTTTTAAAAAAAATCTGCAAAGCTAGAAGTGTAGATGATGTACTTTCCAACGTTTTCAGTGAAAACACAACAGGTCACCCATCAGTAAAATTAGAATTTTCAAAAGACGATGAGGTAATCGTCCATGACTGGATTGATGGATCTGAAGAAAATGAGTTTCTTCAACAGGTAGTTGTTTATGATAATAAATGCGGAAAAATACAAGTGACAGATAAGAACGAACTAATTTATCTACCAAGCGGTACTGATATCTTTAAAAAAATTATAGATTGTATAATAGATGTGAAATCACAATTAGAAATAAAAAAACCTCAAGAAGTAAAAATCAATCTAGACAAGATAGATGAAAAATCAAAAATATATCAACAATTAAAAGCAATCAACAAGGATTCATCAAAAGAAAATCTTGAAAGTGAGCTTGAGTGGAACATAGGCCTTGAAAACGAGATCAATGCCGTTAACAGAAAACTTCTAGATGCCAACGAAGGCGAGGTAAAAAAGAAAATTGCACTATTTGACAAAGAAATAAACAATCTTGAAAAGATTAAGAGAGATTTTGAGCAACTTGAAAAGTCATACACGGAAGATAAAATAAAAAATCTTTCAAATATTCTAAAAAACAAAGCGGAAAGTGAAAAGGCCCTAGAGGAACTTTCGCGACAAATGAATACAGATGAAATGATTCAGGGAACAGGAAATGAGCTGTGGCGCGTGATGTATGCTTCAGCAAAAGAGTTTTCGGATCAATATGCTTATCCCGAAGTTTCATTCCCCGATATAAATAAAAGATGTGTCTTGTGTCAGCAAGAGCTGGGCAAAGATGCTCAGGCAAGATTTCTTGCGTTCAAGAACTTTGCCGAAGGAAAAATAAAAAAGAACCATGATGATCTTGTATTAAAACTCGATGAATCCATTAAATATCTAGAAGGGCAAAACTTAAAAATTGAAGAGCTTACAAGACTTTTAGAGCAAAGCTTTACCTGCCTTTCTGCAGAACATGCTAATGTTTTTAAAACCAAACTTGAAAATATAGACGCTTGCCGAATTAAATTTATTGAATCGATTAAGAGTAACAATGGAGTATCATTGTCCTGTGACAGCGATAATGATTCTCTGATTATATTGTTTGACGAGATTATTTTCGAAACAAAAAAACAAAAGATAGAGCTTGAAAAAGCAATCAATCCTGATTGCTTAAAACAATTGAAAGAGAAAAAAATTAATCTAGATTCATTAAAAATTGCCAACAGCAAGAAAAAAGACTTCTTTGCTTATATTGATTATCTAAAGACTAATGATAATTATCAAAATATGATCAAGTCGCTTGACCATAGCAGTATTTCAAGAAAAGGAACTACGATAATAACGAACGCATTAAAAGATACGTTTTTAAAAGCGTTGACACTAGAATTATCAAAGTTAGGAGGAGAAAAAATCCCTTTATTTATTGATTCTTCTACAAAAGATGGAAAGCCGACTTTTCAACTAATCTTAAAGGGGGCGAACATGCCTCCGAAAAGTAAGATTGATGCAATATTGAGCGAAGGGGAGCAAAAAATTGCTTCATTAGCGGGCTTTCTTGCAGAGCTAGATACTGCAAAACATAATAACGGAATAATTCTCGATGATCCTGTAACATCTCTTGATCATCAATATCGAAAAAACATTGCTCAAAGGTTGGTTCAAGAGGCAAAAGGAAGACAGGTTATTATTTTTACTCATGACATCGCATTTTTATATGATCTTGATTTTTTTGCGAAAGAACTAAGGGTTCCAACTCATTTACAAAACATTCGCAAAGATGGCCTGAAATCTGGGGTTATTTTTAATACAAATCCTTGGCATGCTCAAAATGTTAAGATGAGAATAAAAACGTTGAATGATGAACTAGATTCATTGAAGCAAAAGAATTTAACCGGAGAGGAATACAACAACGAAGCCGGCATGATCTATGGAAGAATAAGAGAGACATGGGAGCGAGCAGTTGAAGAAATTTTATTCAATGAGGTTGTAACTAGATTTGGTCAAAGCGTCCAAACTCAAAGGCTGAATGGAGTTACTGTTGAGGATGATGATTTTACAAAGATATATTCTGAAATGGCGAAGTGCTCAAAATATATGATTGGTCACGATAAAAGTTTATCTTTGTCTGATAGTCGTCCCATTGCTGATGATATAAAACAAGATATTTGCGCGATAAGTGAGTTTGCAAATAAAGTTAATAAGAGAAAAGACGAGATAATAAAAAAAAGAAAAGCAGAAGTCGACAAGCCTCCTGCAGCAAAAGTTGTCGAGTAGTTTATGGAAAAAGAGAAGTGTATTATTGTTGATATCGATGGAACTTTGGCAAACATAGAACACCGACGAATACATTTGAGTCAAAAAAATGATTGGAAATTATTTAATGAAAAAATGCCATTTGATTCCGTGAATGTATGGTGCAAGACGATAATCGATCAATTCAAAAGTGAGTATAAAATTATTCTTATCACCGGAAGAGAAGCATTGTACGAAGAAGTCACATGTAACTGGTTAAGAAATAATTCAATTCATTATGATGCTATATTCTTTCGTCCAGAAAAGGATTATCGAGAAGACAGTGTTGTAAAGAAAGAAATATTTATCAACCACCTTCGAGATAGATTCATACCATTATTTATTGTTGATGATCGCTTGCAAGTGGTAAAAATGTGGAGGGGGTTAGGATTAGTTTGCCTTCAATGTGATTGGGGGGATTTTTAGATGAATTCTTTCATGTTAACAAACAACTTTTATTATTTTCTAAACACAAACGCGCAAGTTATAGTAACCTTTTTGGCCATTATGGTTGCGTCTGCAGTATTTGTTTTTTCACTAATAGAGCTAGATATACGCTATATTGTGAGTCGCACAATTGTCACCTCGAAAACTTTTATAATATTTTTTCTAGCTTCAATCTTGGCTACTCTTTTATCTCTATCGTCCATCCTGCTGATTAAAGCATCGGGTATAAACAGCGATCAAATAGAGCCACACTTTGTTTTTATTTTGATGTTTTTTTCAGTGATAGTTTTTGATCTTGTTGCCATTGTTTGCTTTGTTGGTTTTCTGATCAAGTCTATTCCTATTATGTCAAGCAAGGGGCAAGTGCAGATACTTCTCCAGTTAATGGACAAGAAATATTTTAATCAATACTTGCAAGAAAAAATATCATCTTCCACCAAAATGCTTGCAAAGTCGAACGGTGGTTCAGTTGCGGTGGACAGTCGAAAATATTTAAAGATACACTTAAATGATCCACTGCACTCGCTTGAGACAATTGTCAAACGTAAGGCAAAAAATGGTGATACGATTGAAGCGAGTGTGTTTTTGGAAATGTTCGTTGAGCATATCTACGAAATCCTTCCCCAGATTAATCATGCCCATAATTTTGCTGGCAATTTTTGTGATCTTGTTTCGCGATTGTCTTCACCGATCGCGATCGTTGGAGATTCCTGTGCGTCGATTCGCACAATTCAAATCATTAAGCGATTATTCGCATGGGGGAGTGAAAACAAATTCAAGCTACTTACCAGCAATATTGGAAATGCAATAAGAGATGACTTGCGCACGACCATTCCTTTTTACAAATCGAATATATTAATAAGAGATTATACTGATGAAATGACTAATCTTGCACGGCTTCATCTAAGTGCTGCAAATTTTATTAATAGTATTTTTGCATCTTATTGGCTTGGGTCAATTGTTAATGCAATTCAAAATAAAAAGTTTGTTTACGCTTCTCTTGCCCTAGAACAATATTTTCGCTCATTAGATGATCTGATTTTGTTTGGAGAAGAATCCTCAATAACAATAGCAGATGAAAATAAAAAAACATTTATAACATCAAATTTCTTTAAATATTGTTTTCTTGAAATTAAAAGATCTCAGATAGTATCTCCAGCCGTAGGTCAATATAAGGCATGGGTCTGGGCACTTTTGGCATATCGACATTTTTGCAATACTTTGGTTAATAAAAATATCAATTCATGTTTTTATACTTTCTACGATGAGATTATTTGTGAAAATGCTTTAGATATTCCTCCTCAACTCAAAGATACTCTTTTACAAACTCATCAATTTACAAAGTCTAAATAGCTATCAATATAGACAATTTTTGCAGAGTTTTAACGATTACTAGAGCTGCTTGCCACACGCCCTCCAGAACAACTCAACAGGCCCATGCACTTCAACTTTCCCAAACCACTCTGCACGCAAAGTGCACGCAAATGATGGTGCTACTTGTTGCAACTATTTGTTTTCTTTGGCACCATTTTTTTGAAAAAGTGAAAATGCACGCAGCTTAAGTATTGAAATTCCTTTAAAATTAGGCGTTTAGATGGGGATTGGAAAGCGTGTAACGGGGAAACTCGTTCGTGGGTTCGAATCCCATGTTCTCCGCCATATTTTACTGAAATCATTGAGAAAAAACCACCTCGCTCGAGGTGGTTTTTTTGTTTTTAGGAAAGAAAAATCAATTTTGGGGAACATTTGGGGAACATAACAATTTTGAACAACCAAAATAACCAAGAACAATCGTGTTAAATTTTGATTTTATCAGCAGCAACTTTTACTCCCGTTCTTCTCTTGTGACGGCCGTGAATATAGCGACGAGTTGTGTTTAAAGATTGATGAGCAAAAAGAATTTGCATATCTTCCTCTGTTGCTCCTGACTCCATGTAGAACTCGTGAGTAGAGTGGCGAAGTCCATGGGTAGCAATTTTAGGATTAACACCAGTTGCTTTAATATATTCCTTTAAAGCTTTGTAGTAGGTGTTGTAATTCATAAAAGTTTCACCATCATCTTCTGTTACAATGTATTTGCTGGTTACACTCTCTTGCAAATTGCAGAGCTTTTGATAAAGAGCACCGGGCATCGGGACAGGGAAATCTTTTTTACCTTTAGGGTAATCAATCATTCTCTTTTCACTTCGACGATAGGTTCCTTGAATTTTAAATTCTTTTGCTCTTTTATCAAAATGAATCCATTGAAGGTAAACGACTTCACATGCCCTAAGCCCAGTTAGAAGCTGTATCCAAATCGCAAGACCATATTTTTTATCTTCAACATAAGATAATAATTTTTTGCTCTCTTCGATTTCAAGATACTCTGCTTCTTTTTGTATGAGTTTGGGGCGCAAACTTTTTTTAACAGGGGTTCTGGCACGGTATTCATAAACTTCAATGGCATCTTCAAACATTTTATGAAGAAGATTGTAAACGTGAAGTTGTGTCTGGGGGCCTCTGCCTAACTTTCGCATCTTTTGCAAAATGGAAGCGATGTTTGCTGCTGTAATTTGAATTAATTTTAAATTGCCAATATGAGGAAAGATGTAGGTTTGATACATTTGATTTTGTTTTCCCTTCCATCCTTCACTTGTAGTGCAACAATTTAAAAACCACGTTTTCCAAAATTGATCGATAGTAACTGTTTGAGCAAAACTCGTTACTGTTTCACCGTTTTGCATTTTTCTTTTCTGCTCTGTCTCCCATGCAACTGCTTCTTTTTTAGTATTGAATGTCTCGCTAATCCATTCGTTGTTGCTATCTCGAAGCTTTGCCTGATAGACGACTCCTTTTTTTCTTTCTCTTTTATTAATGGCCATCGGATTCCTCCTTTGGAATTAGTAAAGTGGCATCACCTAAATCAAAATAATCCAAAACATTTTTTAGATTAAATCTAAGGTGACGCCCAATTTTTCGATGAGGTATCTTGTCCAAGGATACCCAGTAATAAATAGTGCCCGTTGAAACCTTGAGGACTTCAGCAATCTCTTCAACGGTCACAATTAAATTCAAAGAAAATTCCTTTTCTCTTTTCATGTAGTCCTCCGCTCCCAGAATCATCTGGGTTGGATAGGGTTAGTAATAGCAAAAGCTTCAACAGGAAACTTCTGCACCAAACTCACATATTTAAATTTAATTGGAAGGTCGATTGCCGGGTGGACGGTATTGCAGGTGACACTTGGAGCTGCAATACTAGGTCAAGGGCATTGGACTTAAAAAACCTAGGTTCTAATTAAATGCTATGAGGTCCTTGATCCTCTTGTCAAATTATTTTAATCAAAAATAAATCTTAAAGAATTAAGACGAAAATCAATTACAATCAGTTTACCCTCAAAGGTTCCACCAATGATACGTCCAGTGCTGTCGTGCTGCTGAGTAATAAAACATTCACCCTCATTAAGCTCAACAAATTCTTTAACTTTTCCCAGTCTGACGTTAATCCAAATTCTATTGCCTTCAGTTAGGATGAAGGTGTCGTTTTTGCAAGTCACGGTAGAAATCTTGTCTTCTTCAGAAGTTGCATAGGGAACATTGTCATATTTTTTTTCTTCATCAATCCTCAGAATTTCTTTTCTAGCAACTTTAAAACTAGTCAGATCACAGGCAATCTCATCAAAATACCACTTGGGGTTTTCAGTCTGAATACCACCTTGTTCCAGGGCAAACATTTTATAATTGATGGTTAAAATTTCTTGATCAGAGACACCCATCACGTATCCATCGTTTCTATTTTTCTTGTGTTCTGGGCAACATAAATCTTTAATTCTCCAAATTGATTTATAGTCAAGTGATGCATAAACTTCACCAGTGTGGACATCGATCATCTCAACTCTGCAGCCAAATTTTTTGATAGGATAAGAAATTAAAATTCTGCTTCTGCCAATCCCTTCTATTGCTGTCACCTCAGCTTCTTTTTTGCCAAGCACTTTTGGGATTTCAAAAGAAGAAGTAAAGCGTTTAATGTTGCCGTCAATGTCTGCAACCACAAAGCTTCTAGCATCCCTTACTGCAATCTCTTGAACACAAGTTAAACTTCTCTCTGAAATTTTAATTGAGTTCATAATTTTAAAATCAAATCCAGATACTTCATGAACATAACCGTCACGAGTAAACACAAACAAATCACTCCCCTGAGTTCCAGGCAAAATTCTAATAATGGGTTTGTTCCAAACCTGATACCGATTAATTGAATACTTGTTTTTCCATACACACATAAAAACCTCCTAAATTATTTATTTTCAATATCAACCTTGATCTCTTTTTCAGAGCTAATCCCTAGCTCTTTTAGTCGAAGTGCTTCTGCCGTTAAACAGCAGTTGCCTCGATTTAAATGATTAAATGCCACTCCAAGAGTTTTGTTGGCACTATCAAAAGATTTTTGAACATCTTTCATTCTCTCTAGAAAATGATAGAGCTTTTCATAAATTCTTTTTCCGGCATCACCAATCTCTTTGTAGTTTTCCATCTGCTTTTGCTCTCTCCATAGAAATTCGATCGTTTTGAGCGTGGCCATAAGGCTGGTTGGCCCTACGATTAAGATATTTTTAGTAAGAGCATTTCTAATGATCTCTTTATCGAAACTTAAAACAGTTGATAGGAGCGCATCTGAAGAGACAAACATTAGAACGTAATCAAATGAATTTAGCCCCTCCACATTTTGATACTCTTTTTTAGCTAGTTCATTCACGTGAGCATTGATGCTTTTAATCAGCTCTTTTGCCGCTTGCTTCTTGGCGGTATCATCTTTTGCTTCAATGAAGCGCATGAATGGGTCGAGTGATAATTTTGAATCTATTAACAGTGCTCTTCCCTGCGGGGCCTTGATCACAAAATCCGGTCGAATTGTTTCACCAGCAGTTGTCTTGTAGGTCTTTTGCTTCTCATAATCTTTATCTTCATTAAATCCAGAAGCCTCTAAAATGTTTTGCAGAGTATCTTCACCCCAGCGTCCGACCGCATGGATATTGCCTCTTACAGCAATAACAAATTTTTGTGCTTCTTCAGAAAACTGTTTGTTGATTTCATTTACATATGCCATCATACTTTTTAAGTCAGTTCTGTCTTTTGCTTCTTCTTTGGCGATTTGCTCTACCTTCCTTTCATAATCTTTTAGTTGATTAACAAGAGGTCGAAGCACAAGATCGACTCCGTTTACAGATAAATTTTGGACAAACTCAGCATTTCTGGTGAGTGATTTATTTGTGATCGCTTCAAAGCTGCTTTCGATACGTTTACTCAGCTCCAATAGCTTTTGTTCAAAAGCTAATTCATCTGTTTTGTGTTCAGGTTTTAATTTTTTGAAAATTCTAATCATGACAATTAAAACAATAATAGACGCACCAATAATGTAATAAGTGTTGCTTTCCACTTTGACCTCCTAGTTTGATAAACATTGTTGTTAAAACTTAAGCAGCTTTTTTCATGCCATTAACGAATGACAGAAGTAGGTTGCAAAAAAGATCCCAGTCGATCTCTTCTGGATTGATACCTCTTTTTCTTAGCTCTTCATTGACATCAGTTGCGGTGGCAGTGGCTTGTTTGGTATTAACTGAATTAAAAAAGGAAGAGATGACATTTCTTTTATGTCCATTGTTTAATAGCTCATCAGCAAACCGAATGTACTTCTCCGTTGTCCTGTAGCTTTTGTGATTAAGCTCTGCTTGAACAATTTCCCTGGCGAGCACATTGCCTTCTTTTAAGAGTTGAAAAAGGCGTAGTGTTGCATAAACCGATCTTAAATCATGAATCTTCTTTTTGCCGGCGCCAGATTTTTCCATCCTCTCTTTAATAAATTTTCTTACAGAAGAATCGAGGATCGGCTGTCCTTTATATGGGCACTTGTGTTTGCCCTTTTTAAAGTCCGGACGGCCCTTATAGTGAGTTGGTGGAAAAAGCCAATCACTTCCGGGGCGATGGGTTCTGTTTTGCTCTTGAATTTCACAAATCACTTTATAAAGATCATCATCCATTTCAATCTTATGTGCCCTTGCGCGTGACTTTAAGTGGTCATGATACATTCGCCCCGATACCATAGAATTAATTTCAATCTCTTTGCTCTTGAGATTAATTTTGTCATTAGTTAATCCTATGATTTCACCAAGCCTTTTTCCCGAGTAGAGATAGACTTTTATTAGCGGCAATACCCACCAAGGTTCTTTGCCAGTAGGGGCAACGTAGTTAAGCAGTAGCTCTAACTCTTCTCCGGTATAAGGTGGATTGGTGTGCTCATCTTTTCCGTTGTTTTTGATATATCCAACGATTTCAGCTTCAGCATCTTCAAAGTTTTTCATAAAGACGCCCCTTCTTGCCGCAACATTAAGTGCTCTAGTAAATCGTCCAAGAAATTTATACATTCTGCTTTTTGATAACATCTCTCCATTTAAGCGATTCCTTATTTTTTTAAAACAATCGACAAGCTGCTTAACTGTTAACTTTGAAACACAGATATCATTAATTGGATCAAGATGAGGTATGGTCTCCAGATAGGCATCAACAGTTCTAGGATCAATATCTTTTTTTGCTTCAACATCTACTAGGCGAACTAGCATTTGTTTTACGGTCATCCTCTTAACTGATTTATTGCTGCCGCTGTGTTTGGTAACAAAATTCTTTTCTAGATTTAAAAGCCATTCATCTGCAGCTTCTTTTGAGCTGAAGTTTTTAGAGTATCTTATCCCTCTAATTTTTTTCTCTGCTCTGTAGCTATTTTTTCCTTTGTTTTCCATAATCCTTACTCCCATTTGTTCCTCCATGAATAAGGGCAAATTTTTAAAATTTGCACGTTGCACCTATTCATGAATGGATATTAATAAATTAACGAGAACCAGCTTTTGTAATGACTTTTGAGGCGTCCTTGCTTTTGGACAAAAATCATCATCTAAAATGGCCCAAACAGCGATTAATGCTGGTGTTTTTTAATTGAAGTTGCTCACCCTACTCGTTGAGCAACTTCAGATGGAAATGAGAGTAAATTTATTAGCTTATGAAAATATAGTGTCCATGAGCAATGGGCGCCTTGATTATTTTCATTTGGAAATTTTTAAGTACCCAGGACGCATGCCACACAATATTTTAGTCACAGGATGAGTGAGAACTCCCCAGATGTTGGCATAGATTTTTTTATCAAAATACATCTGTATTTCAAGGAACCTAAGTTTCTCATCAGCATTAATGATCGTATGGAGTTTGATTTTTTTCCCTTCAATAATTTGGGCAAAATTTCCAATTGAGTTGCCATTGGCAGAAAGAGCAATATGATGACCTTTAAAGATGTCGTCATAAAGTTTGGTAATAACACCTTCAACAGTAAACACCTGTAGCATCAACTTAGACTTGGGAAGCTGTTCATAGCGACAAGTTACTTTTGTTACCTCAAGGTCAAAAAACTCTTTTCCCCATTTTTTGTTAAGATCCATGTCCACTTTTTTTCTCTTTACCAAATTCATTTTCATCTCCTTTTAGATTGATGTTTATAAATCAATCTACTGTCAGGAGTGATGCCATTAAACTAAATGGAATAAAAAAAATTAAAAAAGTTGAAGCTGATGATTTTTTTGAGAAGGATTTGATAGGACAAGATCACTTTGCATCTGATTTTCAATCCATTTCATTATAAAGGAGACAATATAATCTACTTCTCTAGAAGTTAGCTCCCTTCCTTTGTCGATTCTGTGCCATTTTGATAGGCATCCCCTGCAGCAAGTGGCCGTTGCATGCTGAGCCTTGAACACAGGATGCCCTTTAAAAGGAGTTTGTTTTCCGTCTCTTTGGGGATTTGAAGGAGCAAGTCTTTTAATAATGATCTCTTTGGCGTGACTTTCAATTTTAGCTAGGCCCTTTTCATTAATTTGAGCAATATCAGCACCATCAAGATGAAATTTCATCCTGAATTTTGATTTAGAAAAAATATTTAAATCGATCTTTTTATCCATAAGTCACAGTAATTATACGGTGAAATTTTATATCTCGTCTAAACAAAGATTCCACACGAAACCGTATAATTATTTTATACGCCATTCGACATTGTTTGACAAAGCATCCTCCATTTCGTATAAACCACAAACTGTTTTAAAATTTAAGGAATAAAAAATGGCGACCAAGGCAAGAGCAGTTAGATTTAGTGATGAAGAAGAAAAAATGATTCAGCATTTTTTAAAACTGAATCCTTTTATGGATTTTTCCACTTTGGCCCGAATGGCCATCCAGCAATTTGTGAAAAATCCTCAAGTGCAAATTAAAGCAGTAAACAATCAACTAGCAAGACCAGCAATCAAAGATAGCAAAACAGGAAAAAACGAACTGAATATTTATAATCAGTAGTGGAGATAAAAATGGAATTACAAACAGAAAACCAACTTCAAAATGTCGTACAGTTGCCTCATCGAGGAAATGACATAAACATTCCAGGCATAAAACCTCAAGAAATTCCAACACCAAAAGCAGATAACGTTATCAAGAATGCAGATAAACTGAAGAAGATATCAAAATATAAATCCAATTTTGACTTCGAGATGTACAGAAGGCTAGAAGCAAGGTTTGGATTGAATCAACCTCGCGGTGGTGTTGTATTTGGCAATAGTGATCCTTTCAAGTTAATTAACACTCATTCTGCCTGTCAACAATGTCTCTACGGATTTGAAATGGATACTTATGGCAGAGGATGTATGCATGATTGTGTTTACTGCTACTCTAAAGCCGAATTGACAGTACACGGATATTGGAACAGACCCTTTCCCATGCCAAGAGATATCACCTCTGTCTGGAATGCATTCTACACAGTTTTTGAAACGGACAAGCATTCAAAGTGGAGAGAAATATTAGAAAAAAGAATTCCTCTTCGAATAGGCTCAGGTTCAGACGGTTTTATGTTTATGGATCAAAAATATCAGGTCACATATGAGCTTTTAAATATTTTGAAGTTTTACCACTACCCATATATTGTTGTAACAAGATCAGACCTAGTCGCTCAAGATAAATATTTAAATGCTCTTGATCCAGACTTAGCATCTATTCAACTAAGTATCCCATCATTAAACAAGGACCTTAACGATAAGATAGAGCCGGGAGCACCAAGCGCAAAGCGACGACTGAATGCCATCAAAAAACTAACTGATGTTGGGTTTTGGACAACGGTTCGCATAAATCCACTTTTCCCAATATATCCTGATGGATACTACACAGACCCAAATTTTGACAGAACTAAAAAAGATATGAAGTTTGATTATTTTAACTATGACATGATTCAAGAAATTGCAGAATCTGGTTGCCAGAGCATTTTAGCGGGAATGGTTAGGTTGTCGAGCTATGCTCTTACTCAAATCAATAAAGCAACAGGAGTAGATCTGAAGCCATTTTTCAAAGAGGAATATAGAAAAAGTGCTCGCGATTTTCATTACTCCGAAAAAGAGATTAGAGCATATTACGAGAGATTACACGCAAAATGTAAACAGAACGGAATCCAGTTTACAACGTGTTATATTGGCAATGGTGAAAATATGTTTTGGTCGGATCAAGACTTATGGGATAACAAAAAAGACTGCTGTAATGCTCAAAATAGAGTTCCTGGATTTAAAACTGATGCCAGAAAAATTGATTATGATTTAAGAAGCAAGTTATCATCTATTAAATGTAATCCTGTAAACAAAGATGCGATTAGCTTAGAGCTTGGAGTTGTTAATTCAAAAGAAATGGCCATGCAGTATAAAAATCAAGAAGGAGATTTTCTTCAATGAAGAAAAAAACGTATACTGGAATCAATATTCAATACCCTATTTCTCAACTAATAGTAGATGGGAAAAAAACCATTGAAACAAGAACATATAAAATCCCCGATAAATACCTAAATCAAGAGATGGCTTTGGTGGAAACTCCAGGCAAAGCAGGTAAGTTTAAAGCTAGAGTTATTGCAATTATAAAATTCACAAATTGTTTTCAATATAAGTCTAAAAAAGAGTTTTATGCGCAGTCAGACTTACACTGTGTAACAGAAGACTCAATTTGGGCATGGAGAGAAGGAGAGAAGTGGGGATGGAATGTAAAAATAGTTCAAAAATTTTCATCTTATATTGAAGTAAAAAAACAAAAAGGAATTAAATTTACTCAACACATATCTATCGATTAGGAATCCTAAGATAATAAAATTACGCGGCAACAAGCTCAGTGCAGCTATCTATGTTCTCATAATCGAGTATATCAATTTCTGATTTAGAAAGGCCAAAGATCTTAGCAATCTCGATATCTATTTCATCAAGAATTTTTTTTGTATCTTTTCTAAAGCTTTTCTTAGATTCATAACCATTAGAACTCTTGAGAAGTTGATCAACTAATCTTTCAACTTTTTTGTTTTTTAATTTCGTCAAATCTGGGCAAGGAACTTTTGAAATATAAGTTTGATCGTAGCGAGTACTCCTTATTGCCGAGCTGTATATGTATTTATAAACAATCCATTCAAATACTTTGGAGTTGTTTATTGCCAATAACAACTTCAAGTTAATTACTTTTTTTTCTTTGGGGGTAGTTACTGAAATCGTCTCATAAACCAAAACGTCTCCTTGCTCATCTAACGTTGCTTGCATGTAAAAATGAGGTCGAGGGTTCTGCACATGTGCCAATGCTAGTTGGTTTAATATTTTTGGTCTTAACTGATATTTATATTCGCTCTTACAAAAACTTGACATACTTATACCTTCATTGCTGGGCTCGATTATATACTTACCCAAATGAGCACCTCTATATATTGGCCTGCGTCCCGGATATCTTTTTTGCTTGGATTGCCAATTTAAACCTCTTTGAATATCAACAAAATCACCTAAAGTATGCGACATATTTTTCTTAATTTTTTCAATTAAATTAAATTCTTTTTTTGTTATCCCTGTTATTAAAACTCCGGAATCTTTATAGAATACTTTTTCTACTTTGGTTGTTTCGTGAATAGTAAATTTTTCACAGAAGCCAATTTTATAACTACTGTTTAGTGTGCTCTTGTGGCAAACGAATATAACTTGCTCCAATAAAACATCTTCAAAAGCCTTGCTGGCATCAATCAATATCTTTAGATCATCCAAAATTCTTATCGTGGAATCTTGCCATCTTTCAGAGTAGCATATTGATTTGGGGACAATAAATGAATAGCTCCCTCCTGTTTTTATCAAATCATTAATTAAAAAAATAAAAAAACATGCTGAATTCTTCTCTCTAGTCGGATATATCAATGACAATCTATCCTTATCATCACTACTAATCTTTGCACCATATGGAGGATTACCGACTACTGCATCAAAACCTCCTTTAGTAAAGACTGAACTAAATTCATCATTCCAAGAAAAACCAATAAGACTATTGCCATCTTTAAAATTCGAATCGAGTATAACAAGATCAGTGTTTTTCTTTGCTGTATAAATCCACAACGAAAACTTGGCTAATTGGACAGCTAGTGGTTGTATATCAACACCATAGAGACAGTTTTTAATAATTTTTTCCCTTAGATTGCTCAAATCAATAAAATCATCCTGCGTTGTGTTTTGATATTCTTGAATTTTCCTCTCCAAAAACTTTAATGCGCCAAGTAGAAAATGTCCTGAGCCCATTGCGGGATCAACAACTGTTAACTCAAGTATCTCTTTTGAAGTCTTTCCTTTTACCATCTCATCAAGAGTACTAGCGATCATATAATCGACAATATATGCTTTGGTATAGTATGAGCCAGTATTTTCTTTCTCACCTCTATCGTTCTTAAGCACATAGTTTTCACCATCTTTATCGAGAATAAATTCAAGTAGTCCCTCAAAAATTGAACCCAAATGGTCTGAAGCCAGCCTTTGATAATCAATAAATAACGTTTCATCTGTGCTTTTCCAATCTACAGAAAGTGTATAAAGAGCATGTGCAAGATAATAGTCCGAAAGTTTATAATTATTAAAAAAACTTTCCCCTTGCTCGAACACTTCATCACCAAACCCATGTATTTCCAATGACGAATCACCTCGCTTTAATAAACTAAAAATCGTATTCATTCGATCCGCAAAAGATGTGATCGTTTCTGAAAATCCATCGCCACTTTCGAGTATACCCTTAATGTCAAAGCAAAGCTTTCTTAATGAGTATCTTTTTTGATATGTATCGATAGAGATTGTTCCCAGGAGACCTTTACTCTCGCAATTTAGGATGAAAAGCATTTTAAATAATAAGTGAAGAGCATTGTCATATATCAGTCTCTTCTCTTCTTCTGTTGTGGTTGGTGCTCCTGCGGCAATAAACCCTTGGCAAACATGTTGTGTAACCTCAAAGGCTCTTTCCTTTAGTTTTTTCTCTGCTTCAACTGCATAGCTTTTTCCGTTATCAAAAACAAAATCTAGAAACGATCGGTTGTTTAATGCTGGATTTTTAACAAAAGCTTCAGCTCTAAAAAAATTATAAAAGTACTTAAATGTCTCCCTTTCTTTTCCTTCACGAGACAATATTTTAATAATATCGATCTCATAATATGTTTCATGGCGGCTATCTGATTTTAGGGAATACAGTCTCCAGAGACGCCCGTTGGTCAGAATTCCCCATTCCTTGCCTGTTAACTGCATATAATTAACTGTTTGATACGATGGATTCCGATCCATCGTTTTACCATCTAGTGATATGTCCCAATCTTTTGCTTCACTAATAGCAACGGCATGCTCAAATCTATTTTTTTCCGTGGCATTTTTTGAAGCCTTTTTTGCTTCTTGAGAATGAAATAATGCATAGTCTGGCCATTTTTTTCTTCCACCACGACTGATCCTCTCTTGTACCGATATATGCCAGCCAAGTATTTTAAAAATAGGTCGTATCCACTCGTCTTCTAGTTGTCCTTCGTTTTGAGCATATAGGGCAACATCTTCGTCTAATTCAGTCCAGAGGTTTTTTATTTGAGTAAATGCAGTATCAAATTTTACAAAATTATCATTATTTTGATCTTCGTCAACATTCCAGAAGTCAGAAACAGTTTTGTTAAATGATGTGTTGGGCTTTTCTAGTTTTTTAAGCTCGCTATCTAGAAAGATATCAGTAAAAAGGCTTTTATTTTTTCGGTAATCATTAGACTGATCAGAATTATTTTGATCTTTTTTATTCTTACCATTACCAGAAGATCCGTTTGAAGAACTTCCATTATTGCTTGAACTATTTGAACTACTTTCTGTTGTAGTGCTACTGTTTGCCATTAAATTCAAAATCATTGACTCTGCAAATAATCCGTTATTCTTGAAATAAAGGGGTCTTTTTCCTGGGCCAAACTCTGTTTTTTCAGCAATTTTTTCAATATCCGTTCTATTCATAATATTACCTGCTATCGTGTTTAAAGATTGGTTAACGATTCTTGTCTAAATTTTTTCTCAATCGCTTTCTTCTTATCAGTATTTGCAACTTTGACATTTTTTGCACAAAGACAATCAGAAATTTTGTCATTATACTCAAAAACTAAAACTGTTTTGCGCTTAATACTTTGGCGAGGTTTTAACTCAAGAACCGAGTGATCAAAATAGAATTCGTTTCCATTTAGATCGATTAGAATTCCGTTTCGATCTTCATCACTCCACCACAATACTCTTCCAATGAGTTCCATAGAAATACTCCTTATTTCTTCATTTAACCTAAGAACTTATCGTCTATAGAGATGGCAGCTTTAAGAAAAACCTGATGGGGAAAATTATTCCATGAAGGCAAAAAGTGAGGGTTGAGATGACTCTTGTTCGTAGCGTTTTTGATACTTAGATCTCTTGTTTGCCAAGGGAATCTCAACATCTTTAGCGCACAAGATCTCATTTATTTGGATATTCTTTTTAAAGATAACAATTTGCCCGGAAGAAACCTTCTGTTTTGGTCCAATATTTAGGACGGACCTATCAAAATAATATTCATTGCCATGGGCGTCAAGGATCACTCCATTTTCATCCTTTTTACTCCACCAAAGAACTCTGCCAATAATCTCCATAGAAATCCCCCTAAAAAACTTATCGGGGATTTTAAAAAACAGTTAAAGAGTTTTTTGCAATTATTTTATTGTGAAAAGGCCCTCGGCGATCACTGTTTTTACAACACTTAGTTCTGATTTTTTATTTAGATTATCCATCATCTCTTTTTCTTTTTTTGAACTTGTTTTTTTATACTCAGTGATATCCTCTTCCATTTTGATAATTTTTTGTTTTAGCTTGTGAATTGTAGCATTAACATCTCGCTGTTCTTTTAATGGTAACTTCCGGCGCTCCTTTTTCAATTTAGTAAGCTCCTTTTCAACGAGGGAGATCTCGTGCCTTTTCGCGTCCTGTAGGTCGTCGTAGTAAATCTCTAAATTTTCAACTGCTTCTTGATAAAGAGTATCATTGAATTCTTGCATTATTCCTTTTTCGCTTTCTATAAATTCCTTTTCGATTGCAAGTAGCTTATGGTCTATCGCTTGCTCTAAAATAATATTTTTTTCTACGCATGATGATGTCACAGCAATTAGCTTTAGCCCTTGCTCAATGGATGCTCTTTCACCGTTGTCAAAAACAAAGGCGGGAATAATAATTTCTTTTTGTTCTATCCCATCAAGTTTAATTTTTGAAATACGAAAAAAACCACTTTGACCAACAAGTTTTTCGAGTAACGTTATTTTGTGATTTCCGGTGTAACTAAAACAGGTGTCTCCTTTGAACTGGTGACCGTTTTGGATTTCTTCAATTAATCGATGTCCAGGATAGATGAGCTTTGCTTCTTTTTCATGTTTTTTTGAAAAGGTGTAAAGTGATTCATCGCTATCTAGTTTTATAAAAGTACTATTTACTATGGTGATTCGAGATTTATAATAACTCAAAATAGTTTTGGCGACGATTGCTTGAATTTCATCGATGTGATCTCTGACTTTACGATCAGTGTTTTTGAGTTTGTTTTGAACATCTTCATCAAACTCTTTTAAAATAATATCACGTGCTGTTGCCATCTTCTGATCTACTAGCTCTTTATTTTTCTCAAGCAGTTCATCAAATCTAATTTTGATTTCATCCGCAGACCTACATGAGAGGTAGATATTAAAAATCTCTTTTTCAATATCGTTTCCTGATTCAATTTGACCCAAGACAGTGTTGCTTGCTCCAAAAGTTCCTTCGAAAAGTTCAAATTTCTCTGTTAGTAATTCAAGGACTCTGGCATCAGCATAGTTTTTGCTGTTTAGAAAATTAACGACAACAACATCTAGCTTTTGTCCATAACGATGGCATCTTCCGATACGTTGTTCAATTCTCTGTGGGTTCCAGGGAAGATCATAATTAATAACTAGATTTGCAAATTGTAGATTAAGACCTTCTGAGCCAGCCTCAGTTGTGAGAAATATTTTTTTGCTATTCTTAAAGTCATCTACTAATTGGCGGCGCTCATTCGCATCACCGGAATCACCATTAAAAACCACAACATCACGATTAATGTCGAGACCAAATTCTTCCAATAAATGAATAACATACTTTTGTGTTGTTTTAAATTCAGTGAAAATAACGGCCTTTTCTGGCCATCCTTCTTCTTTGGCCTTTTTGAATTGTTCCTGAAGTGCGGTGATTAGTGCACTTCCCTTTGTGTTTTCTGTAATAACTCTACTAAGTTGTATTAAGTCTAAAATTAAATTTGCTTCTGCTCTAATTTTTTCAGGGTCATGAACGGTCTTTACGTTCTCTTTTTCAATTTCCTCTAGATCCTCATCTGAATAGTTGTTTTGAATTTCAATATCGTTATCGATAATTAGACTTTCGTTATCCTGATCTTTTTGAAGATATTCTTTTAATCCCTCGAATGTTCGAGGAGTAACGTTATGAAATAATTTCTTTTCAAAATCTAATAATTCTTGCGATTTCTTTTCATTTGAAAGAGTAAGGCGCATGTTAATTGTAGAGATTAATTCTTCATATAGGTCTTTGTTTTCAATGCTCACAGAAAGAAGAATTAATTTTACATAGAGATTACTCAAACTATTTTTAAGTGCAAAAGAAGAACTGGCAAGTAGCTTGAAATAGATCATTTTTAAAAACCCATTTGCCAGTGCTGGCAGTGCGATTGACTCAGGGTCTTTTAAATAATTTTCAAATCGAATTCTTAACTCTTCTTCTTCATCTGTTGGACTGAACAATTTTGTGACCGCATGTCTATTGGTGTAAGAGATGAATGTTTGAACATTTTTCCTTAATTCTCTTTTAAAGAACTTCTGCATTCTATACTTTAACTCTTGAAGTTTTTCTTCTCGCATTTCTTCGTCA
Organism: uncultured Bacteriovoracaceae bacterium; assembly: GCA_964497525.1. Lineage (GTDB taxonomy): Bacteria > Bdellovibrionota > Bacteriovoracia > Bacteriovoracales > Bacteriovoracaceae > CAZCDT01. The sequence continues at coordinate 24,215 of CAZCDT010000041.1, forward strand.
ATAGAAACGAAATTCTTTTTAAAACTATCAGCAGTTCCCAATATATATGGGTCGATAAAGCTTACAAGGCCATATAGCTCCATCAAGTTATTTTGCATAGGCGTTGCAGTTAACAACAGTTTTTTATATCCGCTTAAACATTCTCTAATGGCCTTCGCTCTTTTGGCCTCATTTTTTCCTGCCTTATACACATTGCGAAGCTTGTGAGCTTCATCAATAATAATAATATCCCATTTGGTTTTACTGATTATCGATTCATACTTGGCAACAAAGTGCTCGTTAGTAATTAAGATTTTATCTTTTTCCAAAAGCAAGGATTTGGCGGGAGACTGCCTCTTGTTAAAACTTTGCGTGTCAATAATTTTTGATTTTAAATAGAATAGATTTTCAAGTTCATCTTGCCACTGATGCCTTAATGACTTTGGTGCAATAATTAAAATATTTCTTTTCCCTTCTGCCCAAAGTTGTGACAAGACTATCCCTGCTTCAATTGTTTTTCCAAGTCCAACTTCATCACCAAGGATTACGCCACCTGAAAGTGGATTTCTAAACGCAAATTGAGCGGCTTCAATCTGGTGAGGGATGGGGTCAACTTTTGCTCTGATAATTGCGTCGTGAGCTGATTGATCTTCCCATTTCGGCCGTTTAAGGTTGAGAAGATTGGCGTAATATGCAATTTGAAGTGGTGATATCTGTTCAATATTTTTAATATCCATATGAATCCATTTTATTAACGCTTGTTGATATATATGTTAGAATAATAATATTGTAGCATAAAAATATATTAGAAAAATCGGGGAAATTGTTGACTGCCAAGCTGCAGTAATTTGCTGGTTAATTCAAATCGGAGATATTTTATGAGCGAAGGAATTGTTTACATTTTAACCAACGAGGCGATGCCTGATTATATTAAAATCGGAATTACTGAAAGTGATGTTATAGATCGAATTAAATCCCTTGATAACACATCGCTGCCGCTTCCATTTGAATGTTTTTACGCCGGAAAAGTTTCTGACCATAAGAAAGTAGAGAAGCTATTGCATGATGCTTTTGATGATCATCGAGTAAGAAGCAGCCGTGAGTTTTTTACAATAGCTCCCGAACGGGCCAAAGCGGCCCTTCTTATTGCAAATCCAATTGATGTGACTCCAAGAGAAGAGCAGATTATTGAAACTAACGAAGATAAACTTGCCATCAAAGAAACAAGGAAGAGAAAAAGTAATAAAAACTTTGAAATGCTTGGAGTGCCAGTTGGTGCTGTTCTTACTTTTTCTAAAGATCACAATATCACCTGTACTGTTATAGATTCAAAAAGAGTTAGGTATCAAGACAAGGAATTAAGTGTCTCTGCTTCAGCGTTAGAAGTTCTCCGTCAATTGGGCTACGACTGGCAAACTGTTAATGGTTGGAGCCACTGGTGTTATAAGGGGGAACCGCTTGATTCCTACTTTGAATAATTCTGAAAACTTTTTTGATATTAACGATGATGTCTTAAAGTCATATCCCAAAATCTGGTTTAGTAGCGACAGTCATTTCATGCATGCTAATATTATCAAATATTGCAATCGCCCCTTTGACTCTGTCTCGCAGATGGACGATGCGCTTCTTTCCAAATGGAATGAAGTCGTTTCTACAGATGATTTAGTTTTTTATCTGGGCGATTTTTCAATGTCAAAAGAGGCATACACTAAAATTCTTCCCCAGCTTAATTTTAAAAAGATGATTTTCATCTTGGGAAATCATGATCGAAAGAATGCTCTGGGTGATATTGAAAGATTTAAGCATTTAACAATTGGGTATAACGCGAAAAAATATTTTCTAACTCACAGACCGATTGATGCTCATGATGAATATCCTACGATCTGCGGGCACGTGCATGAGAAGTGGAAAATTTTAAAAACTGGAGATAAAATTAGAGAGTTTTCAAGAGTAACAAACTTAACAAGAGAGATGGAACTTAAGCACAATATCATCAACGTTGGGGCCGATGTTCATAATTTTTATCCCATTAGTATTGATGAAGTTATCTCCAGTCTCGATGAAACCTAACCTTTCTTTCTAGGAATTCATCGAGCTGCTCTTTGGTATAAATTTTATGTTTGCCGATTAGACACCATGAGATCTTTTTCTTTTTCGAATAATTTTTAAGTGTTTGAAGCGGCACTCTTAAATAATCCGCCGCCTCTTTTTCACAAAAGACCTCGCGAGCGGCCTTGTAGTTATCCAGAAAGTTTTTAACTAAGTTAAGTAGTTCACTGTAATCAAATTTTGAATCCATTTTATCCTCCTGTTGGCTTGGTTTATAATAATAAAAAGATGCAAAAAGCATCAACGTGATGTAAAATACCCGAGAGAGGTATTTATGGGTAGACCAAGAACAGTTCGTTTAGATGATGATGTTGATCAGATGATGGAGTTGTTTGTCAAAAAGAATGACATCAATTTTAACAAGCTTGTTAATTTGGCGGTGAAAGAATTTATTAAAAGACCCCACTCAATTGAGCTTGAACCGGTTGATCCGAGCGAATGGAATAAAAATTTAAAGAAGTCTTTTGGGAAGCACAAAAAGGCGATGAAAGAGTTGGCGAAATGAAGCGATATACAGATAATGAACTCGAACATTTTCTAAATGATTTGGAATCAGATCTTGTTGAAAGAAAAGAATCTTTCAAGGGAGATGTGCCCAAAAAGGTCAGACAAGCTGTCTGCGCCTTTGCAAATGATTTTCCAAATCGCAATGAAGCAGGTGTTTTGTTTATTGGCGCAAAAGATGATGGAACCCCTTCTGGCATTAGTGTTACCGATCAACTCTTACTTACTCTTTCTGATATCAGTCGAGATGGAAACATTCTTCCCTTGCCAGTGATGACTGTAGAAAAAAGACTGTTAAAAAATTCTGAAATGGCCGTCATCACCGTTATGCCATCTGATATGCCGCCAGTTAAATATGAAGGGCGCACATGGATTCGAACAGGCCCTCGGCGTGCTGTAGCTAATGAACAAGAAGAGAGAATGTTAATAGAAAGAATGCGACATAAGAACATTCAGTATGATATTCATCAAGTTCCACAATCAAAGTTATCTGATTTAAGTAGATTCTTTTTTGAAGAAGAGTTTGCTCCTCGTTTAAAAGATGCCTTTTTGAGATAT
>CAZCDT010000042.1:0-27161 GCA_964497525.1 uncultured Bacteriovoracaceae bacterium
TAGAACTGCCCGGTGGAGCTATAACCTTTCCATCGGGAGAAACAATACTGCCATCTGAATTAATTATATTGCCATCAGGAGTAATAACTTTTCCATCTGATGTAACAGTACTGCCTGGTGGTGCCAAAACTTTTCCATCTGAAGAAAGAATCGTTCCATCTGATGTCACAATTTTACCATCTGCTGTAACCGTGCTTCCCGGTGGGGCAATAATCTTGCCATCTGCATTTGTAACGGTTCCATCTGGTCTTAAAATATTTCCATCTGCATTAATAACACTACCAGATGGGGCAAGAAGTTTACCATCTTCAGATAATACTCTTCCGTCAGGCATTATGATATTTCCTGATGGTGTTGTAACTTTTCCAGCAGAATCAATACTGCTTCCCGGCGGAGCAATCACTTTCCCATCTGATGATACAATACTTCCATCGCTGTTTATGACTTTTCCATCTGGAGTTAAAATTCTCCCATCAGAAAAAATAGTACTTCCTGGAGGGGCCAGAATTTTACCATCGGAGAATAAAACCTTACCATCTGGTGTTACAATTTTGCCATCACTTGTTATATAGCTTCCTTGTGGCGCTAAAATTTTTCCATTCGGAGAAACAACTTTTCCGTCAGGAGAAATAATGTTTCCTAAAGCTGTTTCAATTCTGCCATCTGATTTTATAATACTTCCAGAAGGTGCTAAAATTTTTCCATCTGCGGTATATATTGCTCCATCTACTCCAATAATATGCCCTGTTTTTGTTTTTATTCTACCATCGTTAAGCAGTGTACTGCCTGCACCAGAAAGAAGCTTTCCACTTGAAGAGTAAACCTTGCCATCAGGAGTAATAATTAAACCTTTTGCAGTAACAACACTTCCTGGTGGAGCGATAACAACCCCATCTTTTGAAATAATACTTCCATCACTTCCAATAAAACTTCCATCTAATAAATACTCTTCAAATACTCTATCACTTGCTGGCTTTCTTAGTGTTGTTAAACTTAAAAGCTTATCTTTGGCAAAAGAAAAATACCCAGACTTCATCGTCGGATCTTTCTTCATTGTCGCCTGCCTCTCTAGCTCAATATGAACAGATGCTCCAATTAGACCTAAAGAGAGGACTAATCCTCCGGCAACAGAAACCCCTTGAAGGGCAAGCCTCTTTGCAAGAATTTCAGCAAGCTGTTTTAAATTATTAAGCATCTTCTGCCACCTATATTTTTACTAAACATAAGTTTCTTATCGACCAATCTAAAAGAAACTTTAGTCTTTTTCTTGCTCTTTGATGCTATTTTGGGCCATAATTGTATTTTACACAATGGCCTAAACTAGAGCTTTAAATTACGCCACCTTAATCCCACGCTTCAAGGGTAAACAAAAAAAAGATATAAAAAAAATGCCCACATTTATTGCCACATCGTTATATAATCAAAATATGCACTACATTTTTATAATTGCCATTGGTCTTTTTGCTTATTTAAACAGTTTTTCTGGTGGATTTATTTTAGATGACTCTGCCCATATTTTAAATAACCTTCACATCAAATTTGATCTACAAAATATTCTTTACAGCATCAAAAATCTTTTTCATAACGATAGAGCATTTTTAAATTTTACTTTGATGCTAAATTATTCATTAGGAAAACTTGAGCCTTTTGGATATCACCTATTTAATCTTTCTATTCACATTCTTTCATCGATCTTTCTTTTTAAAATTGCCAAACGTTTTTTAACACAAAATCTTGCTTTCATTTCAGCGATTTTATGGATGATTCATCCAATTAATACTCAGGCCGTAACATATATTATCCAGCGAGCGGAATCCCTCACTGGATGTTTTTATCTTGCAGCAATTTATTTTACTCTTTGTTTTTGGCAAGAAAAAAAACAAAATAAAAGATATCTTTTTTATGTTGCAATCTGCGCAATACTTGCAGCATTCACCAAGCAAACAGTTGCAACATTAATTATAACAATTTTTTTACTTCACTACTTCTTATATCAAAAAAAAATATTAGGATTAGGCCAAACATTTAAGCAAGAACTTTTAAATTCAAAATTACTATATACTATTTTATTTTTTGCAAACATTCTTTTAGTTTTTAATTATCTCTTTTTTAAACCCACCCAAGAGAACTCTCTTGGATTTTCTCTAACACTTTTTACCCCACTGGAATACTTGCAGACTCAATTTCAAGTTATTACGCACTATATAAGGCTTTTAATTATTCCACACCCTCTTATCATGGATTATCATTGGCCTGTGGCAAAATCACTTTTTGATGTTTATCCATACGCCATATTTATAGTTTTACTCTTTATCTTTTCCCTTTATACTTTTTTAAAAAAACAGTGGGTCGGTTTTTTAGGAGTCTTTTTCTTTGTAAATCTTGCTCTTACATCCTCTATTATTCCAATCAAAGATTTGGCCTTTGAATATCGCCTCTATCTTTCATCGATTAGTTATATTTTTATACTTGTTTTGATTATCAATCGTTATTGTTTTTTTATTAAAAATTATATTTTTATAATACTTGTGATTGTTTTTGGATTTCTTACCATTAATCGCAACAGTGATTATGCCTCTGCTACTACAATCTGGGAGAAAAATCTTAAACATTATCCAAATAATCCTCGGGCCCTTAATGAGTTAGCTATGACTTATCTTGCTACAGGCAATTTTAAAAAAGCAAATGTCTATTTTTTAAAAGCAATCGAGGTTGAACAAACCAACCCTGGTCCTTTTATAAATTTAGCATTTATTGCAAGACAAAACCAAGAATTTGATCTTGCTCTTGATTATTTAAAGCGAGCAGAAAAAATAGATCCAAGCTATAATCTCTTATTTGCTAATTTCGGTGATCTGTTTTTAGAGTTAAAAGATTATCAAAATGCAATGACGATGTATCAAAAACTGCTACAAAAAAACAGTAAAGAGATTCACGCACTACTTGGCATTGGAAGAGTATTTCTTTTTACTAAGCAGTTTTCTAAGGCCCAGGAACACTTTCAACAAATTTTAGCTTATGATAAAATGAACAAAGAAGCACTAAATAATCTTGGAACGACATTTCATAATTCTGGCAAATATCTACAAGCAATAAATTATTATCAAAAATCTTTAAAACAAGAACCTGAAAATCTTGAAGTTATGTTTAATATTGCAAACTCCTATTTTGCAAATAAAGATTTTCTTCAGGCAAAAAACTATTACATAAAACTTCTTTTTTATTTTCCCAATCATCCCCTAATAATCGAAAGACTTAAACAGTTAAAGGATCTATAAATTATGATTACTCCTGCAATAATAAAAAACAATATTAAAGTCGCAGTTATTATCCCATGCTTTAATGAAGAAAAAACAATTATAGATGTTGTAAAAGAGATTCCCTCTTTTATTAGTGAAATTATCTTAGTTGATGATAAAAGCCATGATAACACATTTAAAATAATGAAAGAGTTATCGCAAAAAACAAGTGTAATTAAAATCACAATACTTCAGCATGAAAAAAACTTGGGAGTTGGTGCCGCCGTAAAATCTGGACTAGAGTATGCAGCATCTCAAAATCATCAAATCATGGTTAAAATAGATGGCGACGGTCAAATGCCTTCAGCAAAAATTTTTGATTTAATTCTTCCTTTGGTCGAAGGATTTGCAGATTACACAAAAGGGAACCGACTATCAGGCACAACATCTGTTGCCTCCATGCCAAAAATTAGACTCTTTGGAAATTTGGGCCTATCGTTTTTTATAAAGATGGCATCTGGATATTGGGATGTGATCGATCCAACAAATGGTTTTATTGCCATAAGAAAAGAAACTTATCAATTAATCAAAGAGCAAAAAATAAGCAATGGATATTTTTTTGAATCATCGATGCTTTGCGCTCTTGGATTATTTGGAGCAAAAGTTAAAGATATTTCTATGCCTTCTTTTTATCCTCACAACAAGTCAAGTCTCTCTATTGCAAAAACTTTTTTTGAATTCCCTCCAAAAATTATACGAGCATTGATAAAAAGAGTGCTCGTGCGAAAGATATTACACACTCTCTCTCTTGAGATAATTTTTGTACTAATTGGATCTTTTTTGTTTTTTACTGGAGCTGCATGGGGGCTATATAAATATTATTATTTTAATTTTATTTTACAAATCGCAACACCATCGGGTGTTGTCATGCTTGCCGCTTTGCCAATAATTTTTGCGCATCAAATGTTTTTAACGGCACTACTTTTGGATGTATCTAATACTCCAAAACAAGCGCTATTTCAAAAGATGGATCTTGAGTGAACATACTAGCACTTAATCCTCCATTTATTCCAAACTTTGTTCGCTCTGCTCGCTGGGCAGCTGTCTCTAGAGGTCAAGTACAAAGACATCCCGACTATTTTTTAACTACAGTAGCTCTTTTAAAAAACGATGGACATAAAGTTATCTTTATCGATGGCCCGGCCGAAAAGAAAACAAAAGCAGATATTGAAAAGATCATACAAATCAGCAAACCAGAGATGATAATTATTCATACGACAACACCTTCTATTAAAAATGATTTAAGCTATGCAGAGCTTGCAAAAAATATTGATAAGAATATTTTCACCATTGCAATCGGCGCTCATGTTACGGCGTGTGCTGATGAAACTTTTACTTTGGCCCAAGAAGAGTTTAATAACTCTTTAGATGTCATTGCTCTAAGAGAATACGATTACGCTATAAAAGAGCTTGCTAATCAAACAAAATTAGACACAATACCTGGCATTAAGTTTTTAAAAAACAATGAGATTATAACAACAAAAGAATCTATTTTTTATAATGTAGATGAGCTTTTATTTCCAGCATGGGAAGAGATTTGCTTAGACAACTACCGTGATGCTGGAAAACTTTTTAATTTTTTAACTTTAATTGATGCAAGAGGCTGTAATAATCGCTGTTCATTTTGCCTAACACCTCAAGTGATGAGTTCAAATGGAGTGAGAATAAGAAGTGTTCAATCTATAATTTCAGAAATCAAACATGATCTAAAACTATTTCCAAACTTAAAAGAGATAATGTTTGAAAGCGATCACTTTGCCTTAAATCCTTCACATACAAAAAATTTATGTCAACAAATGATAGATGAAAAACTTCATACAAAAATAAAATGGTCTTGTAATGTTCGTGTAGATATTGACTTAGAACTACTCCCCTTAATGAAAAAGGCCGGATGTCGCATGCTTATGATTGGTTTTGAATTTGGCAATCAAAAATCTCTTGATGCCGTTAATAAGAATATAACTCTAAATCAAGGAAGAGCACTGGCCTTGGCGGCAAAAAAACTAGGCCTTATAATGCATGGCTGCTTTATGATTGGTGCCCCTCATGAAACTAGAGAGAGTGCTTTAGAAACCATAAACTATGCTCTCTCTCTACCTCTTGATACGGTACAATTTTCAGGAGTTGCGGTTTATCCGGGAACTTCTTTTTATAAATGGGCCCAAAAGAATAATTTTATCGCTGCCAAAAGATGGGAAGATTGGTTGGACCCAACGGGCAGGCAGTGTACTGTTTTAAATTATCCAACTCTTTTAAAAGAAGAAATGGATGAACTCATCGATTACGGTTTAAAGCGCTTTTATCTAAGACCTAGACAAATTATAAAAATGATTTTGAATATACATAGTCTACCCGATTTAAAAAGAAAGTTTTATGGGTTCATCTCTTTTATAAAAACAGTATGGCAAAAAAAATGAAGTTTTTTTTAATCAATCCACTCTGCACGCAAAATAGTGCGTTAAGCATACGCGTTCTTGCAATTTCTAACGCACTGATAAAAAAAAACCACCATATTTTATTACAGCAATTAGAAAAAAGATCTTTAATTAAAATTCTTTTTTTCATGTTCGAGGTATCTCTTAAAATTATCAAAGAAACAAAGCTTGATTACATCTTTGCATTTAAATCGGTCTTTATAAGCATTATTCCAGCATTACTAGGAAAGCTCTTTAAAAAGAAAGTTAAAATCATCCTTGATGTCGATGATTTAGAACATTTGTTATGGCATAAAAGTATAATTATTTCCAAGCTGTTATTTTATTTTGAAAAGCACACGATTAATTATTTTGACATAATTACCACTCACAATAAAAACATCTATGATTATCTAATTGCAAACTACAACGTAGATAAAAGTAAAATTTTAATTCTACCACAAGGTCTTGATATAAAAAATTATGAAACTTCAAAATCTGCAAACAAAAGTGATAATGTTTTATTTGTGTATTGTGCATATCTGGGAATTGCTAGTGATTTTATAAGTTTTCTAAAATTATGGAAAGATATTTTAAAAACACATCCACATTTTAAGTTAACGGTTGTTGGAGAGGGAGTTAAATTAGAAGAATTAAAAAAATATAGCTCTACAAACAATCTAGATATCATTTTTTTAGGCCACCTACCTCACAAGAGGGCCTTAGAAGAAATTGCGCGTGCAGATATTGCAATTAATTTTTTAAGTGACGCTCCTGGAGATAAATATAGATCATCTTTAAAACTGCGAGAATATTTACTGCTTAAAAAAAATGTTATAAGCTCCTACTTTTTTGATTCAATTCTTTTAAAAGATTATCTATTCTTATTTGATATTAAAAAAGAATCTCTTTTAAAGGCCATTGACTTGGCCCTTAAGACCGATAGCAAAAACAGTAAAGGCCATGAGTATATAGTAAAAAACTTTAACATAGACACAGTTATTAGCAATTTTTTAGAAGAGTTAGATAAAGTAAAAAATGAGTAACAATTATAAAATAAACATCCTACTTATTAATCCCCCAAGAGTCTCACATCATCCAGTGATAAGAGAGGAGCGTTTTGAGCATAAAGATTTCAATACGATTTATCCACCATTAACACTGCTGACCACTGCTGCTATTTTAAAAGAAACATTTAAAGATAAAGTTTCGTTAAAACTAATAGATGCCATGGGGTTTGATTTAAATATTTCTCAAATAAAAAACGATATTATAAAATTTAATCCACAAATAATAATTTCTAGATTTGCGTTTGACTGCGCAAATGAGGACTTAACATTTTTGGAGGAAGTCAAGGCCCTTGTTCCTCATGCAAAAATGATTGTTAGAAATAAAATTTTTAGCGATGTAGAGAATCTTTTAATTCCCTATCTTTATAAGTTTAAAGAAATTGATTTTTTTAGTCTTTTTGAGCAAGAGTTTATAAGTACATTACAAGTGAGTGCGATTATCGATGGTAAAACTCCTTGTGAAACGATGTTTTTAAATCAAAATGAAATTTTGTATGGCGCCAAACTTTTAAGTGCAGATAAAGATAGATTATTGGCCATAAAAATCCCGATTCCGGCCTATGAGTTACTAGATGGCCAAAAGAGTTGGCCATATAAAACGGAACTATTTACCAGTAACTTTACACTTATCAGTAGTAGCAGAGGTTGCCCCTACTCGTGTACGTTTTGCGCCTATGCTAATAAAAAATGGATACCAAGGCCCCCTGACGACGTAGTAAAAGAGATCGAGTTTCTTTATTTTAATTTTAACATTACTAATTTTGTGTTTTTTGATGAAACAATCTCTGTTGATCGCAAAAGAGTTTTAGAAATTTTTCAAAGAATTATAGATAAAAAAATAAAGATCAAATTTGCAATTTGCACTCGCATCGATCATGTCGATGAAGTTTTTTTAACTCTTGCAAAAAATGCAGGTCTTATTCAAATTTCTTTTGGCATGGAATCAGGAAATGATGACTTACTAAAAAGTATACAAAAAAATGTTTTAACAAATAGTGCAAAAACAATTTCTTCTTTATGTAAAAAATTAAAAATCAAATTTATAGGCCTTTTTATCATTGGATTACCAGGGGAAACAAAAGAGAGTATTTTAAACACAATTGATTTTGCAATAAAACTAAATCCAGATTACGTGCAGTTTGCAAGCTTAATTCCATTTCCAAACACTCCTTTATTTAAGTGGTATAAAGAGAATAATTTTTTAAAAAGTGAGGATTTTAAATTTTATAATCCTTTAAATCTAGTTCCTCTGGTTCGCACAAAAGATTTAAGTTATGAGCAACTACAAGCATTAATTAGCAAAGCATATCAAAAGTTTTTACTTCGGCCTTCTTATATTTTTTCTCAGCTATCGCTTTGGGATTGGCGATGGAACATAAAGGGTGCAATAATTTTTATAAAAAAAATCGCTGGAGTATTTACAAAATATGTCAGATAAAAATGTTTCAATTATTGTTCCTATGTATAATGCAAAAGAACACATTAGAGAGTGTGTTCTTGCTCTTATCAATCAAGACTATAAAGAGAAATTTGAGATAATCATTATAGATGATGGATCTTACGATAATTGTATTAATGAACTTTCAGATATTAAAGATCTAAAAATTATTCGCTGTAAAAATCAAGGCCCAGCTAATGCAAGGAATCTTGGAGCAAAGCATGCTTCTTATAACATATTAGCATTTACAGATAGCGACTGTATCGCTCCACGAGATTGGCTTACAAATTTAGCAGATTTTTCAGATGACATAATTGCAGTTTCTGGCAGCTATAACATAAAAAATACAAATAGTCGCTTGGCGTTAGTTATTCATTTAGATATTCGTTATCGCCATCTTTTTTGCATGAACGAGTTTGTTAATTTTTTTGGTTCATATAATTTTGCAATAAAAAAAGAGAGTTTTTTGGCAATAAATGGACTTGATACTAGCTACAAAAAAGCTAGTGCTGAAGATAATGATTTTAGTTATCGCTTAATGAACCACTATCCTAATAAAAAAATTAAATTTAAAAAAGAGACCGTTGTTTATCACTATCACCCTGAAAATATTCTTAAATATTTAAAGACCCAATACATGCACGGTTATTGGCGAGTAAGGCTATACTCTCGACACCCAAAAAACATCAAAGGCGATGGATATACTATTTGGAAAGATTATGTCGGTGTAATTTTTATGGCACTTATGCTTATTTGCCTAGTGGTAACTATCTTCGAGCACTCATTAATAGTTGTATCTGCACTATTTTTAGCAGTAAATTTTTTAATACACTTTTTATTTTTTACTTTTAAAATAAACCATCTTGAAAATTTTAAAGTAAACGTATTTTACGCCGCATATATCTTAACACTCCGAGATATAGCACGCCTTCTTGGAATTTTAATCGGTCTTTCCCCAAAAGGTGCCAGATGACTTTTGTTCGTCGCTGCGTTAATAAAAACCCGGCGTGGCACATTTCACGGTGCAAAGGGTCAATGAAAACGACCTAGCTCTTTCCTTCAAAATTACATACTTTCTAACATTTCGTAATGTGTGATCTCTTTTTGAAGCAGCTCTTTTGCATCTGTTTGAATATCATCCATAGATTGAAGCAAAATATTTTTATGTTTTTTATAAAGCGGATAGATAATGGAAATAATGTCTCCTGAAATATCAAAATAGAGACCAAAGAAAACAATTCTCGAATAGGTTTCTAAATCTTGTTTTTTTAAATCTTTCTTTTTTAAAAACTCACCTGTTTTTTGAGAAACATATGGCAACACTTTAAATGCCACAACTTTTGCATTATCGGCCCTTACCTGATTATACTTTGCATAAGCATCATCTATCTCTTTGGTAAGTTCAAATTCTTGCGCTCCTGCAATTCCTGTTAATATAAACATTGAAAATAATAAAATTAATCCTGCTTTCATTTTCTTATCCCTCACTTTGTCGGAACATATATGCAAATTGGTCGTCTTGTTTGCATCGGTTTACCTAACTTATCATATCGAATAAAATCACTAACAAATTGATCTGATGCTGTTTTTATCTCTATATGTCCATGCTCTTTAAATGGCCGTAGTTTTTTTCCTGCTTTTTTTCTTTTAATATTTTCCACTCGATCTCTTTCAATCCTTTGATCATTTTTATAAACCACAACGGCACCAATTGGAATATCTTTCCAAATATCAACCGCCTTTTTGCCTTTAGATGAATATTCCCAAAATTGCTTCATCCTTTTGTTTTTCTTTAAATCTTTACAAGAACCACCAGCATATGGATTAGTGAATGTATTATCATATCCGGCCTTTTCTAATGCCATTCGAACAAATAAAAGACAACACCCCTGAGACTTTCTTTTTATTATTGCTGGTTTTTTCTTTGTGAAATTTTTTAAAGAACAACTTCCCTTTTTTTTCTCATAACGTAACATATCGGCAGTCTCTTTTAATAGACGCTTGATATGCTGGGGTTGTTTATCAAACTCTTCTTGAGTTAGGCCCAGATTTGTTTGCTCTAACTTTGTTAGTATAATTTTGGTTTTACTCACAGTTTCTACTTTTTTACTATCTGCTGTGCTCACCAGATCATCACAACTATCTATACACTCTAAATTTTGATCAATCTCTTTTTGCCCTGGAGGATTTCCAAAATCATTTATTGCTGCAGAAATTTCTTCTGCGCTCTTTATAGTTTTATTTTTTATTAGTAATTCCTTGGCCTCTTTTTTTGTTGCATGAGAAGACGTTGTACTTAGATCATCTTGTGGTCCATCATCAAATACATCATCTATTTCTTTATCGTTACAAGAAAGAACAAAAAAACCCAAGAGAATAAATTTTAATATACTAAAGTACATCATAAATCCTTATAGACACTCTTTTAAGATATAAACTTTATTTGAAGGCGCAAATATGTCTGCACACTGAATATTTTTTTTGAGCTTAGAATCTCTATAGACCATCATTTTAAAAGAATCTGTATACTGTTTTTTTGCGTCTATGATTTTATAGAAAATTTCATATACACCAAACTCCTCTTTTTTAACTTGAGTAATTTCTATTTTATATTGATTGCTTATTATATGATCATAAGCAATTTCCTCCTCCGTTCCGGGGTTATGCTCTGCCAAAACATACTTAAAATTACTCTGACTTAAGCACCGACTTTTTGTTGTTAAAAACATTCCAGACATTTCCAACTTTATTAATTCATCTGCAATGATCTTTACATCATCTGGACAGGTCACACTGCTCCAATCCGCCCAAGAAGTATTTACAAACAAAAGAAAAGATAAAACTATTATTTTTTTCATTATGAATTCTCCCCGACTCTAAAATCTTTTAAACAATCGTTTACACAACGTTCTTCTAAAAGATTTGGCACTGGCGTAAACATACATTTTGGATTTTTATCTCCCTTATGTCTTAGCAAAGATAAATTATATTTTAGACCACTATCTAAACCGATACTTTGACTTTGATTACCATTTTTGTATTTAACGATACCTAGGCAATGAGTTTTTGCAATCTTTGTCAAATTTGTTCTCATTATGGATGGAAGTAGTTTTGCCTGATCACGGCGAACTCCAGTCATTTGAGAAATATTTTTCTTTTTATATTTTACAGGAGAGCTAAGATTAAATAATCCTGATGTGCTATGAATGAAAGTAAAATCAAAATCATCAGCTGTAATTTGATTACAACCTGCTGCTCCATTTTTTGCGGCATTGTTTATCCCAAGAGGATCGCTACCAACTGTATCGATCATTACAATATGGGCCCGACTTTTATGCTTATTGCCTTTAGGCCGATTTATCAATGCTAAGTTTAACATATCACCTGGTTTTATTGAGCTATTTTTATCTATTGAAACTTTTTCGATACAGCTTTTTGAATCTTTTTGAATTGTTTCAAAATTAGAAGTTGCTGCATTCGGCATAGTCGCGTTGCTATGATCAGAAGGATAAAGACGTGCACCAGAGGCCAAAAGAGCTGTTGAAATAAAGCCAGAACAGTCTAATTCTTTTTTTACGTGAAGATCTTTTATTCCTCTATTATGTTTAAAATAAGGTTTACCACCAAGAAGATATTTATACTCTGAAGGAATTGCCTCAACACATTTTTTAGGTCGCTGACAGGTCACTGGAGATTCTAGTTTTTGAGTAAAATCACTTCTTGCAGTTTTTAAAATATTGCAACACCCATATCTTGTTGCAGAAACTTTGTATGCTCCACCAACAAGAGGATGCAAATCTCTGGGTTTTACACTTCCTAAATTTTTATTAGGCCTTAAATTATTATCACACCCATTTTTACATTCATTACTTTGATCTTCTTGCCTTTTTCCTGGTGGTAATAATACATCATTTATTTTTTTTGCAATTTTTTCTCCGCTATTAATCTTGCCATTTTCAATCAAGATTTTTTTTGCATCTAGCTTTGCATTACTATTTGTGTCTGCTGAAGTACTCTTTTCATTCGCGGGCGTATTGATTAATTCATCAAATTCTTTTTCTTTACATGAAAAAATAAAAACACTTAAAAAAATGATTGGAATAATTTGCCAAGACATCCTGTCTCCTAAATTTTTGGGATAAAAATATCCCTAAATTACATATTCCATTATATGTTGAATTAAGAAGTGAAACAAAAAGAGGCAAAAAATACCAAGTATAAATAGTTATACCAATTGAAAAAATTAATTATGGCAAGGAAGACAAGGCGAGACGCCGAGTCGTACAACTAGTACGTCGCAGGCGGCGAGACCGAGGTCTGACACCGCAAGAATTAATTTTTACTATTGGTATTAAAATTCTACGGCAGGATATAACAAACAACCCTCTTTATTAAAATCAATTTGAAAATTTGGGGTTAAACATGAGTATAATAAATAAGTTTGTTGTCCATAACCTCGTTTTGGAATAATTGTAATCTCGCCATTTTCATCGATTTCACATGGATTATTTGTCGTACACTTATATCCACTCTCATTTCCCGTATTATTTACTCCAATAACCGTTCTTGTTCCACTTTCAATAATTGGAGAGCCAGATGTCCCTCCATATACTTGACATCCATACTCTGAATACCTAATAGAATCTTTAAATAACCAGTCTCCTTCTTTAAGAGAATAAATAAAGTCTTCTATCGAGCACAGAAATCCCTTGTCCCAATAACCAGAAACAATTTCAATTTGAGTATTAACTTCTGGTTTTGTTGAAGAAATAATAAAAGGTCTAATTTGTGCTTCATTAAAAATTTCATCATAAGAGATGGTTAAACGATAAATTGCAATATCTGTATAAGTCATCGAAGCAAAAAGAATTAAATCTGATTCGACTGCTAACGATCTGCTACGATCAGTATTATAAATCCACATATCTCGAGAAACTTTTTTATTATGATAAATTTCTTTATGAGCTAAGTAGCCTCCCCACGGCCATGATTTTTGGATACAGTGGCCATTGGTTAAGATTAGTGCTTTGCTAGAGGTTGATTGGTTTTCAAAAATAATTAAACTACCTGAGCAGTTTGAAAGCTTAACAATTCCTTCAAAATCAAAATCATCTAATCCATTAATATCAACAAAGAGTTTTTCTATTTGATAATTTTTTGCATCAATGAGTGGAATAGCAAAAGAGTTAAAAGATACAAAAATTGCAAGCGATGTAAAAATAATTTTAATCATACATTTTATCCTTTCGTATTTACGTATGTAAATTTTCAAAGCTAGTATAGCTTCCAACCCATGCTAAGCGAACTGTTCCAATTTCACCAGAACGATTTTTTCCAACAATAATCTCAGCGATTCCTTTATCTTTACTTTCTGGATTATAAACTTCATCACGATAAATAAACATAATAATATCTGCATCTTGCTCAATAGCTCCAGACTCTCGCAAATCAGCTGTATTTGGTCTTTTATTTGGTCTTGATTCAACCTGCCTGTTAAGCTGTGATAACGCAATTACTGGACACTCAAGTTCTTTTGCCATTAATTTTAAGTGTCTGGAAATTTCAGAAACTTGTTGTTCTCTGCTTGGATTGTTGGTGTGTGAGCGCATCAATTGAAGGTAGTCAATCATCACAAGGCCTAAACCTTGTTCTGCTTTTATTTTTCTGCACTGACTTTGAATATCTAAAACAGTCGTACTACCAGAATCATTCACATATATTGGAAGCGGAGACAGCGCTTGAACGGCCATCCCAATACTTCGTAGTTCATTATCTAAAAAATTTTTTGTTTTTAATTTTTTTGAGTCAACTTTTGCCTTTCCAGATAAAAGTCTTAAAGATAACTCAGAGGCCGCCATCTCGTAAGAAAAAATAGCAACAGGTAGCGTTGCTAACTCACAGGCCCGAAGAGCAAGATTTAAGGCAAGAGCTGTTTTTCCCATTGCTGGACGGGCCGCTAAAACGATTAACTGACCTGGTTGAAAACCTAAAAGTAGCTCATCTAATTTGTTATAGCCTGACGGAATACCAACTATTTGCCCATAAGATCTAGAGGTGTCTTCTAAATCTTTTAAGTTGGCCTTTAAGCAAGCATTTAGCTTTAGCATCTTTCCGGTTTTACCATCGTTTGTAATTTTAAAAAAACTTGCCTCTGCCTCTTGTAGAAATTCTTGCGCATCTCCTGTATAATTAATTCCTCTTTCATATACTCTTTGAGCAATACGCACAATATCTCGAAGAGAGGCCTTATCTTTTACAATTTTTGCGTAGTGATAAATGTTGCCACTATAGGCTTGGTCTTCATAAATTTCTAAAACAAATGACTTACCACCAAGCTGCTCAATTTTTCCCATATCGGTTAATTTTGAACAAAGTGTTACATAATCGATTGCGCTATTTGATAAAATTAAATCTTTGATCGCTTCAAAAATGACACCATATTGAGGTGAAAAAAAATCCTCTCTTTTTAAATGCAAATCTGAAATTTGATCGTAACTTGAACTATCTATTAAAAGGGAACTTAAAAGAGATTTTTCGGCCAATAAATCGTGTGGTAACTCTTTAATGCTTGGCGTACTACTCATTTAAAACCTCTTTTTTTAAAAAAAGAGGGGGGTAAGTTTCCCCCCCCAAAATTAAGGAAAAAAACTACTGATTTTTTTCAAATGCTTTGATCTCTTCTTCTGTAGCATTTTCATTTAAGGTTTCAAGATCATCGCTATGTTTTGCGTTTTCTTCAACCATTTTATCTTCAGTTTTTTTCTCTTTTGCTTTTTTTGCAAGTAAAGCTTGTTTTGCTTTTTCTTCTTCAACTTGCTTTGGGTCCATTAAAACTTTTACTTTAAAGTTCGCATCCACTTCAGTAAAAAGTTTTACCTTAACACTAAACTCTCCAATTTTTTTAATTGGATTTTCGATCGCAATCATTCTTCTTTCGATAACAATTCCACGATCTGAAAGTTCTTTTGCTAAGTCAACACTGGTAACACTTCCAAAAAGTTTACCATTTGGTCCAACTCTTTTGATAAGTTCAACAGTAATTGGATCGATTTTCTTTTTTGTATCTGTAGCAACTTTTTTTGCTGCTTCAATTTTTTTAGCAAGTCTTCTCTTGCTATCTTCAAGTTGACGTTTGTTAGATTCGTCTGCAAGAACGGCAAGACTTCTTGGGAACAAGAAATTTCTTGCATATCCATTACTTACATTGACCATCTCTCCAACGTTACCCAAAGTGGAAACATTTTCAGTCAATATCACTTTCATATAGTATCTCCTTCTCGTTTTCTTCTAAAATATTTTCTAAAATCAAACCACATATCAAAAATTCCAAGTATGACTAAAACTCGCCATGCTAAAAAGATGATACTAAACATCAAAATAGCACGCATAATTCTAAAAATACGCAAAAAGTTTAAAAAATCAGAGTACACACCTAGTCCATGAAAAAAGAAAAATACTCCAAAAATCCAGATAAAATTCATCCCGATGTTTGCTAAAAGTGGATTTGAAAAATACTTTCCAAAAACCACAAACGCCAAGGTTATAATAACTGGATAAATCATGGTATCAGGCATTCTTATTAAAAATAGATCTCGGGCAGTAAAACGATAAGATGCATGTTTTTGCCAAAGACGATTATTTCTTAACACCATCATAAAGTTCATCCAAAATACAAAAAATACTGACGCGATTATTATACCAGTGCCACGAGCTAAAAACTCATCAGCTAGCTTTTCTGGTGAATTAAAAAGTTCAATGACTTCTCTTAATTCTGAATTTTTTGAATTAAAGATCTCTTTATTGTGCTCTTTAAAAGAAAGAACACTTTGCTCTACTGCTTTTTGAATTTCTCCTTTTAGTGTTAAATTATTAACCTCCAGGTGAAAAAACAAAACTGCAGATAGAATCATAACAAATGTTGTACCTGCAAAAATTATCCCTTTTAAAGGCGCATACTGCTTATTAATTATTTCAGCAATAAGTGCTGCACTCAAAATAACTAAAACAAATGGCATTAACGCAAAAGCAGATAATCCAAATACAGATGAAACAATCACGATAAAAAGCAAAGAAATTGCAGAAAGCATAACTCCTTTTGCGCGTCCATATAGTATAAACGCCAAAGAAAGAGGTGCAGGAGCAATAATTGCTAAAGGTAAAAATGAAGATAAAGCAATGCTCATTAAGGCCAAGAAAGGCCCAACGCGCCAAATACTTAAGACATTTTCCTTTTTAATATCGTTTTCCATGCCTATTTTCTATCCTAAAAAAGTTACTCTAAAACTCTATTTGATAAATGGCTGGATATACCTAGTTGTCTAGCACGTTTAATTGCTTGGTTTGCAAAATTTTGATGTCTTCTTGTAATACCAGAAATACGTGCTGGAGAAATTTTTCCAAACTCATTTAAAAGCCATATAAAACTTGCAGGATCTTTACAATCTGCATGGCATTTATTCGCTGTAAACCAGCAACCACGTCTTTTACCAAAACGCTTGCGATTCTCTCCACCGCCGCCTTCTAGATCTGCCATTTCTTCTTCAGCGCTATCTGTAACACTTCCATGATACTTTTTAGAAAATGGAGTCTTATAAGATTTTACAATCTTATCGATCTCTTTTTCTTCGCCTAAACGAACAACCATTGTGCGTAAAACACTGTCTTCGTTTCCAAGACGTCTGGTTAGTTCGCTATTACAATCTTGAATTGATTTGTAGATAAAATAAAGGAAGTGACCTTTCTTTACTCCACCAGAAAATGGCTGGGCCAATCTTCTTGTTCCCCAATCGTCTTGAATGACGATTTCGCCACCTTTTTCTTTTATGACATCGTTAATCATTGACGTAAGAGATGTGATGTCTTTATCTCCTAGTTCGGATTTGGCCACCACGGCCAATTCGTAAATCATAGAAACCTCCTGGATAAACTTAAGGTTATGTTTAGCCACATCACACTATTGGATGCAGCGAGTTGCTTTCTTTTGATTTTTTTCAAAAAAATAAATGATAAAAAACTAAGGTCGCAAGGTTAGCACTTCTTTTTTGAATAAGCAAGTATCGTAACCGATGCTACAGGAATCAGCAATAAATACCAAAAATTCCAACAAAGATAAAATAAAGTGGACAAACAAACGACTAAGAATGATAAAACCCAAGAATTGGCAATATAAGTTGCATAGTTGGGTGCTGTAGCATAGTACCAATTAACAAAGAATCGGCCAAATCTTGATTGAAGTAAGTAATGATCCCGTATTTCCCTAAAAAAATTTAAAACTGGGTGCTCTCTTTTAAAACCTGCCGAAATCAAATAACAAGCATTTTTCTTTAAAAAAGTCTCAATACTTTCAGGCGTTTCACTCCAAACATTAGATGGAGCAGAAAAAACTTTAAACTTATTTTGCAAAGACATACTTATGTTATAAGTTTGACCATTTGTAAGCTGATTTAAGTTTACACTTCCTTTTTTCGTAAAAATATCATCTCGAATAATTATACTGTTATCAAAAACCAAGGTTCGATAGTAGTTGTTTTCATCCATCAGAGTTACAGAAGGATAGCTATCCTTAAAATCAATAAACAGCCTTCCATCGCCCTTTGTAATATTTGTAATAATTAAAGAGTTTTGAGGCAATTGATCGCTAAAGTTTGCTTTTAGAAAAACACTAACTGAATAGTCTGATGATGCAAAACTTGGCCGACTTACAACTTCTGAATGTAAAAAAAACATTAAATCTTTCTCAGCACTATTAGAACCAACAGCTCCACTTATCCCTGAGCTGATCTGATTTAAATCTATGGTAACAACATGTAGAACTTCGGTACCACCTGTTACTTGCATCTCTGCCGGCAAATTAAATGTCGCAAAAGTTCCATCAGAATTTTTTATTGCTGCATTTAAATACTTTTGCTCGCCTGATAACGAAGTTATATAAAGTTCAAATATAACAAAAGCTTGTCCAACGGCACCAGCATCTGTTGCTGACGGTAGCTTTACAACTTGCGCCCCCCACTCACTTCTTGATAAATATTCACCGCCATCATTTACACCAAGCATTGGAAAATATAGTTTAACTGCATTATCTAAAGTTTTTCCATCACCTGTTGTTTGAAGAGCACTAATGGCATCACCATAGATCTCTGTTTTTCCAATAACCGCAGATTCTGAAACAAATGTAATCGTATCTGTTGCAAAAACAGATGCACAGACAAATATCAAACTAATAAGAAATAAATTCTTATACATTAAGACCTCTAGTTGATTATTTCTTCTTCTTTTTTAATTTTTTCATGATAATAAAACCAACAACCGCGGCCAATAAGAGATAAAGCATCAAAGAACCTGAAGAGTCACCTCTTCCTGCGCCTTGCTTTTTTTGTTTCATACTAACGTCAAACTCTCCGCTGGTTGGAATATAGGTGCTATTTTCTAATAAATTTTTATCAGATGCTTTTAGCTTTAAATCAGATGCGTCTGCATTTCTTACTCTAAAAACTCTCAAAGAATTAACAACACTATCAAAGACTGCTTGATAAGCATTATAAAAATCTTTTGCAACTGATAAAGTTATTGCAACTCCTAAATCCTCCTTAACGGTTGCAAGATATCTAGTATAAAAACCAGGAACTTCGCTGGCAAGATGGAGTGAATCAACCCAGTCATGTTCATTTACTTTCTTAGTACTAGTATATTTTGGTTCCGATACTTGTGTTTTACCACCCGGAAGCTGAAAAGTTTTTGTATCCTTTAAATATGCATGATATTGATCTAAAGAGTCTTGTTGCCCTCTTTTTTTGGCCGCCAAAATAATAATGGCCTCTCTTTTTCTATCATTATCACTACTTTGACACACATATTCACTACCCTCTAAAGCACAATCCCATCCTGGGGGTAATAAAAAAGAGCAATATTGATTAGCAAATTCTTTAGCAAAAAGAGTGGATGATGCCAGTAATAAAAGTACAAATAAAAAATTACGCTGCATATTAATTCCTTGTTTTTATATAAATTTTATACACAATATCATTATCCAAAAAAAACCTGCCTCATGTCCAGTAAATAATTTTGCAAAAACCATCTAAAAACGCTAAATTGGGCCAAATAAAATGTTTCTTTAAAAAACAAGAATACAAATCAAAATAATAAAATAAGGTAACACTTTTATGATTAAACTTTCTACAAGAGGCCTACAACTGCCACCATCACCAATTAGGAAACTAAAACCTTATGCCGATAAAGCGATTTCAGAGGGGAAAAAGATTTATCAATTAAATATCGGACAACCAGATATTGAAACACCCCAAATCATGTTTTCAGCTCTAGAGAAAGTAAAAAGTAAAGTTATCGCTTATGGCCCAAGTCAAGGAATTCCAGAATATCAAGACGCACTTATAACATATTATAAGAGGCACAATATAGAGCTTACAAGAGAAAATATCATCGTTACAAACGGTGGTAGTGAAGCAATTATTATGGGATTAGTTGTTTGTATGGACCCAGGAGATGAAATCTTAATTCCTGAGCCTTTTTATGCAAATTATAATGGATTTGCAATTTCTGCAAATATTAATGTTAAACCAATTCCAACAACACTTACAAATGATTGGCAATTACCCAAGATAAGTGAGATCGAAAAACTTATCACAAAAAAAACCAAGGCCATTCTCATCTGTAACCCCAACAATCCAACGGGTAAATTATACGGGAAAGATGAATTAGAAAAAATCACAAAACTTGCCAAAGAGCACAACTTATTTATCTTTGCAGACGAAGTATATCGAGAGTTTATTTTTAATAGCGAAAAACATGTTAGCTTGATGGAATTTAGCGAAGTAGAAGATCGTGTTATTTTAATGGATAGTATTTCAAAACGCTTTAGTGCCTGCGGCTCGCGAATTGGGGCATTTATTTCAAAAAATAAAGATGTTATGAAAGCTGCTCTTTGCTACGCTCAAGCAAGACTTTGCCCACCAACGATAGACCAATTAATGGCCGTACCAACTGTTGATTTGGGGCCTGATTATTTTGAAAAGATGGTCAATGAGTATCGCTTGCGTCGTGATACTGTGGTTGAAGCACTTAAAGATATTCCAGGAGTTGAGTATAAAATTCCAAATGGTGCCTTTTATATTGTTATAAAACTTCCTGTTCCAAATGCAGAAGATTTTGTCATTTGGCTACTTAGCTGTTTTGATATCGATAAAGAAACAGTAATGCTTGCACCTGCAGAAGGATTTTATAAGACTCAAGGCTCTGGTATTGATGAGGCCAGAATCGCTTTTGTTTTAAACTCTCACGATACAAAAAAAGCAATGCAAATTTTAAAAGCTGGTCTTAACAAGTATCAAAAAGAGTATCTATAAATATAGACTTTTGTTATAGGAGATTAAGATATGTCACAAAACGAAATCGCAAAAACAATCGATCACACTTTGCTAAAAGCAGATGCCACAAAAAATCAAATAGAACTTTTATGCAAAGAGGCCCTAGAATATAAATTTGCCTCAGTTTGTATAAATCCCACAAATGTTGCATTGGCCGCCTCAATTTTAAAAGGCTCATCTGTTAAAGTATGTACAGTTATTGGATTTCCTCTTGGAGCAAATTCATCAAAAACAAAAGCGTTTGAGACTAAAGATGCGATAGAAAATGGTGCCCAAGAAATAGATATGGTGATAAATATTGGAGCATTAAAAGATAACAATTTAGAATTAGTTGAAAAAGACATTAAAGAAGTTGTGCTTGCTGCCAATAAAACACTTGTTAAAGTAATCATTGAAACATCGCTTTTAACAGACGAAGAAAAGGTAAAAGCGTGTATGTGTGCCAAAAATGCAGGAGCAGATTTTGTAAAAACTTCTACAGGATTTTCTACTGGGGGTGCTACTGCTACAGATATCGCCTTAATGAGAAAAACAGTAGGCCCTGTTATGGGCGTTAAGGCCAGTGGTGGTGTCAGAGATTTAAAAACAGCTGAAGATATGATAAAAAATGGAGCAACTCGCCTTGGAACAAGCTCTGGTGTATCAATAATAAAAGGTCTTACTACAAATAGTAGTTACTAAGGAGAATTTTATGAAGTTTCTAACCGTTTTACTTTCGATTGCATTTTCTTTCAATGTTATGGCCATGAACTTGCCACTATTTAAAAGTTTTAATTGCAGTGCTAATACTTTTTACAATCAAGATAGCGGTGATGAGTCTAGAGCATGGGGCGTTTTTACTTTTGATATTGTCTACGGCGATGATGGTGAACTTGCAATTTATAATTTGCATGGAATGGCAAAAGTGTTCGCAAAATTAAATGAATCAGTAAGTGACCTTTTTTATGTTGAATATCTTCCATCTTGGAAAGAAGATCAGTGGATTGAATTTATAGATATTGTTTCAGATGAGCAGTTATATCAAGGTGATTTTAAAGTTGAAAATCCTGCTGTTGTTCAAACAAGAACACTTAAAGCAGAATTTAATGCAAGAGTGGGATTTGAAACTCAAGGGACAATTCACTTTACCTGTAGATAATACTGATTGTTATTTTTTGTAGTTCGGAGAGGCATCTAGTCATAAATTCTTAATACTGTTATCGGTTGGCCGTAAGCTGTTAGCAGATAACAGTATCTGTATCGGTTAGCAGTTAGCAGTTAGCAGTTAGCAGTGACTGCATCTGTTTAAAACAGTATCTGTTTTTAACGCTCCTTCCCCTTTCAAATTTTTCTAGTCCCCACTTTTGGTGAGGGACTAAAAAAATTTGAAAGGGGGTCGTCGCTATGAAACAGTTTAGAACTTATCAACTTGCACTTACTTTTTATCATGAATCTCAAACTTTAAAACTAGACTATCATTTGAAAGACCAGCTGCTTCGTGCAGCTAGTTCTGTGGTGCTAAATCTTGCGGAAGGTTCTGGAAAGCGCACATTCAAAGACAAGCGCCGCTTTTACGACATAGCGTTTGGTTCTTTGCGTGAGTGCCAAGCAATTATCGAACTATCGGCCACACCAAATTGTAAAGGGCGGGCACTCGCGGATGTGCTTGCTGCTCACCTTTATAAATTGATTCAAGCGACTGGCGCAAAACAGTGTTAAATCTCATTGGGCCTTTTGCAAAAAATATATAAAAGTATTGATCAAATGTGTGCTTAAAAATATGATCAGGACTATGTTCTGCAGAGTCTCAAAAATAGAGTAATGGATGACCTAAAGCTTCCAAAAGAAGTTCAGAAAAAATTACAATTAAAGCTAAGAAAGCATAATTCTTTTTAAGTATTACTTCATTGCGGTCAATAACTTGTAAAGGTGCGCCGCTGTTTGATCTGCAATCAATCCGGCCTTTTTATGAGACAGCTCTGCTAGTTCTAAGATCGCTTGGCACTCACGTAGCGAACCAAAGGCAATGTCATAAAATTTACGTTGATCTTTCATTGTGCGTTTACCTGCCCCCTCAGCAAGATTTAAAACGACAGAACTTGAGGCACGCAAAAGTTGATCTTGTAGATGATGCGGCAGATGTAGCGCACTGCTGGCACGGTATAGTTTGATGGCGAGATGATAAGTTCTAAATTGTTTCATAGCGACGACCTCCTGATAATTTTTTTTAGTCCCTCACCAAAAGTGGGGACAAAAAAAAATTTAAAGGAGGAGGAGCGTTAAAAACTGATGCAGATACTGTTATCTGCTAACGGCCAACAGCTAACCGTTACTGATACTGCTAACAGCTTTTATTACAGCTCTTTAAAATAAAGAGCTGTATTTTTAATTCCCTCTTCAAATGAGACTAGCGGCTTGTAATCACTAATACTTTGAAGCTTGGTAAGATCTGGACGTCTCTTTTTAGGATCATCTTTTGGAAGTGGTTTATAAGTAATTTTCGAGTTACTGTTTATAACTTTAATGATCTCCTTCGCACACTCATTCATTCTATACTCGTCAGGATTTCCACAATTAAATGGTGTATGCTCAAAAGAAAACATCACATTATGAATTGCGTTGACCAAATCTGTAACATAGCAAAAAGATCTTGTCTGACTTCCATCTCCATAAATCGTAATATCCTCGTTCTTTAATGCTTGGTTGATAAAATTTGGAATCACACGGCCATCATTTGGTCTCATTCTTGGGCCATAGGTATTAAAAATTCTAACAATTCGAGTATCGACTTTGTCTCGACGATGATAAGTCATAGTAATTGCTTCTGCATATCGTTTGGCCTCATCATAACAAGATCTCATTCCAATTGAATTCACATTACCCCAATACTCTTCAGTTTGCGGATGAATTTCTGGGTCTCCGTATACCTCAGAAGTTGATGCGACTAAAATCCTTGCACTTTTTTCTTTTGCAAGCTCTAGCATATTCATTGTGCCTTCGGAATTTACTCTCATAATTTCAAGAGGCAAAAGATCAAAGTCAATCGGTGATGCAGGAGATGCCAAGGAAAAAATATAGTCTATTTTTTGTTTTTTAAAATCCGGAAGACCAAGATAAATATTATTCTCAATAAATTCAAAATTTTTATACTTTGATAAAATCTCAATATTTGATTTTGAACCTGTTACGAAGTTATCAAGACCGATAACATTTGCACCTAAGTTCAAGTAAAACTCTGATAATGTTGATGGAACAAACCCAGCAGCACCAGCGACTAAAACAGTTTTGCCTTCCATACTTTTTGGAAGCTCTACTTTTTTCATAAATTACCTTTTTAAATTTAGATAAAACATTTAATAAATATATGAGTATTCTATCCCGATCTAGCTTTCTTTTTCAATATTTTTGACAATATATTCTTTTATAACTTCTAAGCATCTTTTTGCTATCTCTTTTTTTATCTCATGTTTTTTTATCTTTTTACTTTTTTTAAGATCAAAAGTTGGCAAAATACCAAAATTAATATTCATAGGGATTGGTTTTTCTGCCGTTAAAATATAGTTAATCAATGCACCAATTGTTGATTCATTAGGAAAACTAAAAGGTGCTATGCCTTTTAATTTTTGATTAATCTGAAGTGAGGCATAAAGACCAGAAGCGATACTTTCTGTATACCCTTCGACTCCACTAAGTTGTCCGGCAAAAAAGATCTGAGGATTTTTTTTGCTGCTCATATCTTGGTTTAAATTTTTCTTGGCATCAAGATAAGAATTTCTATGAACTGAACCAAAACGAAGAAATTTTGCATCACCAAGCCCAGGAAGCTTGCAAAAAATCCGCTTTTGCTCCGAATAAGTTAATCTGGTTTGAAACCCAACCAAATTATAAGCATCCCCCTCTAAGTTTTCTTTTCGAAGTTGAATAACGGCATAAGGTCGTTTGCCATTTTCTTGTTCAAGCCCTACAGGCCTCATGCAAGAATATCTAAGTGTATCAACTCCACGCTCGGCCATTAAATCGATAGGCAAGCAGCTTTCAAAAAAAAGATACTCTTCAAAATTTCTTGACGAAACTTTTTGTCCTTCTTGCAAGTCCTTTACAAAACTTAAATACTCCTCTTTATTTAAAGAAATATTTAAATAATCAGCAGAATTATCAATATTTTCTTTATAACGATCCTTAAGATAAAGTTTTTTCATGTCAAGAGACGAAGCATCAACAATGGGGGCAATCGCATCATAAAAATAAAAGTCATCTTTATCTTCTAAAATATTTTTTTGAATCCATGAACTCAAACTATCAGATGTTAAGGGTCCTGATGCAATCAAACACACATCAGCATTGTGTTTTTTTAATAATTCATCAGGATTTGCGACATTTTCATCGTAAATTGAAATATTTTTATTCTGCGTTAAGAGTTCTGTTACCTTTTTGGCAAAAATTTCACGATCAACGGCCAAAGCATCTCCTGCCGGAACTCTACAGTTATATGCTGTACTTATTAAAAAAGAGTTTAAATAAGTTAACTCCTGCTTTAAAAGACCATGTGCAGTTTCAACCTTAAGAGACTTTAACGAGTTACTGCATACAAGCTCTGCAAAATCTTGCAAAAATTGTGAAGGATTTAATTCTATACGTTTTTTCTCATACAAAAATACATGATAATTTTTTTTAGCAAGCTGAAGGGCCGCTTCGCACCCAGCAAGACCTGCTCCAATAATAACAACTTTTTTATTCCGTTGTTCCATGACTTTATGATATCCTCTGTTTTTGTTATATTGTTATATTTAAAAAATAATTTCGCTAGATTATTGATAATGAGTTAACTATGCAAGCACATATTCATCAAACTAAACATGAGATTGCAGATTTTACAAGCATCTCAAATTTTTTAAAGGCCCAAGTTTTACAACAAACAAAAGGTATTCATCTTTTTCCTGAACTATTTTTAACAGGCTATCCATTAAATGATTTAATTCTCTCAAGGCAATTTCTAACAAAATATGAAGAAATGTTTAAAGATCTAGACTCATTTTTTAAATCTAAAAAAAAGTGCAAAGATGAAGTATACCTTTTTGGTGGAATTAAATACCTTTATACAGAAAGCAACAAAGAGATCGATCAAATTCAAAATGTTGTGTTTGCTGCCATCCCCGGCATTGGAATTGAGTCAATATACCAAAAAAGACTCTTACCAAATTACGACATCTTTAGCGAAAAAAAGTATTTTACTGCTGGAAATTCAACTAGTGTTTTTAAGTTTCAAGAATTTAATATCTTAATCTTAATTTGTGAAGATATGTGGCCAAGTAACATTCACCAAGAGAATCCGATTCTTGATGATTTTAACTTTATAAAGGAAGAAAAAATCACTCTAGATTTAATTGTGAACTTTAGTGGAAGCCCATATTATCTTGGAAAAAATGAAAGAAGAGTTACTCAAGGGCAAAAAATCGCTAAAATTTTTAATACTCCATTTGCATATATTAATAGAGTTGGAGCAGAAGCGGAGCTTTTATTTGATGGTGGAAGCTTTGTAACAAATTCAGAAAATATAATGACGGAAGCTTGTTTCTTTAAAGAAGATTCCATATCTTTTAACCTTTGTAAAAATAAGATAATAAGTGAATCTAATTCATTGCCAAAGGAATTAAAAATAATCAAAGAAAATTTGTGGCAAGGTCTTTTTGCAACAAGACATGAGAATAATTTAAAACCGATAAAACTTCGACCACTAACAGATCCTGAGTGCGAAGAAATTTTAAAAGCAATAGAGTTTGGAGTGCAAGAATATGCCCAAAAAACATCATTTAAATCTTTTTTAGTCGCCTTATCTGGAGGACTTGATTCATCACTTGTTTTAACTCTAGCAAAAATATTTCTAAAAAAAGATCAACACCTTGAAGCGATTTTTATGCCAAGTATTCATACATCGGCCCAAAGCTATGACCTAAGTTATCAATTGGCCAAGAATCTACAAATAAAATTAACAACCATGCCTATCAAATTTTTTCATAGTGCGGTCAAAAATGCTTACAGAGATAACTTTCGTGAGGAGCTAAAAGAGATTGCCGATGAAAATTTTCAAAGCAGAATTCGTGGAACGCTTTTATATCTTCGCAGTAATGATATAAATGCAATGGTACTTAATACTTCTAATAAATCTGAACTAAGTGTTGGATATTCAACACTGTATGGAGACAGTGTTGGTGCAATCAGTGTGCTTGGTGATTTATATAAAACTCAAGTTATATCTTTGGCAAAATATGTAAATAAAAAATTTAATAATATTATTCCTGAACAAATTATAACAAGACCTCCAACAGCAGAATTAAAGAGTAATCAAACAGATGAGTCATCACTTCTTGCTTATGAAAAGCTAGATGCAATCCTTGAAGGAATTTTAAGTTATCAAATGACAAAAGATGAATTAATTGCATCTGGCTTTACCAAAGAAGAAGTTGAGAAAATTTGGCGACTATATCATCTCTCGGAATTTAAACGTGTACAATTTTGCCCAATTATAAAACTTGTGAGCAAAAGCTTAGGTTTTGGATACGATATACCGATTTTAAAGTATC
>CAZCDT010000043.1:0-26443 GCA_964497525.1 uncultured Bacteriovoracaceae bacterium
ACTGGAATTTTGAAGTTTTTAGAAATGTTTTTTGGTGATTAAGTGTCGAAGTCAGAGGTACAAGTTATATTGCGGCGTTTGTAAATAAATCAGCAACAGCAACTATAAGTGATTGCTACTACGATGATAATGCTACTTTGGTTAATAATGGGGCATTAGGTGTAAATAACAACTCCGCAATTGCAAATGCCATAGATGTTGGAGGTGTTGAAGCAGATACTTATTTTAAATTAAACACAAACGCTCCACTATCGACATGGGATTTTGCAGCTATCTGGCAAATTATTCCGGCCCAATATCCAACACTAAGATAGGCCCTATTGCCCAATCGAAAAAATCTTTAAAACAATTAACTTGACAAAACCGTTAAGAATGTTATTAATTTAGTAGCTAAACTATTTAAAAAAATAACATAGGGGAGTTCGTCATGATACTGCGTTTGAATTTGTTAGTTGCACTATTTTTTATTTCATTTTACTCAAATGCCAAAGAGTACTCTTTTGATGAAGCAAAAAAATTGTCCAGTGATAATTCAAAGATAATTAAAGTATTAGATAAGCAAAGTGAAGTTGCAAAAAAATATGTTTCTTTGTCGAGGTCCTATCACTTTCCTGTTTTATCTATTTCGCAAAACTATGCCAAATCAAATAATCCAATAAATGCTTTTGCATTTAAATTGGGGCAAGAGAAATTTACAATGGCCGATTTTATGATCGATAAATTAAACAACCCTGATAAGACAAAGAATCATCAGACTCAATTGATGGCCGTTTTACCTGTCGATATTTTTGGAAAAATAAGAAACAGTACTAGTGAAGCAAAAGAGTATGAAAAGGTCGCGATGTATGATGTAAAAAATTCTAAAAAAGAGATTACAAGAAATCTATATACCTTATACGTTGCAAATTTTAATCTAAACGCACTACAAGATTTTTTACAAGAAGAGGTGAAATATTTGCAAAAAATAATTTCATCTTATGATGCAAAAGGACAGGAAAATAAAAACAGATATTTAAGTTATAATCAAGCACGAATTATCCTAGAAGATATGAATGCCTCGATAAAAACGTTGGATGAAGAGAAAAATAAATTAAAAGAAAATGCAATTTTTATTACAGGCCTTGATGATTTTGAATTTAAAAATGAGATGCCAGAAAATACAAAGCTAAAAAATATATTAAGTGAACAATTCAATAAAACAGATTTTTATGCGAACCGTTTTGATCTTTTATCACTAGAGTCAAAGTTGTTAGCATCAAAATATGAAGTCAAAAAAAATATTTCCAATCTGTTGCCCGAGGCCTTTGTGTTTGCCCAGCATCAGATCAATTCGCAAAAATTTTTAGATAGTGACGGAAAAAATAATACCGTTGGCATTGAACTTCGCTTAAGTTTTGGAGCATCTTCTGCTTATAATGTGTCTGTTGCAAAAGCAAAAGAGATGGTTATGAAAAAGAATTTAGAAATGACAACTGCAAAAATTAATCAAGAAGTTTTAAATTTGAAACATGATCTAGATAAACTAGATCTACTTGTAAAAAGTGCAAGTAAAAAAGATCAGCTTTTTAAAGAGAATAAAAAAATCTTAACAAGTCAGTATCAAAGAGGTTCGGTGGAACTTTATAATATGTTAGATAACTTTATTCACTATCTTGAAAATTATGCAAAACTAAAAGAGTTAGAAACGCTATATCATCAAACACTGATTAATTATTCAGATAATTTTGTGGAGCTATAATTATGGAAAAATTAGGATTGGCAGGAAAGCTGGCAAGAGCATTTATTAATTCAAAAATGACTATTCTATTTATAATAGTCACAATCATGCTTGGGATATGGGCCGTGGTAATGACTCCAAAAGAGGAAGAGCCGCAAATTAAAGTTCCAATGATTGATATTATTTTACAAGTGCCAGGACTTTCTCCAAAAGAAATGGCCGAAAGAGTTGCCTCTGTAACAGAAAGGCAGATGAGTTCTTTAGTTGGAGTAAAACATGTTTACTCGACATCTTTTAATAGTATGACTCTTGTTACTGTTCGTTTTAATGTTGGAGAGGATCTTGAAAATAGTCTAATAAAGGTGCATCACAAAACATTAGGAGTAATGTCTAAACTGCCTAAAGAAGCAATAAAACCAGAAATAAAATCTTATACAATAGATGATGTTCCGTTTTATGCTATTACTTTTTCTTCTGATAAATTTAGCTCTGATGAACTTAGATATCGTCTAGTAAATCTTGCAAAAAAATTACAAGAAATTTCTGGTGTATCTGAAATGAGTATAATTGGAGGAGAGAAAAAAGTTGTACGCATAACCCCTGATCTTTTAAAGTTAAAAGAGTTTGGGATAACTCTTTTGGAGTTACAGCAAGCTTTTGAAAAATCTAGCTCGCAGTTTATGATTACCCCTTTAAGGCAACAAACTCCAGAACGCTGGCTTGTCGCGGGAAATTTTATTAAGACCATTGAAGACATAAAAGAGATTCCAATCGGAAGAAGATTTGGTAGAACATTGACGGTATCACAGGTTGCAAATATCGAATTTGGATTTGATGAAAGAAAGAGTGTGGTGTTTCATAATGATACTAAAAACAGCGCAGTCACCGTTACATTTACAAAAAAGAAAGGAGTTAATGCCACAACACTTGCGCTAGAATTAAAATCAAAGCTTGATGAGTTATTAAAATTTGAAAGTATTGATCCAGAAATAAAATATACAATCACAAGAGATTATGGAGCAACAGCAAAAGAAAAATCAGATGAGTTATTAGAGCATCTTTTACTTGCAACATTTTCGGTGATGATTTTAATTGCAATAGCAATGAGTTTTAGAGTCTCTTTAGTTGTTGGTATTGCCGTGCCGGTAACGCTTGCGATGACACTATTTATTTATTTTATGCTTGGCTACACTCTTAATCGCGTAACCTTGTTTGCTTTAATTTTTTCAATCGGTATTTTAGTCGATGATGCAATTGTTGTTGTAGAAAATATTTTTAGACATTTATCTTTAGGCATTCATAAGTTAAAAGATCGAGCGATAGAAGTTGCAACTGATGAGGTTGGAAATCCTACCATTCTTGCAACATTCACTGTAATTTTGGCAATTATGCCAATGGCCTTTGTTGGTGGATTGATGGGTCCATATATGAGGCCAATTCCTATAGGTGCATCTCTTGCCATGTTTTTTTCTCTAATTATTGCGTTTGTTGTAACACCTTGGGCCGCAAAAAAAATGATCAAAGATATTCATCATCATGAAGATGAAAAAAAAGGCAAAATAGCTCTTTGGTTTGAAAAAGTAATGTATTGGATGATTGACAAAAAAGCACATACTGCAATTGTCATCTCTTTTGTCTTTGTACTTTTACTTGGATCTTTTTATCTTGTACTTGGAAAACATGTAAAAGTAAAAATGCTTCCTTTTGATAATAAATCGGAGTTTCAGGTTTTAATCGATCTGCCTCCAGGAAGTTCGCTGCAAGAGAGCACATCGCTTGCTGAAAATATGAGTAAAAAATTACAAGATTATAAAGAAGTTGATAATATTCAAGGCTATGTTGGCGTTGCAGCTCCTTTTAATTTTAGTGGAATGGTTAAACATACCTTTATGCGCCAAAGCTCGTATATGGCAGATCTACAAGTTAATCTAAAAGATAAGCATAATAGAAAAATGCAAAGTCATGATCTTGTAAAAATGATTCGCGATGATTTTATAAAAGAGTACGGACACATAAAGGATCTAAAAATAAAATTTTTAGAAGTTCCTCCTGGGCCACCAGTAATGTCAACATTACTTGGAGAGGTTTATCATCGTGAGCCAAAGATTCAAAGACAGGCACTGGACAAAGTATTATGGGCATATAATACAACAGATGGGGTTGTTGAGGTCGATTCATCTCAAGCATTAGGACTTGATGAATTAAACTATGTCTATGATCGGCAACTTGGAAAACTTCATGGAGTGCCACAATCTTTTGCAACACAGACACTCTTAATGGCAATGGGTAGTCTCGATATGTTTATGCTTCGAGATGAGTCCGCAAAGGAGCCGATCTTTTTAAGGATGAGTCTTGATTCAAAAGATCAAAGAGATCAGTCACAAATTTTATCGCTACAAGCACCCTCTTTAGAAGGAGATAAAATAGAACTTTCAAAAATTATGAAGACCCAAAATGTTAAGGCCCAAGAACCAATCTATCATAAAGATTTAAGGCCTGTAATGTATGCTATGGCAGAGGTTGCAGGAGAGGAAGAGAGTCCATTTTATGCAATTATGAAGTTGGAAGAAAAACTAAAAAATGATTTTGATATTAGTTATACATCTTCTCATCAAAGTTCAGATAGACCTGTTTTAAAATGGGATGGTGAGATGGAAATTACCTGGGAAGTGTTTAGAGATTTAGGAATTGCTTTTTTTATTGCTGTGATTTTAATTATGGTTGTTGTCATTGGTTGGTATAACTCCTTTCTCACACCATTTATTATCATTGTTCCAATTCCTTTAACTCTAATTGGTATTATTCCTGGACATCTTATTTTTGATTCATTTTTTACCGCCACATCGATGATTGGATTTATTGCAGGTGCTGGAATTACTGTTAGAAACTCTATTATCTTGGTTGATTTTATCGAGATTAAATTACAAGAAGGAGTAGATTTGAAAACAGCAATTGTTGAATCAACACTTGTAAGATTTCGACCTATTCTTTTAACTGCACTTGCTGTAATTGTTGCGGCATTTGTTATTTTATTTGATCCAATTTTTTCAGGACTTGCCATTAGTTTAATGACTGGATCAATTGTTTCAGCATTACTGTCAATTCCACTTGTTCCGATTCTTTATTATTGGTTTTTAGGAAATAGAAAAGTAGTAGAAGTAAAAGAGTAAAAGCAAGTAAGGAGATTTTTATGTGTGAAAATATTTTGGTATATCGACTCGCAGGAATTATGACTATTTTAAGTGGTTTATTAACCTATTTTCATTCGTCGTACTGGGCATTTTTTTCCATTTTTATTGGATTAAATGTTTTTCAGTATAGTTTTTCTAAGTTTTGTCTTGGAGTTTGGATACTCAAAACTTTAAAAATTGTGAATATAAAAAAAGAATAACTTTTATTGGTATTAGTTGCCTCTTTTTTTATCAAATTGACCCCCATTTTAAGACAATTTAAAATTGTTTGGATGGGGTGTAAACTATGGTTGATAAATTAATTATTTTTATAGGATGTTTATTTATATTTGCTCATTCGACTTTTGCTTCCTTTGTTGAAAATGAAATCGTTACATTAAAAGTTGATATTAAAGGGCAGTACATGGATGGTCGCATGATTGACCTTCTATATACCGATGATCCTTATTATTTTCAAATTCTTAGGACAAACGACAACGATACAACTGTAAAAGTGATTGAAGGGCCTAAAAAACATATTGGCAAAATTTTTCGTTTAAAAAGCAAAGAGTTAGATGCCGCATTTTTAAAGAGCGAAACAATCGATGTTGTAGATACTCTTCCAAATATTAATAATGCAACAATAATTGAAGTACCAAAATGTGAAGAAGGTAAAAAAAATACGCCATGTAAAGACACTTTGACGAAAGTCAAAAATAGTACAAAATGGATTTCTGGCTGTGAAGTATTACAATATGGTACTCCAGAAATTAGTGATAAAAATATAGAGTCTTTACAAAAATGTATAGCAAATATAAAAAAGAAAGTTGCATCAAAATGCAATAGAGACATTATTTATACAAATCTCTATACAAAATTAAATCCAGTAGAGCAGCATTTTGCTGGTTTGATCTTTACGTCTCATGCAGAAACAAGAGGAAATCATAGCAAGGTTGATTCAAAAACATTAGTTCCTGAAGAAATTCTAGAATGTTCTTTGGCCGCATCAAGATATGATGTAAAACGAAAAAGCAAAGCAACAAAATGTGGATATAGCAGTACATCTATTCCTGATATGATGATGATTATGAAGGTCATTGAAAATAGAAAACGTATCACAAATGAGGGTACTCCAAGTAGAGTTTTAAAAAAGAAAAAACTTCCTAAAAAAAATCCACTTGAGTGGGTTAATGCTCTAGATATAGCGCTCGATCGAGGAGCTTTTAGCTGCTACAATAGAAATGATCCAAACTGGCCGCAAATATTTTGTGATAAATCTCAATTTGGAGATTTAGATATAAATGATTTTTCTGAAAAAAATTATCAAGGGTTACAAAAAGTAAACTGGAGTGGCCCAGGTATTGACTCCATAATTGCCTTTTTGCAAATGCCAAAGATGAAAGCAAAAATACCAAGTGGGCATAGCGTTGATGAAATTTATCACTATGTTGCAACCTATATGACTGAAAAACAAAGACCAAATTGGGGAAAATCGGCAAAGAGAATTAAAGGGATTAATATTAATGGTTTTTCTTTGGATAGAGTAACAAATGGGCATCACTATTTTGATGAGCCGTGGCAATTTTTTCAACCGAACCAATTTAGACCAGATAATACAAAGGAATAATAAAAAATGAGAGTTGCAATATTAATTTATTTTTTATTTTCATTATCAATTTTTGCTAGTGAATGGAATATTGGCGTAAATGATATAAATTATTTTTTAACATCTTCAGGTGGTAAGTATAATTTTATTATTCACCCAGGATCAAGTGATCCACAATTTATTATAGAGGAGTCTATAAAAGATGGCAGCATGCTAAAACGAGTTGTCTATCTTTCTGCAGAAAAAGGAACATCAGAAATTATAAAAGAGTATCGTGCGGTGATTTATGACGCTTCTTCTGGAAAATATTTAGGAGATTTTCCTTATAAAAATGAAGAATTAAAAAATAAAAAGTGGGTACCGCAAAAATGGCCTTACTGGAAAATAGAAGGGAATGTGCTTTTAATAGAGGATCCTTACCAAAAAGTAAAAGAGTCGATTAAATTATTTTAAGTATGATCCTTAAGAAAGATTAAATGATAATTTGCTAATGATTTTTTTAAAAGAGATTATAATGATAAAATATAGGGGTATATAAATGACAAATAATTCTCCAGTTGTATTGTATATAGATGACGAAGATGCATTGCGAGAGCTTGTGCAGATTGCTCTTGAAGCAGATGTTGGATGTTCAATTGTTTGTGTATCTTCTGTCAAAGAAGCAATTGAAAAAATAGAAAAAGAAAATTTTAGGCCATCGGTAGTTTTATGTGATTATAAAATGCCAAATCATAAGGGATCAGAATTTTATTCTTATTTAAGAAAAACATCTACTCTGGCAGATATTCCATTTTTTTTAATAACAGGCGGAATGCATGAAGCATTAAGAGACTCTTTATTTGCTGATGCAAGAAAAGATTCACTTTTTAAACTGTTTGAAAAACCAATTAATTTTGCAATGCTCTCTGATTCAATTAAAGAAGTTATGCCGAAAGAGCATAAAGATAATTTTACAGTTATAGAGTATGTCCCAACGACAATCCAAAGTTTACTAAAATTTTCTCATGCGGTAAGTGAAATTTTTATTCAACTTTCAAAAGAAAAATTTGTAAAGCTTGTGCTAAAAGGTGATCCAATAGATCATGCCTCACTTCGAAGATATCAAATGATGGGATCAAATGTATTGTTTGTTCCAAAAAATGATTTTAATAATTTCTTTGAAAGTTACCAAAAACTTCTTGATGAAAAAATTTCTGTAAATGAAGATGATCAATTAGATAGTATAGTGGTTCAAGAAGAGATTGTTTCTTTTGTTCAAGATACGATTAAAAATCTGGGCATAAACGAACAAACTATAGATCTTATCGGGAAAGAGGTCGATTCTGTTGTAAAAACTCTAAAGACAAATTTAGCCCTTGATGATTTACTAAAAAATATTACATCAAAGTATGGCTTTATCTCTGCCCATTCCCTAATGATTTCTTATATTGCAGGAGCGATGGCCATTGATTTAGGATGGAACTCTGGTAATAGTTTTACAAAAATTGGTTTTGCTGCGATCTTGCATGATGCAACTTTAGAAAAAGATGAGTATGCCAAGATTCGCACGACAAATGATCCTGAGTTTTTAAAGTTACCAAAAAAAGAGCAAGAAAAAATCCTAAAACACCCTACCGAAGTTTTTAGTTATATAAAGGATCCAAAAGCGTTGTTACCGGATGTTGATCATATAATAATGTGTCATCATGAAATGCCAGATGGTTCGGGATTCCCAAGAGGAATTAATCATACCCAAATTTCTCAAGTTGCTGCGGTGTTTATTGTTGCCGAGCATTTTGTAGTAGAGCTTATGGAATCAGGTATGGATTATTCCAAAGTAAAAAGAATTATAGATACACTTCGACCAGACTTTGAAAAAGGTGTCTTTAAAAAAGCATTTGCTGCCTTAGAAAACTCTTTATTTTTAAAATTACAAGGAAAGATTTAGCTTTTTTGAAATGTAGCGCCAATTACCATTATCCTCTTGTGTAACAAATGATAAGGCCTCTCCTGTACGACCAGCTCTTCCAGTTCTGCCAATTCGATGAATATAGTCTTCTGGTGTTGCTGGAAGATCATAATTTATAACTTGAGCAACTTGTGGAATATCAAGACCTCTGGCCGCAATATCAGTAGCAACCATAACTCTAAAAGTACCAACTCTAAATCCTTCGATGGCCTTTAGACGTTGCATTTGAGATCTTCCACCATGAATGCTTATGTTTTTTATTCCTTGGTGTTTTAAAAAATTAGATAATCTTTCCGCGCGATGCTGAGTGCGGGCAAAGATTAAAATTTGTTCCATTTTATTTTGCCGTTTTTTTAAGATATTTGTAATAGTGTCGTTTTTCCTATCAAATTTTACATTTAGTGTTGATTGAGAAATTTCAACAGGAGGAGCCGAAGAAATTTGTAGGGTGACCTCTTTTGGATTTACAAGAATTTTTTTGGTTAAATCTTTAACCTCTTTTGGAAATGTTGCAGAAAAAAGAAGAGTCTGGCGTTTTTTATTAAGGTGCTTGAAAATTTCTTGCAACTGCGGAGCAAAGCCCATATCAAACATACGATCTGCTTCATCGACAATTAGTAAATCAACAAGATTCATGTTCATCGATCTTCTTCTTATGTGATCATTTAATCTTCCTGGAGTTGCAATAATAACTTTAGGTTTCATTTGTAGTGCTTGAATTTGTGGATTCATCGATAATCCGCCGATTAAAATAGCACTTCTTAATTGGAAGTCTTTATTGCTAAACTTTTTTAAAACATCAGAAATTTGAATTACAAGTTCTCTTGTTGGAGCAAGAATTAATGCTGCTTTTGCTTGATGATTTATAAGTCTTGTAAGCATTGGAAGTAAAAAAGCAATTGTTTTGCCAGACCCAGTTTGAGCTGAAGCAATTAGGTCATGCCCTTCTAGTGCAAGAGGGATTGCTTTTTTTTGTATCTCTGTTGGTGTTGTAAAATTTAGTTTTTTTATCGTTGGTAAAATTTCTTTGGAAAGATTCATTTGTAAAAAATCAGACATTAGTTACTCCTAAAAAATTGGTATAAACATCTAAAAAAAGGAAACTTAAAGCAAGCTAAAGATCCGACCTTTGTAAAGATATCATTATGTCACCTTATACAAGGTATTTGTCTTGAAGGCCATCTAATAAAATGTAAGCATATATAATTTACAGCTTTTCGCGCAAGTTTCCAAAATTAGGTGGCATCTGCGTTGTGCGCTACGAAGTCTCGCTACCTGCAACGTACACTTGTACGTTTCGGCAGCTCGCTTCTTGGCTCCTAGCATCTGCCACCGACTTTTGAAAACTTGAAATTAAAAAATGCTCTTTTTAAAATAGTTTACAGCTTTTCGCGCATTATTTGCAGAATTTGATGGTCCATATTGTTCATACCAAGTTGGGCGATTTTTCCAAGATTATTTAAAGAATCAATACCAGTCTTTCCAACAATCCCATCAGTATAAGGAATTGAGATATTTTTAATTGCAAAAGATGCTGCTCTAAATGCCGCATCTACTGCTGTCATTGCTTTTAGAGCACAGCCAATTTTTGCACCATCGCAGATCATGCCAGCGATATTTCCAACCATGTTGTTTACAGCAAAGGATACCTCTTTTTCTCTACCACCTTGAAAATAAACAAGACCAGCAGCAAGACCAATACCCGCAGCATTTGAACAACCACAAATAGCAGATAAAGTCCCAAGTTTTTGCGTTGTGATAGCATTCATAATGATGGCCATAGCAAGAGATTCTTCAATTAATTTTTCATTTATTTTGTCTTGGGCATGTTTACTCTTTCCATACATCGCTAAGGGAATCGTAAGTGTCAGTCCCTTATTACCTGAGCCTGCTGCAGACATAACGGTTAGATTTTCACCACTCATCCTAGACAATACGGCAGCATAGACAGCTTTTCCTAATTGGCCAATCAAACCATCATCGGTTAACTCTGGTAGTTGATTATGAAAGGTTAAAAGACCATGATCTGCCATTTTTAGATTTAATTTTATTCCTTCTTGTAAAAGATTTCGATCATTTGCGCTTAATTTTTTTACACTATCAAAAATTTCAGAAAGCGATACTTCTGCTAGATCATTACTTGGTTCATTTTTTTTTGCATTTTTAGATTCTTCACTATTGGCCTGAATTATTTGACCATTTTTTTCGATATGAACAACGTTTGTATGAGAGCCTTTAATTATAACTCTTGCAGAGCCGTTTGATTTTATTATTTTACAATCAACGAGTAGGTCGCAAGCAGTTGGATCATCTTGAACGTTTATTACTCCAAGCTTAAGTAGTCGATCCGCATTTTTTAAAATATCTGTGGTGCAATCTCTAAAACATTCAAGTTTAAGTGATGGATTTGGTAGAAGTCCTCCAATAGCTAGTGCCCATAAAATACCACTTTTACCTTGAGAATTTGGAATGCCGACGGCAAAGCAGTTCTTAAAAATCCTTGTATCACAACGAAGAAACATTCCACTAATTTCGCCATCACAATAAGAGGATGCTAAAGATGCTGCGTATGCAATGGAAGCAGGCTCTGTACATCCAAGGGCCGGCCTCCATTGTGATTTTAAGATACTTGATAGATTCATTAAATTTTAAACATTGGAGCTAGGGGAATTGGTGTAATTTTAACTGAAGTTTTTTGTAAACCTTTTGTTGATTCATCTTCTTGATCTCTTACATTCAGTAAAGACTCTTTTATAGCTTCATTAATCTCCATAGAAAGAGTTAATTCTGCTGCCGCGATTGCTCTTTCTTTATTTACAACGCCTTGAGTTTTAACAATTCCTACAAGAAACATTTTTTTATCAACAGTTTGTAAAATGATCTCTTTTATCTCTTTTGGAGTAAGTTTTGGATTTGCGTCCTTAACTTTCGCTGCAACGTTTGCAACATATGGTGCGGCTTGACTTGTGCCACTTACTCTTAAGCGCTCAGTTCCAGGAATGGCAGATTCGATTGCGACTCCAGGGGCAGCTACATCGACAGTCTTTATTCCAAAATTTGAAAACTTTGCTAATGATTTATTTTCAAGAGTTGCAGCAACAGAGATTACGTTATCTGCTCTAATATTTGTTGGAGAAGATGGTAATTCATCGTTATTTGTTCCATCATTTCCTGCTGCAAATACAAATAGTGTGTTTGGAGCAGCTTTTACAAATCTCTCTCCTTCAGAAACTAGAGCATTTAAAAAATCTACAGCAATATCTTTTACTTCTTCTTCAGATGGTTCCTTATTTAAAATTTGTGCATATACGGCCTTAACAACTTGTGCCGCTTGTTCATATCCTGTTCCAAAAGACCCATTTGCAACATCAGCATTATGAGATGCAACATATTTTCCAATTTTTTCCATTTCACCCATTTGCTGTTTGGCCATTTTTCTTAAAAACTTCTTTACAAGCCATGACGTTACACCTTTTTCGCTTTTTGCCTTATTTATCTCTGCTTGAGAAGCCTCTGTTGCTAAAAGTTTTACTGCAAGAACTTTTGCCATATCGTTGCCTTTTGATGCAATACCAGCAACATGTGTTCCATGCATATAATTTCCAAAAATTGATAGATTGTAGATAAAATCTTCATCTTGGGTTTTATACATATACCATATTTCATCGTCTTCTGTTGCGATGCCTTTAATCATACGAGCTTGTATGGCAAAGAATTTCTTTGCATCATCGGTACATGAATCTTGGTAGCTATAGTCGATCACTTGATTATCGTCTTCCGCAAAATTCCATCCAAAAATATCGTCGATAAATCCATTTAAGTCTTCATCAACACCATTTTCTATATTTTGCTCGACTGGGTTAATCCAAGCAAGAGGAGCAATATCTGGATGTTTCATGTCTGTTCCCGAATCTATAATTGCCACAACAGATGCATTAGCGCTAATCGCAAATAAAAAAACCGGTAAAATTGATAAAATATTTTTCAAAAAGATCTCCTTGTAAAAATGGATCATTTTTAGATCCAAAAAAAGCTTGCAGTATTCTTGCAAGCTTTGTGGTGGCCGTAAAAGTTCTTTTTCTAACAACTACTTGCAAAGATTAAGGTGCTATTGATGATCATCCTAGAGAACAATTTTTTATACATTTTTGCATCGGTAGCTCAAACAAATAATAGAGAATAACAGAGCATAGAGTCACTAAAAACAGGTAGGATAATCCTAAAGTCATTGAGTTACTTGAAACCTTTAAAAGATAGGGTTTAATTGGTTGATGGATAATGTACAAAGCGTAGCTACTAAGGCCTAAGGTTTGGATTAATCTATTTGTAAATGCTTGTTCTGCCATAATTTTTTCAAAGTAAGATGATAGTATAATTACAGAAAATAGAGGGATCAAAAATATGTAATTTATTATTGTTTTAGAAAAGTTTACTTTTATGCCAGTAATGCAGATTAAAAGAGTTATGCTGCTCCAAAAAAATAGAGAGTTGTGTTTTTTTATTGTTAGTACAATATTATGTTTGTCTAGAATCATGGAGTATAAAATTACTCCTAAAAAGAACTCACATATCCTAAGAATTGGTAGACTCCTCCAGATTGTAATAAATTGGTGAGATTGTGTAATGCCTGGGAATAGGAATGTAGTAAAAAAATATAGAGTAATAGGGAAGAGATAAAATAGTAGATACATGCTAATTTGTCTTTTACATTGTTTAAAAAAGACAATTGCAAAAATAAATGAAATATAAAAAAATGCTTCACAAGATAGAGACCACGCCGGAGAGTTCCAAACAGGTGTTAGTCGTGGAATCCATGATTGGGTCATTGTAAAATAGGATATTGAGCTAATTGCTATTTTTAGTGCTGCGGTATTGGTTTCATGTGTTTGGAAAAAATAATTAAACACCCTTGGAATATCTAAACAATATGCCAAAAGATAAAGAGGGTATATCTTTGCAAATCGAGCAATAAGATATCTCTTTTTTTCATGCCATGAATTTAAGTTGTTATGATAAACATGCATCAATATAAAGCCAGATAAGAGAAAAAAAAAGGACACGGCCGATTCTCCATAGCGAATGATATTTTGAAAAAAAACAGGCACCGCACTTTCCCATGATGGAAATAAATAATAATTATGGTATAAAACCACATGAAAAGCAGCAAAAAATCGAAGGCCTGTTAATATGCTTATATTTTGCATTAAGTTTTCCCGCAATGAATTTGCGATAAGAATACATTAGACTCTGTAAAAATTATACTTTTTGATCGTTTTTTTTCTCTCTATTTTTCAACGTGCTATCATCACCATATCCATGCATTTTAAACTATTAAGGTGTTTTTATGATTAAAAAATTGGTGTTTTTGCAGCTAATATTGACTTTTGCATTTAGTACTAATGTCTTTGCATTTGATTTAGAAAAAGCGCATAAGATATCGCCATTTCCGGCAAACTTTAATCATCAAAGAGCATTCGAACTTGCGGCAGAAGAGTTAATTCAATCTAAATTTATTAGCGAAAAAAATAGTAGCATTAACATTTTATATCCAGGCGGGGGAAGTCATATTGCTGTTTTAAAGCTAGGCCAAGAATTAACACAATTAAATTCAAGTATTAAAGATATTAATTTTTTTATTACAGATATTAGTGAAGATGCGCTTAACCAAACAAGACAATATATAAAAGCTATGGCGGAAGAGGTTTTAGAAGAAAAAATTGTCTTTACTCATGGTTATGAAATGGTGCTTTCATTTTTAGATAAAGATAGTGGTGTAAATTACAAAATCACTTATGCTCTTGATCGGTCTGATTTTAATTTTGATATGGATTTTGATATTTTACCTGAAGGCCGAATTCTTTATTATCGTCAAAGTTATTTCGATGATGCCGACATTGTTATTCATCATGATTCAAGTAATGATAGGCAGGTTAGTACTTTTATTTCCGATTTTATGCTGTCTTTACAAAGATCAACTAGTTTAAAACCAAAGGCATTTTTGTTTGAAGATTTAAATCGCTTTAATGATTTAAAAATGGAGCAAGCAGGAAGCATTTGGATTAACTATAATCTACTAAAAGGTAAG
Organism: uncultured Bacteriovoracaceae bacterium; assembly: GCA_964497525.1. Lineage (GTDB taxonomy): Bacteria > Bdellovibrionota > Bacteriovoracia > Bacteriovoracales > Bacteriovoracaceae > CAZCDT01. The sequence goes on from CAZCDT010000043.1 coordinate 14,527, forward strand.
AAAGTTTTATTTGATACAGATTTTGGTTGTCGTAAAGATGATCCGTTATGTGACATAGAGGAGGATCATTTAGGAGAGGCAAAGTATAGAGGCATGGTGGTATTTTATCCTGACACAGATTTCTGGAAGAGTTTAAATTCAAAAGAGATTAAAAGCTTAATAATGCTTTCAACTCTTAATACTTATCCTGATACCGGGGCATATAATCCTGATGGAATATATATGCTTATTTTAAACAATAATCCGCTTTTATTAAAACAGGTAAGTAGTTCACTTAATTTAATTGTAAAAAAAATAAAAATCAGAGATGTCTTAATGTTTAATGAAATCTGTAAGCAAGTTGATGTAAAAAAAATCTTTGATGTTCAAGAGTGTTTGTAAGCTTTTTATCGGTAAGAAATTTTGGTGCGGACGACTGGGATTGAACCGGTGACCCCTACAATGTCAATGTAGTGCTCTCCCACTGAGCTACGCCCGCACATATCACAATCATTAAATATTTCTGGTAAATTGTCTATAGCTAAAATACACTTTTATGAGTAAGAAATGATAATTTAATGGAGATCATTAATGAAATTACTATGTGCTTTATCTGTTTGTATATTTTGTTTTATGGCCTTTGGACAAGAAATATTTAAAGAGGAGTCTGCTGACACTTTTGAAAATAAGGTCGTTGCAGTGTTAAAGGACGGACAAGAGATCTTTGCAAAAGAATTATATCAAGGAATTGAACAAGAAATTTATGAGCAAGAAGAAAATCTTTATAATTTAAAAATAAGCAAATTAAAGAAAGTGTTACTAAAAAGAACTATAACAGCTCATCCAAAAAAGAAAAAATTAACTGATGATGAGTTTTTAAATAAGTATGTGTATCTTAAAATAGAACCTTCAAAGAAAGAAATTGAAAAGTTTGCTCAAGAAAAAAATATCTCTAAAGAAAAACTTGATTTTGGCATGACAGAAAGAATTAAGGAATATTTAAAGATTAGTAAAAAAGAAAAAAGAGAATTGGATTTTTTAAAAAAAGAACTTGGAGAAAATGGGGTAACTTTATTTTTTAAAAAACCATCAAGGCCTAAATTTGATGTCTTAGTTGAAATGTCTCCCGTATTTGGGAAAAAAGATAGCAAGGTAACGATTATAGAGTATTCTGATTTTGAATGCCCATACTGTGCTATTGCCGCAAAAACCATGCTTGAGCTTAAAAGAAAATATGCAGATAAAGTTCGCTTTGTTTATAAACATTTTCCTTTATCATTTCATTCTGAAGCAAAAAAAGCGTCGAATGCTAGCTTGTGCGCTAGAGAGCAAAATGAAGATAGTTTTTGGAAGTTTTATAAAGAGTTATATGGCAATAGTGGTTCATTAGGGAGTGATCTTTATCTGAAATTAGCAAAAGGTGAAAAACTTGATCTGGATAGATTTAAAAAATGTCTTGATGAGGGAAAATTTTTCCCTCAAATAGAGTCAGATATAGAATCTGGATTAAAAATTGGTGTTGATTCTACTCCTATATTTTTCATAAATGGTCGGTTGTTTAAAGGGGCTTTACCAATAGATGCATTTATCGAGCAAATAGAGAAAGAACTAAAATAGTACCTGTTTAAAACCAAGCAACTTTTTCCCTCCAATATTTTTTTACTAATTCATTTTATAATGAAGTGTGGTTTTGTTTACTATTTTCCATGAAAGGAAAGCTTATGAATCCAGTAGATTATTCAAAACAGTTAAGCAAGTCTCGAGAGTCTTATCAAGAGAATATGAGAAGGATGAAAGAGTCTCATAAAAAAGAGATGGAAGAACTTGAGAACACCCATGAATTAAGAGAGAAAAAAAAGGCCAATGCTTATGCACAAGGCAAGGATAAACTAGAAAAAGACACACAAGTTGCTGTAGAAAAATATGGAGATAGTTCAAAAAATGCAATCGAAGATAAACAGAAAAGATATGCTGAGTCGTTAAGTAAAACTAGAGAAGAGTTTGAAAAGTATAATGAGAATTTAAGAAAAGACATGAATCGGTCTCTGCAAGCAATTAAAGATTCATATGATCGTTCAATGAATGAAAAGGATATTGCAAATAGACAATCGATAGACAATATCAATGAAAAAGCAAAACAGCGAAATCAAGTTATTTTAGATCGTTCCAATAAAGAGTTTAAAAGAGTTAGTGGTGAGGCCAATAAAAGCGTTGAAGATGTGAGACAAAATGAAGGCCAGGAGAGAAAAAAATTATTGTATGCAATGACAGAAGATAAGAATAATATTTTAAGAAATCAGCAATATGAAATGGATAAGATAAGAAGAAAGGGGTTAGAGCAAGCTGAAGACTTTAGGCAGTCTCACGATAACGAAATTCAAACATTAAAGTTTAATCAAGAAAATAGCAGTCAAAATTTACAACAAAAAAGCAAAGATCAAGTTGCGCAACTAAAACAAAGTTTTGAAGATCTATCAGGAAGGATGAAGGATAAAGAGGATGCTCAATTAGATAAGATGAGAAAAATTGATCAAAAAAAGAGCGAAGAAAATATGGAGAATAACCGTAGGATTACGGATTTACAAAAGTTATCGGATGAGCGAGTTGATGCTGAAAGAAAAAACACCAAGAATTTAGAACGGTCGTTAAATGAGACACAATACAGGAATGCTCAGGCACTAAAGCGGCAGGCGGCGGGTTATGAACAAATAAACTCAAAACATAAAGAGATGGATAGTATTGCCTTAAAAAATACCGTGAATAGTTTAAGAGAGGATTCAATTAACGATCTTAAGGCCGTCAGAACAGAAACCGCAAAAAATGAAAATGAAATTAGAGAAAAGTTTCTTGGGGAAGCTGATGAAAAAAGACAAATCTTTGATGGCAATATTGCAAATTTAAAAAGTGAACAAGCAAAAACTCTAGAAACTGAAAGAGCAATATCAAGTAATATAATTGCAAATCAAAAAGTTGAATTAAGTAAAAATATTGATAGTTTAAATGAAAGAAATATTCATGCGCATAAAAAAATGCAAGAAGGCTACGCTAAAGAGCAGTCAAAGTTTTATGAAAAATATAAACAGGATAGTTATTTGCAAGGCCTTGAAATGCGAGAAAAATATGCTAAAGGGCTAGATATTGAGCGTGGTGTCTATGGAAAAAAATTAGAAAACAAAGAACAAGAAATCGCTCAAATAGAAAAAGAAAAGGCTGAAAAGATATCACTTCTTAAAGAAAAAAATACTGAAGAAATTAGGAAGAGACAAGAACTTGAAATGGAGGCCTTTGATATTGCAAGAAGAGAGCAAAAAGCGGAAATGGTTGCTCAAGAATTAAAAAGTGCTCAAGAACTTGCGGGCCTTAGACAACAATTTGATATTCAACTTGGGAAAGTAAAAGGCAAGCATGATATTGAAATGGCAAAGACAATATCTACTTATGAAAAAAAATTAGGAAATTTGCAGGAAGAAAAAGATAAAGAGATGAGATTAAAACTAAGTGAGTTGACAACGAAAATGCAAAAACAATCTCATTTACATAAACTACAACTTGATACTTTACAGGCCCAGTTTGAAACAAAATATGAAAAACTAAAAGCGGCCAAAATAAGAGATGCAGAGCTTGCAAAGTTAAATACAACTGAATCGACTTCATGATTAATTCTTTAAAAAAATTTGGCATTGGTGATTGGGCATATACTGAAAATTTATATGCCAAAAGCCATGACAAGCTAGTTGCATGGAATAAAAAGTATAATCAAAATAATGTTATTTCATACTTGCTAGGTGAAAAAGAGCAAAAGCGTGAATCATTAACAAGATATTGGAGTGATGCTTTATCTGCTTTGGTTTTTGTATTTCCTTATAAGTTATTTTTGTCGCAAGGACAGAAAATTCCAATTGCAAGTTTCATTCTAAATTTTGATTCACAAGATTATCATCTTTATATAAAGAATAAGTTAACAAAAGTTGCTTGTTTGTTTCTCGAAGATTATGGAGAGTTTAACTATAAAATAATTGTAGATACATCTGCTGTTTTAGAGAGAGATTTGGCCTATCGCTCGGGACTTGGTTTTTTTGGTAAAAATAATTTATTAATTAATCAAGAATTTGGATCTGCATTTATAATCGGAACAATTTTGCTAGATAAAAAATTATCAATTCCTATAAAAGAGATTCAAGAAAATAATTGTAAAGAATGCACTCTTTGTATAAAAAAATGTCCAGTTTCTGCCCTTAATGAATTAGAGCTAGACCCAAGCAGATGTTTAAGCTCAAAAACAATGGAGAGCAAAACATTAAATGCTAAAAATCTACATGGAGCTATTTTTGGTTGCGATCTGTGTCAGCTAGTGTGTCCATTTAATAAAAATCAGCTTTGTGATGTAGATATATTGACTGGACGAGCACTAGAGTTATATCAGTTTTTTTGTCGAGAATCTGAACGTGTATTTTCTGATCTTACCTTAATGAGTAGTCGTGAATATAAAATATTTGTAAAGGATAGTTCTTTTGCTCGAGTTAAACAGAATTTCCTTATTGAGTGCTACAAGCAATCCATTTTAGATAAGAGTCAAGGCCATTTGTGATTGGTATTACAATAATTTCTGGTACTTCATATGGATGGATGGATTTTATTGTTTTTAATATCTTTTGATTGTGTTTGGTGCATGTTTTTATTGTAAGTAGGTACTCTTTCGATTGTTCAATCTTATTATTCCAGATATAGGTTGATGTTGATGGATAGGCCAAATTAATACAGGCCGCAAGTTTTTTTTATAGCAGCAAAGATGTTATTTTTTTTGCTATTTTTTTATCTGGAACAGTACATAAAATTAGATTATATTTGTTTTTCATATATATTGTTTTTATATCTAAAGATATCCCTAAAACAATTTTATTTCAAGCATTGAAAGCTTTTTTTAAAAAGTAGGGATACCTTTGATAAAGTGATAAATAAAAATGGAAGCTCACATAAATAAGGCCTTGAAAATATCTATTTTAGAAGGGGCTTGTGCAAACGTTCATATTATTATTTCCACAAGTGCTATTGTAACAGGTTTATTAATACACTTAAGTAGTAGTGATTTTCATCTAGGATTATTATCGGCATTGACAACTCTTGCGACAATTGGTGCATTGGTTGGAGCAAGGCTTTCTTCTTTTATCACAGCAAGAAAGAAAGTCACATTTTTGTGCCATATTACAGGTAGAAGTCTTTGGATTATATTAGGTTGTTTGCCTTTTTTAAAAATTTCAAATGAGTATAAAATTTTTATCTTTTTTCTTGTCATTTTTATTTCTAATTTCTTAATAAATATTGCCACCAACACGTGGACATCATGGATGTATGATCTTGTTCCTAAGGATATTCGAGGTCGATATTTTGCGATACGCAACACTATTTTGGGTGTAGTGCAGATGTGTATTACAATGTTTGTCGCAAGATTGTTTGATTATTTTAAATTGCATATTGGTCAAGAGTGGGGATGGTTGGTGATTTTTATCATTGCTGTTAGCTGCGGGATTATTGCTGCGATTATTTTAAGATTTCAATATGAGCCAGAATTTACAAAAGAAAAGGAGATGGGTCTTGGTGAAATATTGTTGTTAGTTCGTACTAATAAAAACATCAAAAGTCTGTTACTTTTTTTTGCAACTTGGAATTTTGTGCTTGGTATTGGTGCACCATTTTGGGTGCCACATATGTTAAAGAATTTAGAAATGAGTTATTCTACTATCGCAATATACTCTTTAATTTCTGGTATTATGGCCTTGATTTCACAACCTATATGGGGAAAGTTAATAGATAAGTTTGGTAGTCGACCTTTTTTGGTTATGAGTGTCTCTGGTATTTTTTTACTTCCATTATTTTGGCCATTTGCAAGGGTTGATTTTTATCTACCTATTTGGATAGATGCTTTTTTAACAGGAATATTATGGCCTTGCTTTACGCTTGTTAGTTTTACTATTTTACTTGAAAATATGCCAAAAGAGTCAAAGGCATTAATTATTGCTCTATATACAGTTTTAAATGGTTTTGGCCTTTTTTTGGGATCAATTTTGTCTGGATTAATTGTTGATAATTATAGTTTTGTTGAAATAAATATTTTTGGGCATAAACTTGTGATATATCATTTGGCCTTTATTGCTACTGCCACTTGTAGGTTGTTTTTAATTCCGTGGGCAAGAAAGATTCATGATGAGGCAGGTAATTCAACAAGGTTCGTATTAAAAAAGATGATTAGAAGGTAGACTTTTATGGATTATAATAATGGTTTGAATCAAATCCTAGGATATATCTCAAAAACGAAGTTTTGGGGGATAATTCCATTAGATATTGTGTCACATGTCGTTGTTAGTATCATGCTAACTATTGTGGGCATAAAATTGAAAATTTCTTATTTAAAAATTTGTTGTGGAATTTTAACCTGTGCTTTATTAAAAGAATTTTATGATTCATTTGTTTTAACAAGTACTTGGATTGAGCATATTAAAGATATTGTTGTAACAATGATTTTCCCTTTTGCACTAGGAATTGTTCGCTATTACTTGAGCAGATTAAGTCAAAATATAAAACTACAACCTTAAGAGAACTTTTTTCCATCTATGTATAGTTAATTCTTCATCATAGGATAATCTTAGAGGGATTTCTTAATTGATTCTTAATACATCTTGCGTCTACTCGATGCAGGATTATTTATTTGCGTGGTGAGTTAGATAATGAATGAAGTTTTGGTTTTAGTATTTATTGCATCATTATTTTTGACTGTTATTGCTGTTCCTTCAATTATTAATATTGCTGAAAAAAAGAATTTAATGGATATACCCAATCAGAGAAAAAAGCATAAATTACCAACTCCGACGCTAGGTGGAGTTGCTATATTTGGATCTGTAACAATAACTCTTAATTTTTTTGCTACATATAGTGGATTGGTTGAAATCTCATATCTTACTATTGCATTTTTGTTACTGTTTTTTATAGGGGTAAAGGATGATCTTTTTGATCTTGTTGCCTATAAAAAAATAATTGTACAGTTAATTGCCAGTGTAGTGATTGTATACATGGGCGATATTAGAATACATAGTTTTTTTGGAATTTTTGGCATTAATGAATTGAGCTACTACATAAGTGTGATTTTTACAGTGATTGTCTGTATGGCAATTATGAATTCTTTTAATTTAATCGATGGGATTGATGGCTTATGTGTTTGCATGGGGATTATTGCTAGTTTGGTTTTTGCTGTATCTTTTTATGTGTATAATGCTCTCTCTTATGCATTAATTTCTATATCTCTGCTTGGAGCTCTCACTGGAGTTTTATATTACAATAGAAGTCCTGCAAAAATTTTTATTGGAGATACAGGTTCTTTGTTTGTTGGATTTTTGGTTGCAGTGCAGACAGTTAATTTTTTAAATATTTTATCAGTAGAAAATAATAATGCACCAGTAATTGCTATTAGTGCTATGATTTTTCCAGTCTTTGATACTATCAGAGTTATTTTTATTCGTATATCTCAAGGCCGTTCTTTGTTGCGTGGAGATGATAATCATCTACATCATGAGTTTATTAAAAGAGGTTTTTCGCACACGAGTACTGTTTTGGTTTTTTCTTCTTTAAGTTTATTTGCTATTTTTATTTCATGGCAAATAAAATTTGATAGCAATTTACTATATCTTATAACTATTTTTTTAGTGTTTTTTATTTCCTCATATCTGTTTACTACGCTTATACCGATTAAAGGTTTAGAAGATTCTAAAAAAGATTTATATGATAAAATGATTATACTGCCTTTAAAAATTCTACCAAAAACTAATCAAAAACATAAAGGATCGAATAAAAAAAGCAGGATAGTCATACAGGCATAAAAGAGATCATTTTGCCGAGGATTGTATGTTTTGTATTAGCGATTAAAATATTTAATAGATAGCAGTTTTTTTATATGTAAAAGAAGTATAGAGGAGTTTGTATGAGGGCAGAAAAATATATAAATGAACTGGCCCGATTAGTGTTTAAAGGCCTTTATCCTTTAAATGTAACCATGTTCTTATCTCAAGGAGATAAAGAACCGTTTCGTTGTCTTTATGCAAAAGATTCTGGTTTCACTGTAGGTAAAAAATACTCTTTGTATGATATTCGACCACTTTTTCGTTTTTTAATGGAAAAGACAAACTCGATGAATAAAGATATTGCTAATCAGATTTGGAGCGATGAAGAACGAGAAGATGTGTGCTATGTTCTCGAATGGGATGATCATGCAAGAAAAATAATTATTTTTCACACAGGAGATTCATTACATTTTGATAAGTACCAGTTTTCAGAAATCATAAAAAAATCAGCACCTCAAATTAATCATATTTTTAGAAGAGTGTTTTATTCAACAAAAAAATCAGATTGTATGGTGAACTTATGATAAATTATCAGCGTTTTTTTTCTCGCTATGACATGACCGACATAGGAGCAAAGTTATTCTTTTTATCTGATGATGAATCTGTGACTAAACAAAATGATTTAGGAATAAAAATTTTAAATGTTTCTGTTACTGGAATTTTACTGCAAAGTAAAACTCCACTTGAATTAGGAAAGGTTAAAGGATTTCAGCTTGAGTTAGGAGTAAACCGTTTCGCATTAATGGGCGATGTTGTGTGGAACTCTTTGGAAAATGATTTTCACTATACAGGGATAAAGTTAAAGTTTACGAAAAAGTCAATTTTTGTAAAATGGTTCAATTTTTTAAGACAATTAGATTTTGTAATGCAAGAAGATGGCACATCTAAAAAACAGGATACTAGAGAATTAGAGTTAAAATGTAATGATGGTCTTTTACAAAATAGCGATATGAAGTTTCATACAATGTCTTTTGGTAAGCAGATTTCTGTTTAAATCATGAAGAAAATTTTACTTACAACACCAGATTATGTACCAAAAAAAGGTGGTTTGACGACTTTTACATTAAATATCGAAAAGACATTAAAGGATTTAGGGATTGCTTATGACTTGTTTCATTGGCCAACAATTAAGTCTCTAAAAGCATTTAATAAAGATCTAAGTCAATACGATACTGTTATCAATATCCACTCGATGTTTGGTTATATACATCCTGTTAAGAAAAAATATATCAATTTCATTCATGGATCTGAAGTCACATTTTCTTCTCCTAACTTATTAAAAAGAGTTGTAAAAAAAATAATAAAAAAAAACATAATCCAGACAATTCGTGATGCAAAATTTAATATTTGTATCTCGGAGTATACCTTTAAACTACTAGAGCGGCAGGGATTGATTCCCGATTATTCACGAGATTTAATTTTTCACAATTGCATACAAATTCCAGATACAGCAAATGTTGTTCTAAAAAATATAGAGCAAGATTATTTGATTTTTTGTTGTATTGCTCGTGATGTTTTTCATAAAAATATTGCAGGGGTCGTTGCTTTTTGCGAAAACATCGCAATGCAGACAAGTAAAAGAATAACTCTTTATCTTCCCAGTAGCTGTAAATATGTATCAAAAAAAATTCAAATAGAAAAATTCAACTTTGCAAGTGATGTAGAGCGAGATGAAGTTTATAAAAAATCACATTTTAATCTCTTACTTTCTCTTGAAGATTTAGATAATGGTTTTATTGAAGGGTTTGGGTTAACTCCTCTCGAGGCTGCTTGCTTTGGAACTCCTAGTATTGTTTTAAATACAGGAGGACTTCCTGAAAGTGTTCACAATGATCATACAGGTTGGGTTCTAAATGATTTAAGTATTGATAGTATAAAGCAGCTATTTCCAATGTTAAATCAAACAAAATACAAAGAATTACAGCTTCAATGCTTTAAACATACAATCAGTTCTCATTGTGTTGAAAACTATCAGGCATTATTGGCGAGTGTTCTATGAAAATTGCAGCAATTTTTAATACAAACATGCTTGGCGGAGCAGAACGGAGTTTGTTTTATCAACTATCTTATCTAAAAAATCACCAAATAGAATTATTTATACCAGATGTCGAAAAAAAATTAGGACGTGGAGAGACTATTTTAGATTTTAATTTAAAAAACGGAGGATATGTTACAAAAGATTTTTATGTTAATAAATTATTCTATTCTTTATCTAGAAAGAAAGCAGGGATGCTACCATTTATCGCTATTAATTTTATACTGTCTTTAATTTTTAATCTACGAAAGTACGCCTTTGTTCAACAATATGATGTGATATATGTAAATGGATATAAAATGGCCCTCTTATTTTCTATTGTGCTATTTTGGTTCGACAGAAAAAAAAGAGTTATTATTCATTTTAGAGATTATCCAACAAGCAATATTGTGTCAGTGTTTTTGAACTATTTATGGTCTAGAATGAATGTAATACTTATTGCAAATTCAAATGATGTAAAGAGAACGTGTGACAATGTTTATTCAAAAATAAAAAGCATGGTCATTTATAATCCCGCAGGCCCTCATATTAAACAACAAAAAAAAGAAAAAATTAATATCATTGGAGTTGCCAGTATGCTTGCTCCATGGAAGGGGATACATCAGGTTATTTTATTTGTTTCTTTGTATCAGAGAAAACTAAAGGAACTAGGGATACAAAAAATTATGATTTTTGGCGATAACATTTATCATACAGACATTAACAAAAATAATTATCCAAAAGAAATACAGCTTTTATGTGAAAAATTAAAAATTGAAACAGGATTTATCGAGTTTGTAGGCAATAAATGCCTAGCTGAAATCTATTCAGCGATAGATTTATTGATTCATCCAAGCCTAGAAAAAGAGCCTTTTGGGCGAGTGATTATTGAATCATTTGCTTCAAAAATTCCAGTAATATCTACTGCCCTAGGAGGATCTTTTGAGTTAGTTGATCATAAGCATACTGGATTTGTGTTTCATAAATATGATTTCGCACAATTATACGATAATATATTTACCGTCATTAATGACCAAAATTTTAAAGCAGTAATCATTTCTCAGGCATTTGATTTACAGCAAAAGATTGAAAAAGAAATTCAAAAAAAACTGACTTCTTTAATCTAGCATTATTTCTAATTTTTTTTTAAGGATCCAACACAAAAATTAGAGATGATGTATAATAAGATAATATTCATTCTCAAGATTTGCTTTGAAGGAATTAACTACTAGCGGGTAATTATGAAGAGATTTTTATCATGAGTGATTTCGCTAAAAAAACAAAAATTCAAGAAGATTATTCATTTGAAGAAGAAACTCTAGACCGAATTAATAGTTCTCATTCTGGTTGGAAAATGACTTTGATTTCAACAGAAGAAGAAACAGAAAATCAAGTTATAGATGAAGATATAAAATCGTTAGCTCCTAAACAAAACTGTATTTTAGAGTTAGAAAATGAAGAATGCGATAACGAAGATGATAAAAAATATCAACATGCAAACTCATTTGATCTTGAGGCAGAAACCGCAGAAGAAATGGTTAACGATTTATTGGGAGAAAGTAAAAGTGATTTATACGAACGAGTAAAAAATCATGATGATTTGCACGGACTTGGGCAAAAGTATTATGATAGCGTAGCGGGAAAGTTTAAATTTTTTGGTTTTTGCTCTGTTGGTTGTGAACAGTTAACGACAGATTCTGTATTTGCATTGGCCGGTTTCTTTGAACAAAAATATGATTTAAGAATATTAATTCTTCAAGGAAGTGATGTTGTAAACGTAGAGCAATATCTGTCGCAATATGTAAGTTCTAAAGATTTTAATCACGTTACTGGTATGCCTGAAATTAAGAGTGCATCACTATCAAAATTCATTGATTGTATTTCAATAATGTCAATTGTTGAGTATGGACGCAATCGTGGAGATTATATTGGATTTGAAAATGCACTTGAATCAATTACATCACTTTATGATGTAGTGCTTTTTGATTTGTCGTGGAAAAAAATAGAGTCGCATATCACTGATAAATATTTTTAT
>CAZCDT010000044.1:0-4545 GCA_964497525.1 uncultured Bacteriovoracaceae bacterium
AGCTAGGTCGTTTTCATTAAACCTATGCGTTAATTGCTCTTGATTAATGGGCGAATTGGCCCATCTTTACCTGGTTTAAAATATTTTTTTTTCAATGCTTTTTTTATACAGTCACTTTGTTTTTGATTGTAATGTTGGTTTAGCCACTCGAGTTCACTCAAATTGAAATTCCATAAATCTGTTTCTATCGGTATTGGAAATGGTAGATTATTATATTGAAAGAATAGCGTTGAATATGGGTAATCTTCGCACATAGAGTGAGTCTTAGAGCGAATAGGATTTTGATAGATGTATTTTATGACATTGCGAAAGTATTTATCGTTGTCAACAATTGTACGTTTATATGGGCCACCAAACATTCTGTTTATACGATTTGTTTTTATGCGCAGTTTTTCAGAAAACCTACGATTAAATTCAAACATAACTTTATCTAAATTTGCATCAGGTGTTTTGATTAATAGGTGATAGTGATTGTTCATTAGGACAAATGCATAAAGCTTAAAAGGATGACGTTCATGCGCTTTTATTAAGCACTGAATACAAAGGTTCCAAGTTTGAGATAATGGTAAATTAAACCATTCTCGATTATTAGAGCGAGAGGTGACATGATATGGAAAAACTTCTGTTCTTATTAATTTTTTTGACATAGTGCTGGTAGTGATAGATTAAGACCTACTAATTGAAGATATTTTTGTTGTTTAATAATTTAATTTTTTCAGAATTGAATTTTAACGCAATTGTTTAATGAAAACGACCTGGCTGTTTTTATTATGGCTGTTTTTAGTTTTTAGTTTTTGGCATTATTTATGGAAGGCAAATCTTTAGTTGTCTTAGATTATTATAGCCCCTGTTTATAAATACCTACCCAGAATCTATAACTTGAGTCTGTTGCATTATGTTGTTCAACAGCAACTGTTAATCCTGCTGATTTAAAAAACTGAAAATCAATTCCTAGCATTAATCCATAACCAGAATCTAGTTTTATTTGATCGCTACGAAGCCCGACACCTAAAAGACCTTCTATTGCAATAAATGGAAGAATTGGCGCTGCAGAAACATATCGTGAAAACGGATAAATATATACACCCATCGCAAATTCTCCCTGTGTAATTCCTCCACCAGTCATATAGGTGAAAGAGTTAACGAGTCGAAGTGTTGTTGTTTTTGTTGATATCGCAAATCTTAAAAGTGTAGTATTTGCAGTTCTTGATTCTCCTTTTTCAGGATTATCGGTACCAGCATTTAAATTAAGTTGATATTTGCGATCTAAATCTGCAAAAGAGTTATCGCTATAGGATGTTATAAAAATAGTTAGTAGGATTAAAATTATTCTCATAATTGTCCTTAATGTAAGATATAAATCAATTTCTAAATAAACCTGTAAAAGAGTATAACATAAAGCCTAATTACAAACAGATCGGCAAACCCGACCGCATTGATATAGTAACTTTAAGAAAAATTTAGAAAATTTAATAAACTGCCCTAAATTTTTGGCAGTAACTGCCGACAAGAACGATATCTGTTTTTTGTACTTCATTACTCTTGCGAGGTTTGAAATGATTTTAACAAGTTTTTCTGAGTTTAAATTTTACCAATCTTTTAGAATTCCTGTTCAAGCAACAGATGAGCTTCGCTTTTTAGTAGAGATTGTCGATGAAAACGGTAAGCGCTCATATCTAAATGATGCAAAACTTCTCGACATAAGTATTACAGGTCTTGGGTTTTCTACAAACGAAAGAGTCTGCATTGGTTCTGAATTATACATATCTTTACACTTTAAAAAAACACAGCTTGATTTAAATGGAACAGTTGTTCGTGCATTTACAAATCCTCAAGTAAAAGATGGAATGGTTTACGGAGTTGAAGTCGATAAAGACACGCGTCTGATTTCAATGCTTGAAAAATATGTGCAAAATTTTCATGGCGATCGTGCGCGTGAATGTTTAACAGAAGCTGCCCTTCGCGAGCGCTATACCAAGCCTACAGATGGTTTTGAGATGTTTTCTCTTCTTTTATCTTTATTTCAAGATATTACAAATATAGGCGATAAAGAGGGTTTTATTGAAAATATGCTTGAAGAAGTTGCTCGTGTTTTAAATGCGCAACGTGCCTCTGTATTTTTAATTAATCCAGAAACAAATGAGCTAGAGGCCGTGGCCGCCCTTGGTGTTGATAAGACACTTTTGAAATTTGATTATAGGCAAGGAATTGCGGGCTCTGTTTTTACAAGTGGAGTGGCCTTAAACATTGATACGATCAATGATAAAACAAGATTTAACGATGCCTTTGACAAAAAACTTGGCTTTGAAACAAAGTCTATAATTTGTTATCCGATTAGTAATCGCGAAGATAAAATTATTGGTGTTATCGAAGTTTTAAATAAAAGAAATCAAGATCGTTTTACAATAGAAGATGAAAAGACCATGAAGGTTTTATCTTTAGTTTTTTCTTCAGTCTTTCATACTTATCAACCGATATCAGAGCATTCGGCCATTAGACGATTTAGTACAGCGTTTGATAGAAAATATGTTTTTATTGGAAAAACAATGCATATAAATGAACTTCGAAAATCTATTATCAAATTAAAAGATATAGATTGTCCTGTGCTTGTAACAGGTGAAAGTGGTGTTGGAAAAACTCTTTATGCTCAAATTCTTCACAACGAAGGTACTAGAGGATTGCAAAAACATGAAATTATAGATTGTAAAATGAATGATAAAAAACTTCTTTTTACAAAACTTTTTGACAGTAGTAGTACAGAGTATGTATTTACTATAAATCATAAAGGAACAATAATTTTAAAACATGTTGATGCTTTATCTTTAGACATGCAAAAACATCTGTGGCAACTTTTAAATCCGACAGGTGATACAGTGTCAGAGCTAAATGTAAGAATTATTGCAACAAGTTCTTGTGATTTAGAGCAGCTTGTACAAGATGGTTCTTTTGATCAAGAATTTTATCGTTATCTTTCAAAAAGTTTGGTAAATATTATGCCGCTTAGAAAAAGAGTTGATGATATAATTGAACTTGCAAATTATTATTTAAAACAAGAATGTAAAAAACAGGGCCTACTTGTAAAAACCCTTTTGCCAGAAGCGATTGAGTTTTTAAAATCTTATGAATGGATCGGGAATGCAGAAGAGCTAAAAATGTGCATTGATCGTGTCGTATTATATAATCCAAGTATTCATACGCTTGATGTTGAGCATTTTAAAAGCAATTTAACAGTTATGCCTTTAGTCGATGTAAATGCAACCAAAAGAATGTTTGGAGATATCCCATTTGTAGATGATCATGAATTACCTTTAAAAGATCGAATGCTTTTAATTGAAAGAGAGGTCATTTTAGCAGAAATAAAACGAAATAATGATAACAAATCGTTGGCCGCTAAAAAGATGGGAATAAGTAGAGAGGCCTTGCGAAAAAAATTACTTCAAAGTGAAAGTACTTTAATCCAAACAAAAAATTCCAAAGAACAAAAAGAAGCTGCTTAATAAAAAAAATATTTTTTACTATCACGTAGTGTTGTGAGTTTTTAATAACATATCTTCTTTGATATTCATCATAATGTATGCATTCTGATTTTTTCATTTATCTTTTAATAAGTTTTTATCTGGAGATTTATATGCAAGATGGCATGCGGATGACAGGATTAATACCAAAAGGTCGTTCCTTTGATACAGTAGAACTTTTTGGTTATTCTACAAGAGGTGTTCCTGGTCTTGAATTAGTTGGGCCGGCAAAGGTCTGTAAATTACTTAAAGAAAAAATAATATATTTTACACGAATGGAGGGACTAAATATTCAGGCCAAAAGATTTGTAATTTGTATAGATACACATGAAGATTTAAAAGATATTAGGGCCCACGCTTTTCGGTTTTTAGAAATTCCAATTTTAATTATGTATTGGGCAATGTCGGGGCATTTAAAAATTAGAAGACTCGATGATTGTATTTGTTATGGTCATTTGCTTGCAAGTGGAGAAATTATTAATCTTCCAATCCCTGAAGATGCTCTTTATCGACTAGATAAAAACTGGCAAGAAGAAGGAAAAGGGCGGATTAAGTATTTAACATCAAGTGAAAATGTTGAAAATATTGATAAAAAAATTGCATCTATAGACATTGAAACTTTTTTTGGGAAGCGTAATTTTTTACATGTGCGCGATCTAGCAAAAATAGCTCTGCAAAAAAATAATTATTCTGCAGAGCTATTACAGATATAGGGTTATCCCCAGATTAATTTTCCTTTACCTGCTGAGCCTAAAACATTTTTATTTTTTTCCATAATTAAGTTTTTAAGTTCATCGCGAGCAGGGCCTAAATATTTTCTTGGATCAAACTCTTTTGGATTTTCTGCAAATACTTTTCTAATTGCAGCAGTCATTGCAAGACGTCCATCAGAGTCTATATTAATTTTACAAACAGCAGATTGAGAAGCTTCTCTAAGTTGTGATTCTGGAATACCTACAGCATTTTCCATTTTCCCGCCATATTGGTTGATCATATTAACATATTTTGGAACAACCGATGAAGCTCCATG
>CAZCDT010000044.1:4645-26346 GCA_964497525.1 uncultured Bacteriovoracaceae bacterium
CCTAATTCTCCTTCAACTGTAACATCATATTTATGTGCATATTCTACAACCTGTTTGGTTAATTCAATATTTTTTTCGTAAGAGTGATGAGAACCATCGATCATGACAGATGAAAATCCTGAATCAATGCATGACTTGCAAAGCTCGAATGTATCTCCATGATCAAGATGCAACGCAAATTTTAAGTGAGGGTTCATTGTTTTTAAAAGTTCTGCAGCTCCTTTGGCCATGTGTGCCAAAAGAATTTGGTTTGCATATTTTCTTGCTCCACTCGATACTTGTAAAATAAAAGGGGAGTCGGTTTCTGCACATGCAGAAACAATGGCCTGAAGTTGCTCTAAATTATTAAAGTTATAGGCCGGAATTGCAAATTTTCCCTCTACCGCTTTTTCAAACATTTTTTTTGTGTTTACTAATCCCAAATCTTTGTAGTGAATACTCATCTTTTTTTCTCCATTATTTTCTTTGTTAAAAAGTTATGACACTCTTTCTTATCGGTTAATTTTGGATTAATGTTATATTTATTTTGGCCAAGAAGTACAATTATTGAAACTTAACAAACATCAGAAGCAAAAATTATAACTAAATATATGGTTTAAAAAATAATAAAAGGGAGTTTTTATGAGTACGCTTAGAAAAATTGGGATAATTACAAGTGGTGGAGACTGTGGAGGTCTTAATGCGGTTATTAATGGTGTTGCAAGAGTTGCAAATGCAATGGGAGCACAAGTTGTTGTGATTCCTAACGGATATGCTGGCCTTTATAATCTGATAAAATATGAAAAATTAACAGTCCTATCTCAAGATCGGATTGAACTTGTTAATTCAGCATTAGCTGGATCAGAAGCAGGACATAGTCGTGTAAAAATAAAAAATATTAAAGATCCAAACAAATATCAAAGAATTCGTGAAGGATTAAAAAAGCATGGTATCGATGGTCTTGTAATTTCTGGTGGGGATGATACAGGATCTGTAATTGTCGATTTACATGAAAATGGAATTCCAGTTGTTCATGCTCCAAAAACAATGGATTTAGACTTACAAACTTACTCTGTTGGTGCAGATTCTACCATTAATAGAATTTCTGCATTCGCCAATGATTTAAGAACAACAGGACACTCTCATAATCGCGCTATTGTTATGGAAGTGTTTGGACGTTATGCTGGCCATACTGCTTTTAGAGGAGGTATGGGAGCTGATGCAGATTGTATTTTAATTCCAGAGATTCCTGTTGATTTTGATGTTGTCTATGAACACTACAAAGAAATGTTTACAAGAAGAGTAAGGCATAGTGATGTTCATGCTGGCACTTATTTAATTATTGTTGCAGAAGGTATTCGCGATGCCAAAGGAGATCATATTACTGATAATGCAGGAGGGGTTGATTCTTTTGGCCATAAAAAACTTTCAGGTGCTGCAAAATATGTAAGAAAACAATTAGAAGATCGTTTACATAAAGATCCAGCAATTCCAGAATTCATGAAAGAAGTTGGCCAGTATGTAGAAGGTCTTTATGAACATCCAGAAATAAGAGAAGTAAATCCAGGACACTTAGTAAGAAGTGGATCGTCTACTAGCTATGATGTCGCCTTTGGAAAAGCTGTTGGTGGAGCGGCAGTAAAACTTTTGGCCCAAAATATAACAGGTGTAACTGTTGCCGGAGTTTATGGTTCTGAAATTATTTACGTCAAAACTGTTGATGCAATCAAGCAGCGTCATGTAAATTTAGAAGAGATTGCGCTATACGAAGAGATGGGTGTTTGTTTTGGAAGGCCAATGCAAAAATTTGATCCAAAGTTTACCAGATTAGAAGGCCGTGTTTGGCGTCATATTTAGCATTAGTTCAGATTTTTATAGCACTTAATATTTGCATGGTATTATTTCAAGTATTAAGTGCTAAATCATTACGATCAATCTTTATATTATTGTCCTGTAGCTGCAGCGTCTTTGGATTGTTTGTTGTTTGAAGATTCTTTTTTTATGATTTCTTTTGGTTGTCTTAGCATGTCGTCGTTTATATTTTTTGCTTCTTTAATTGTAATTGTGTTATTTATTTCTTGAATTTGACAGAAAGGATTTTTAATATTTTTTAATTCTGAAACCATCCTTTCGAATATATTGTAAAAATATGGGCCATCAATAATATTTTTTTGCAGAGGTTTTGTCAGGGTGTTCCACAGAGAGTGATTCTCTAAAATAAATGATCTAACAGCTTTTTCTCTTTGAACATCTTTATTAACGAAAATATCAGCGTTGATAGATTGAGAGATTTTTCCAGATTTATTCCATAATAGATAATTAAGCGCAGAGGCTTTATTTAACGATTTTAAAAATGATTCAGTAGATACCTTTCCTGGAGTTTTTCTAAAAAGAAATTCATTGCCTAGATTTTCAAAAGCACTGATTTCTGCAAAAGTTTGCGGTTCGTAAAACTTTTGTAAACGCAATACAACTTTATTCGTAGTAGTATTTATAAGACTATTGTTTTCATATTTTAATTTTGTAGAAAATACTTTCTCTGTTTTTTCTATTTGTAGCATTAAATTCTTTGCTTGTTCTTCTAGTTTATTTGTCATTTTTCGGTGTTTTGTTTGTAGCTTCTCGATTTGTTCTTTTTTTCCTGTTTTTTGTGCGTGTTTCAATTCTTTTTCAAGAGAGTGTATTTTTTCTTGAAGTGAATTTAATGAAAATATGGGAACTATAAATTTAGAGCTGTAATTTTCAAGTAATTGCAGTTCGTTTTGATTTTCAAAAGTATCGTTGATAAAGTCTTGATACTCTTTCATCAAAGCATTCCAATTGTCACTTTTCTGACAGTCTAAGTTTTTCCCAAAAGCCAAATTTGTCAATGACAGAGTAACTAAAAATAGTAATGTTTTAATCTTTGCATACATCATACTTCTCCTTGTTGTTAAGTCCTTATGATTTTGTTAATTATAAAATGCTTAAACAGTAATCTCTCTTACCGAGCGCCATACGCCAGATTTTATATCGACATTTTTTCTAAATTGAAGCGCAAGTTTTAAGGGAACGATAGTGTAGTGATCGCTCCAGTAGCCAATTAAAGCGTTTGTTTTGCCATTCATCGCCGCATGGACTGCATAGTTTCCAAGTCTAAGGCAAAAAGATGAATCAACCGCATTGGCCCTTGTTGATCTGATCATATAACTTGGATCGATATATTTGATAGAATGTTCGACTTTTTCTTCGCTCAAATATTCTGTAATTTTGTTTTTTAAAAAGACTCCAATATCTTTTAATTTTAAATTTCCAGAAGCATCATATTCTGCTTTAGTATGTTTTTGTAAGATATCTTGTCCAAAGCCCTCAGCAACAACAATCACCATGTGCTCTTTTTTTTCAAATCTCTTTTTTATTTTTTCTAATATTTCTTCAAGAGCAATTGGTTCTTCGGGAATTAAGCACATATTTACATTTCCTGAAGATAAAGTTGCATGTGCTGCAATATGTCCGGAGTGCCTTCCCATTAGCTTTACAAGTCCAATGCCATTTTTGGCGCCCTTTGCTTCAACATGGGCCGAATCTATAGCATTTCGAGCATGCTCGCATGCGGTATCAAAGCCAAATGTTTTGTGAACAAAGGCAACGTCATTATCAATTGTTTTTGGAATTCCCATAATGCTTATATCTAATTTTCTTTTTTTGATCTCTTCTGCAATTGCCATTGAACCATGCTGAGTTCCGTCGCCACCAATTACAAATAAAATCGAAATATTAAATTTTACTAAAGTATCAACCATATCTTCGATTGGTTGATTCCCTCGAGATGACGCAAGAATTGTTCCGCCTTGTTCATGAATATTGTCAACTGTCTCTTGATTTAAAATCATTGCCTCGTGACAATAGTTGGCCGTAAGTCCTTGGAAGCCATATTTAAAGCCATAAACACATTTGACTTTATAACCATCAAGACAGCTATAGGTAATCGATCTTATAACATCATTTAATCCAGGACAAAGTCCTCCACATGTGACAATACCAACATTAATTTTTGGAGAGTCAAAGTGAATCATGCGACATGGGCCAGATCTTTCAAAAGTTAGGAGAGATTTTTTAGAAACTTTATCTTTGATATTTATAGTGTTGTTATAGATGACTCTAATATTTGGATCAAAGAGAGTGTCTATTTTTAAATCTAAAACAGATGGATAACAGTTTTCTCCAAGTGTTTCGACAAGAAAATCCTCTTGAGTTAACTTTAATGATTTTGTTTTTTTCATAACCAAAACTTTCTCCTTAATGTTTATGCTAAAAAATCACTAAGCTATTCGACAGTTTTAATATAAATCTTAGAAAAACTTACCCTATTTTTAATGAACAATTCTGGTCGGTTTTTCTTTTTTGTTTTTTAACACAAAAGTTATTTGGCACTTTTTTTAAAATGATGTTATTCTTTATGAGAATTATGTTTATATTTTGGGATTTTAATGAATTTAGAAGAATTACAAGGAGAAATAAAGGCCTTCTCTTCAACGACACATGGAAGCAGTAATTACGATCAAGATGCTTACTTTGTAAAAGGTGTTTTGGAAGGGGAGTATGCTCCAATAAAGTATCTGGAGAAGCGTTTTCCGGATATTGATGGTCCTTTGGCCTTAATAAAAATGGGCATGGTTCATGATGCTCATGAATTAACAGATTTACCTGATTTTGCTTCTTGGTATGAGAAGCAATTTGGTAAAAAATTATCTATTAAAAACTTTAAGAAAATCTCTGTTTTATATCACCCGAATCATAAAACCATTTTTGATGCCATAGAAAGGGTGAATCAGTGCTTTCAAATTTTTAGAAAAGAACAAATTCTTTTAAACTCTAAAAATCTTCCAGTTCAGCTTGGAGAGTGGTTTGCAAAATCCATTTTTGGCCTAAAACAGATCAAGTCTCCATCTCAGCGTGGTTTTGATTTTCTCTTAGACGATAAATTAGTTGAAATCAAAGTCGAGTGGGGGGATTTGTCATCGCTTAAAGGTGTGAAAGTAAAAAAATCGTTAGTTGAATTAAGCCATTATTTAATAATTATTTATCTTGCAAAAAATTTAACAATTAGAGAGATTGCGTTTTTGGAATCGGAGTTTGTCTTAAAGAAATTTGCCGATAAAGGACACACTTTATTTATAAAAGACCCAGATGTTGCACCATATTCTTTTGGTAAAGTCGATCGTTTTGATAACTTAGTTGGAAATTCAAGATCTTTAATGCAGTATGCGTCGCCAATGTTTGCAATGAAACTTGCAGATCGGTTCCGTTAAAACAAATTATACTTAAATAATCTACATTCCATTGGTCCGTTATGAAAAATTTGCCTTGATTCCGTCCGTAGAGAGATCACTTTTCGAAATTCAATAGCTCCTGTAAAAATATATGCTCTGTATCCTTTGAAGTTATGTTTTAAGTTTTCTCCAAAAAGGTGATAAAGATTTTTTACCTCTTCGGGGTTACCCATTCTTTCTCCGTATGGAGGATTTAAAATTAATACACCGCTTTCAAAAGTGGCCGGCGGTTTTAGAGTTGTTGCATCATGCACATTAAGATTTACTTTAATTCCTTTGTTGTAAAAATTATCAAAAAGATCTTTTGATATACCAATAGCACTTTGAGATATATCGCTACCAAATAGAGGAGGTAGATCATTGTTTGAAATATTCTTTCTTATATCTTCATACAAAGATCTGATTTTAGAATTAAAGGTATTAGAGATTCTTTTTTGCTGAGAAAACCATAAGGTTTTTTCACAACTAAATCCGCGCCAACCTTTTTCATGTCTGTTTTTAATTCTTATTATTTGAGGTGGAAGTTTTCTTTGCATTAATGCTGCTTCCATTAAAATTGTTCCACTTCCACACATTGGATCTATTAAAATTTCTTTATCGGCCTGCCAGTCGGTTGCAAGAAGTAGTGTTGCCGCAAGATTTTCTTTTAAAGGAGCCTCACCGCTTTCAGATTTATACATTCTGTTGCCTAAAGGAGCTCCACAAAGATCGACCCAGATTCGTGCTGTAAAATTATCTTCGCCTTTTGCTGGCCCTATATGTAACAAGAGAGGAATGTCCGGAAATTTTGTATCAACGTTTGGTCTTTGACCTGTTTTATTTTTAAAGTGATCAACAACGGCATCTTTTAGCTTTTGGGATAAAAATAGTGAATTTTTAAAAGCATGAGATGCTTCACCTTCAAGTAAAGTGGTTATTTTAAATGTTTGCTTGAGAGTAAAAATATCTTGCCATAAAAAATCGATGGCCCCGCTATAGATAAATTTTGGATCTGCCTTAAGGTTAAAAGAGTGGATTTTTCGATATATTCTAGACGCAACTCTTGACCAAAAGATGGCATCTATAACTTTAATATCATCATCTTCAAACTCAACGCCTCCGTTTCTTACCACGCGGTTTTTTATGTCTAATTTTTCAAGTTCTTGATCTAAAATCCGTTCGGCTCCAAGAGGACACGATGCAAAAAAAGTTTCCATTACTTACCTTTGTTTGTTATAGGTTCAGATCTATATATCCTGATAGCTAATCAAGAGTCAAATGTTTGATTCGTTCTTTATAATCCTTGTAGAATGACCTGTTTGTTGCTATATTTTTCCTTTAAATTTTATTTTTCGATTTAAGGAGAAACAGCAGTGAATTTAACACATGAATTTAAAGTTAAAGATATTTCTTTAGCAGAGTTTGGAAGAAAAGAAATTGAGATTGCACAAAAAGAAATGCCTGGTCTTATGAGCATTAGAGAACAATATGCGGTCCAAAAACCTCTAAAGGGTGCAAGAGTTATGGGCTCTTTGCACATGACAATTCAAACAGCAGTTTTAATTGAGACCTTAAAGGAGTTAGGTGCTGACGTTAGATGGTGTTCTTGTAATATTTATTCAACCCAAGACCATGCCGCAGCTGCAATTGCGGCAACAGGCACTCCTGTGTTTGCTTGGAAAGGTGAGACTCTTGATGAATATTGGTGGTGTACAGAAAGAGCACTTGATTTTGGAAATGGTCTTGGGCCAAATTTGATCGTTGATGATGGTGGAGATGCCACATTAATGATTCATAAAGGATATTCTGCAGAAAAAAATCCAAAAGAGTTAGAATACACCGCAGACTCAGAAGATGAACGCTCTTTGGTTAAAATTCTACGAGAGGTCTTGGCCAAAAGTCCAAAAAGATGGCATGAAACAGTTAAAGAGTGGTATGGAGTTTCAGAAGAAACAACAACTGGTGTACACCGCTTATATCAAATGGAAAAAGAGGGAAAACTTTTAGTTCCTGCAATCAATGTGAATGATTCTGTTACTAAATCAAAATTTGATAATTTATACGGATGTAGAGAGTCGCTAGTTGATGGCATTAAACGAGCAACAGATGTTATGCTTGCTGGAAAAATTGGAGTTGTCTTAGGGTATGGAGATGTTGGCAAAGGTTGTGCTCAATCAATGAGAGGACAAGGATGCCGCGTTATAATTACAGAAATCGATCCAATATGTGCGCTGCAAGCAGCGATGGAAGGATATGAAGTTGCTCAACTAGAAGATGTTTTAAAAGAAGCAGATATTTTTGTAACAGCAACTGGAAATTATAACGTTGTTACTTTTGATCATATGAAAGCGATGAAGGATCAAGCAATTGTTTGTAATATTGGACACTTTGATAATGAAATCGATGTTGCGACATTACAAAAGAAAACAAAAAGAGACGAGATTAAGCCTCAAGTTGCAAAATATATTTTTGATGATGGCCACTCGATTATTTTACTTGCAGAAGGCCGGCTGGTAAATCTTGGTTGTGCAATGGGACATCCTTCGTTTGTGATGTCATGTTCATTTTCTAATCAAACTCTTGCCCAAATTGAGTTATGGGCAAAGCGCAATGAGAAAAAAATTGCACTCACTAAATTATCTAAAAAGTTAGATGAAAAAGTAGCAAGAACTCACTTAGAAAAGTTAGGTGTTAAATTAACAAAACTAAGTAAAGAACAAGCAGATTATATCGGTGTCTCTGTTGATGGCCCGTACAAACCAGAGCATTACCGATATTAATTTTGTATCGAGGTTGTTATGGAATATTATAGAGAAAAAAGAGTTGTTGTTATAGGAAGCGATCATGGAGCTTATAAAATAAAAGAGTTCGTAAAAAAATATTTAACGGCTGCCTATTATGAGGTAATCGATGTTGGTACTACATCGGAAAGTAGCTGTAACTATCCCGACTATGCGATTGCTGTTGTAAAAGAGATGAAAAAAAGAGCAGATAAAAACGCTAAGGGAATTCTTCTTTGTGGTTCAGGCATTGGAGTTTCTATGTGTGCCAATCGATTTAAAGGCATTCGCGCTGCTCTTTGCAGAAGTATTGAAGATGCTATTTTATCTCGAATGCATAATGATGCGAATGTTTTATGTATTGGTGGCCGAAAGGCAAAAGAGGAAGATATTGAGCAGCTTTTGGATGCTTGGTTTGGGGCCTTCTATGAGGGCGGCAGACATGTTGAGCGGATAGCGATATTTAATGATCTTGGAGAGCCGGTGTGAAAAAAGAGGAAAAAACAATTTCTGCAGTAGTTATTTTTTACTGTTTTTTAGGACTTTTTTTATCCTATTCAAATCCAGCATATTTTTCTGGCACCTACACGCTTGAAGATGGTTTTTTAGAGTGGGGGCAGTTTACTGCCCTTATTTTGTCTTCTGGACTTTTATTTTACCGTGCATCTATGCTGTGTAAAAAAAGTATAATTTTTTATACAACACTTTTTGCAGCATTTGTTTTTTTAGTTGGAGCACTTGAGGAAATTTCATGGGGACAGCGATTGTTTGCCTTTAATAGTTCTGCCTATTTCTATATGAATAATTCTCAGCAAGAATTTAACTTTCATAATCTTGTAATATATGGAGTTAGACTTAATAAGTTGATCTTTGGACTAGGATTAACATCTGCTGTTATTATTTTATTTTTAATTATTCCTATAGTGCATGCCAAAAATCCAAAATGGGCAGAAAAAATTAATGCCTTAGGAATTCCTGTAGCAAGAGTATCTCATATAATTTTGTATTTTTTAGTTCTTTTTTCTTATCTTTTAATAAAGTCTGGGAAAAGGGGAGAGGTTTTAGAATTTGGTGGGGTCTGGATATTTTATCTTTTACTTTTAAATCCTAAGAATATTTTAATGTATGACAAATTCAAAAAGTAGATCAAAAGTTTTTCTGTTTTTTTATGCTTTGATTGTGATTCCACTATCTTTTTTATTTTTGGGAACAACGATTACTTTTGTTTCTATTTGCTTATTTGCTTTTATACAATATTACTTTTTTAAAAATTCAGGCAGAGCTTTTTATATTATAAATCTTTTTTGGATTTTTCTTGTTTGTTTTTGTCTTTTTAGTTCAATTCGTTTTACAGATGAAAGTGATTTAATAGAGACGAAAAATAAGACTAGTACTGTTTTTACAAATCAGACTTTAGAGTGTCTTGATTTTGTAGAATCTTTTAAAAATGTCGATGCAACACTCTTGCAAAAACTTCATGATGTTTTCGATAATGACAGACATATGTCCTTTATTCCTAAAGATATTTTTTTACCAAATGATAGTGCTTGGAAAAAATTAAGTGATTGTACATATTTTGATTTTTCTAAAGGTTTAAAAAAAGATGTGCTAGGAAATAAAGTGTTTGCGTTAAAAACTATGCTTTTTATAAAAATGGCCCAGCTATATAACTTGTTAAAAGATAATAAATTTGAGGATTTTACCGTTGAGACAAGATCTTTTTTTCGGGTGGTAAATAATCTAGCAACAGCTTCTGGAGATAAGCTTTTTTCTCAGCACTTATTTGTTTTTAGTGCGGAACAGTTTTTTAAAAGAGTTGCTCCAGAGTTATTACATATTAATGATCTTGCGTTTATTGAACAAGTTGAAGATTTGTTTTTGCAAGTAAGTATTGATCGTAAATTTTTAGAGTATGCTTTTGAAGAAGAGTTTAAAAGACTTGATCTATTTTTTTCTAAAACACATTATAAGCTGATTGATGAAAAACTATCAAAGTTTAAAGTTTTTAGGTTTTATGATTTTTTAGGAGAGAGAGCATTCTATAAATGGTATGATCCATATCGAGTTAGTCTCGATATAAAAAAATATCAAAAAAAAGTTTCTTCTTGGTATTTAGGGCAAGCCAATTTTTTGTATAAAAATCCACTGTTTGAAAAAAGTTTATCTTGGTATGATTTATTAAAGATTTTTGCAATGCCAAATAGTTATGCAAGATTTTCTTTAATTAGTGCAATGCCTGATTTTTTGCAAACCGCTCAGCGCTTTGAAAGCTATATTATGGGAAGAGATCTATTTTTACAGGCACTATTTATAAAAAATTATCAGCTTAAAAATAATAAATTACCTGAAGCATTAGAAGATCCAAACCTAAGAATTGTTACAAGTGATTATTTATCATCGATTAAGTACTCAAAGAATGAACAAAGAATTTTTCTCTCTGATTTAAAGAATCCTTATGCAGAAAGCTATGAATTTATTTTTAAATTGTAACAAAAATTAGTGCACTATTTTTTTGAACTTCTAAAATGCCTTTTTTTATTTCAAATTTTTCTTCGCCTTTTTGATTTTTTAAAAGAATGATTCCTTCTTTTAAAAGAGAGATCATTGGAGCATGGTTTGCCAAAATTCCAAACTGGCCCATCTCTCCGGGAGCGATAAGTGATATTATCTCTCCCGAAAAAACAGTTTTATCAAAAGACATTATTTCACATTTAAAATTTTTTTGTTCCATACTTCTTTGAATCCTTTACTGTGCTTTATTGTGTCTTTCAAGTACTTCTTCAATTCCACCGGCCATTAAAAAATGTTGCTCAGAGATATGATCTAATTCTCCTGCCGCAATCATTTTAAAGCCGCGAATCGTATCAGATAGTTTTACATAGCGTCCAGGACGTCCTGTAAAAGCTTCTGCAACATGGAAGGGTTGTGATAGATATTTTTGTATTTTTCTTGCTCTATTAACAACCACTTTATCATCTTCAGATAATTCATCCATACCTAAAATGGCAATAATATCTTGTAAATCTTTATATCTTTGTAAAATAGTTTGTACTTGTCTTGCTGTTTGATAGTGATCATCTCCAATAATTTTTGGATCAAGCATCCTTGATGTTGAATCTAGTGGGTCAACTGCAGGATAAATTCCTAGTTCAGAAATGGCCCTTGATAAAACGGTTGTTGCATCTAAGTGAGTAAATGTTGTTGCAGGTGCTGGATCGGTTAAGTCATCTGCAGGAACATAAATTGCTTGAACAGATGTGATAGAACCATTTTTTGTCGATACAATTCTTTCTTCTAGATCACCTAATTCTGTTGCAAGAGTAGGCTGATATCCGACGGCCGAGGGCATCCGTCCTAAAAGAGCAGACACTTCAGAGCCGGCCTGAGTAAAACGGAAAATATTATCGACGAATAAAAGAACATCTTGGCCCATAGTATCTCTAAAATGTTCTGCAACAGTTAGGGCCGAAAGAGCAACTCTTAAACGAGCTCCTGGAGGTTCGTTCATTTGTCCAAAAATCAGTGATGCTTTATTTAGCACTCCTGACTCTTTCATCTCGTGGTAAAGATCATTTCCTTCTCTGGTTCTTTCTCCAACACCACCAAAAACCGAGTACCCACCATGATGTTTTGCAATGTTATTGATTAATTCCATAATAACGACAGTCTTACCAACACCAGCACCACCAAAAAGACCGATTTTTCCGCCTTTCGCATAGGGGGCGAGTAGGTCCACAACTTTAATTCCTGTTTCAAGAATTTGGTCTGTTGGGCCTAAGTCTTTAAGCTCTGGAGCTTTTCTATGAATTGGAGATCTCTTGTTTGGCTCAGGAAGTTCACCTGCTTGATCAATTGGATCTCCTAAAAGATTAAAGAGTCTACCCAAACACTGTTCTCCAACAGGAACACTAATTGGCGCCCCAGTATCTTTAACTTCCATGCCGCGTACCAGACCGTCAGTAGATTGCATAGAGACACAACGTACAACATTGTTACCAACATGTTGAACAACTTCTGCAGTGATCGTTGTCTTGGTGGAAGCGTTGTCAATTTTTACTGCATTATAAATTTTTGGTAATTGATCTGGTGAAAATTCAACATCCACTGTAGGACCAATCACTTGTGTAATTCTACCAACGTTCATATTATCTCCTTCAAAATTATTTTATAGCTTCGGCACCACCAACGATGTCGAGCAGTTCCTTTGTAATAGCACCTTGTCTTGCTTTATTTATTTTTAAAGTTAAGCTATCTGTTAATTCTTTACAATTTTTAGTTGCCTTGTTCATCGTGATCATTCTGTTTCGATGTTCACATGAAAGTTGCTCTAAAAATGAGGTATACACTTTAGAGTCTACATATTGGGCCATCAAGGTATTAAAAATTAGTTTTAAACCAGGTTCTAAAATATAATCGGTAACATCTTTTTTTGCACTACTTGGTTTTGGGCAAGGTAGAAGTGGGTCGCTAATAGGTTTAAATCTGGTTTCAGCGCGATTTGAATAGTGAATTAAAATGACTTCTTTAAACTTCTTTTTAAAATATCCATCAGTTAAAATTTGAGCAATTTCTTGAGCTTCTTGTGCAGAAACTTTGCCGTTTAGATCAATTGTCTCACCGATGACAGGAAGATCTTTTTGATATTTTAAAATTGTTTTTGATTTTTTTCCAATAAGGTATAAAGATATTTTTTTTCCACTTGCAAGGTCTTTAGAAATTAGATCATCTGCAAAATCAATGATACGATCATTAAAGGATCCACAAAGACCACGATCTGCGGCAAAAATCACATATAGAGAATCTCCAATTCCATGCGAATGAAACATTGGATGTTTTGCTGCATCATCAGATTGAGAAAGTCTTTGAATGAGCTCTTCTAATTTCTCTTGAAAGGGAAGTGCTGTTTTTAGTACCGAATCTGTTCTTCTAAGCTTTGTTGCAGAGACCATTTCCATGGCCTTGGTAATCTGCCTAGTATTTTTTACAGATCTGATACGTTTTTTTAGAAATTTTAACGTCTCGGCCATTATGCACCCCGACTCTTTTTACTTATTTCTTTATATTCGGTATATGCTTTACGCATCATCTCGTCTGTCTCTTTTGAGATATCTCTTTCGCCTTCTATATTTGAAATTATTTTCGGATACTTTTCTTTGATAAATTCTAGGAGGCCTTTTAAATATTCAGCAATCCTTGGAACTTCAACTTCATTTAAATATCCCCAGTTTCCGGCAGCAATTTGTATCACTTGCTCGGATAGATTTAGCGGCGTATATTGTCCTTGTTTTAAAATTTCAACAAGCCTTTCTCCAAGTCGTAATTTTTCCAGAGTTGCTTTATCTAGATCTGATCCAAATTGAGCAAATGCGGCAAGCTCTCTATACTGGGCCAAATCAAGTCGCAGCTGTCCTCCAACTTTTTTCATCGCTTTTGTTTGGGCATTTCCACCAACACGACTAACGCTTAGACCTACGTTTACAGCAGGTCTTTGTCCTGCATAGAATAAATCTGGCTCTAAATATATCTGCCCATCGGTAATAGAAATAACGTTTGTTGGAATATAGGCAGAGACATCTCCTGCTTGTGTTTCAATAAATGGAAGTGCAGTAAGAGATCCTCCACCAAGTTTATCTGAAAGTTTTGCGGCCCTTTCAAGTAGTCTTGAGTGACAGTAAAAAATATCTCCAGGATAAGCTTCTCGCCCTGGAGGTCTTCTTAAAAGTAGAGATAGTTGTCTATATGCTGTGGCATGCTTACTTAAATCATCATAGATGCAAAGTGCATGTCTTTTGTTATACATAAAATATTCGCCCATAGCACAGCCAGCGTATGGAGCAATATATTGAATAACTGCTGAATCATTTGCTTCAGCAGCAACCACGATGGTGTAGTCCATCGCGCCATTTTTTTCTAACGTCTTTACAACTTGAGCAACACTCGATGCTTTTTGGCCAATGGCAACATAAATACAAACAACATCTTTTCCTTTTTGGTTGATGATTGTATCTAGAGCGATTGCTGTTTTTCCAACTTGGCGATCACCAATAATAAGCTCACGTTGACCTTTCCCAATCGGAATCATCGAATCGATTGCCTTAATTCCAGTCATTAAAGGCTCTTTAACTGATTGCCTAGAAATAATATCTGGGGCCATAAATTCCACAGGCCTTGTCTCTTTTGTATTGATTGGGCCTTTACCATCAAGAGGCTGTCCTAGGGGATTAACGACTCGACCGATCATTGCATCACCAACAGGAACTGAGGCAATTTTTCCCGTACATTTTACCGGATCACCCTCTTTAATCATAATACCATCAGTGAATACTGCAGCACCGATAGAATTTTCTTCAAGATTTAAAACCATTCCGACAATGTTATTAGGAAATGACAGTAGTTCTCCACTCATTGCATTTTTTAAACCATGAATAGTTGCAATCGAGTCTCCGATTTTTAATACCGTTCCTACTTCTTCATTTTCCAGAGTGTCTTTATATCCGGCCAATTCTTTTTCAATTATCGAGGTAATCTCTTCGGGTCTCAGTTTCATTTTATTTCCCCTTAAACAGTTGTTATACCTTTTTATTAATTAAGCATTTGTGCTTTCATTTTTTCTAAACGGCCCTTGATCGAGTAATCAATAATTTTTCCATCACAATTAAAAATAATCCCACCAATAATTTGGGGATCAACTTTATAGGTGATATTTAATTTATTTTTGCAAACATTTTCTAAGGCAATTTTTAAACTATTTTTTTGTGGTTCATCGAGATTGATTGATGAAACAACAGTACCACTTAAAAAACCTTTTTCTTTATCTGCAATTTCTTTTACTTTTTTTAATATGCCACCAAGTAAAGAAAATCTTTTTTTGGAAATGAGTAGATGAAGAAAGTTATTCATGGCCGTTGAAACACTTTGGCCAAAAGCCTTGGTGACAAGATTATGCTTTGCCTGGTCATCAATTTTTATATGTCTCATAAATGTTGTGAAATTATTTATTTTAACAATATCACCATTTATAAGTTCAATATCATTTAAGATATCTGATAAGAGATTCTCTTTTTTTGCATGACCAAATAGAGCATCGGCATAAACCTTGATAATAGATTCAAGATTGTTTTCTTTCATTGTTTACTCTCTATTTCATGAATGAAGTTTTCCACCTGTTTTTTATTTTCCTCAGTGTTCATTTGTTTTGAAATAAACTTTTGAGTAACGGTGAATACTAACCCCATCACATCCTTTCTTATATCTTGTTTGGCCTTGGTGAGTTCATCGTTTATTTGTTCTTTCCCTTTTTCAACGAGAAGCTGTGCTTCTTTTCTTGCTGCGTCTACTAAAGATTGTGCCTCTTTTTTTCCTTTCCCAATCTCTTCTTGTAAAAGAGTAGTTGCTCGACTTTCACTATCTTTAATTTTTTGTTCATACTCAGACTGCAAGTTTTTAAACTTAGCTTCTAGCTCTTCGATTTTTTTGAACTCGCTTGTAATTTTTTCTTGGCGATCATCTAATACTTTTAGAATTGGCCTCCAAGCAAACCTTTTTAAGACATATAAAAAAATCAAAAACGCAATTAATTGCGATAATCCTAGTGCGATATTTTTTTGCACACTCGGATCACTAAAAAAGTTAATCAAACCTTCCACGCTAAACCACCTTAAAATGTTGTATAAAACAACAGTGTTTATTTTTTATCTACAAGGCCTTAAAAACTACTTTTACTTATTTAGTAAAAAGTAAGAGATAAAGACGTAAATAACACAAGACTCAATAAACGCTGCACCAATGATCATGTTGATCAAAAGTTTTCCGGCCATTTCAGGTTGACGTGCCATCGAGCTTAAAGCTGATGATACGGCCATACCAAGCCCAATCGCGCCACCAAAAGCAGCAAGACCAAGACCGAGTGGATAAGCAATGTTACTAGCAGTTCCTAAATCAAATAGCATATGTCCTCCTTATTAAAGATCAATGATGTTCATCATCTGATATTGCTAATAAAAGATATATTGTTGATAAAAGTGTAAAAACAAGTGCCTGCACGGTACTTGCTAATAGTCCCATAAATACAAACGGTAATTGCAAAGGAAGTCCTACAGGTACCTGCGCGGTATTTAAAATAAAACTTGCAATGATAAGTCCAAAGCCTGCAAAAATTCCTAATGCAATATCATGTCCAAAAATATTTCCAAAAAGCCTGAGTGCTAAAGTAATTGGTCTTGAAATCTCTCCGATTAGATGCAGAACAAACATAAAAGGAGCAAGAAGATATGTAACAAGATTTGTAGGAGAGCCAGCTAAATGGTACAGATACTTAAAAAGACCTTGAGATGTTAGAGCGGTATACTGCACATAAATAAAAGTTAATAACGCTAAAGGAAGTGTTGTTGTAATAACACTTGTCGATGATTTAAAAAATGGAATAATTCCCATCATGTTGTTACACCAAATAAAAACAAATAGTGTTGCAAGATAGGGAAAATATCTTACGGCATGTTTTTTTCCTAAAATTCCTGAAATAAGTCCAAAGAGCGCTTCAACTAAAAATTCCAAAGCGTTTTGCATTTTACCTGGAATTAATGATGATTTCTTTGCCGCGAGGATAAATATTATGCCAACAGTACCTGTAGCAAGTGCTGTAAAAGTAAATGCTTCTATTGAATGCAGTACGTGAGATAGATGAGTATCTTTTAAATTACTGTTAGTGATTAAGCTTATAAAATTTGGCAATTCAGGAACGTTCATAAGTTGATACCTTTTTAATTAAACCTTTGTAATTTTTTTATGGCCTTCCATGTTTCCATAATTCCTGCCGTAACCCCTAAAAACACCAGTACAAGTTTTCCGTATGGAGAGGTGTTAAACAAACTATCAAAAAACACTCCAAGAAAATAACCAACAAGAGTTGTACTCATCATCATGAAGGGGATTGTTATCGCAATGGCAAAGTATCTCGCTGTTTTAAACTTTTCTTCCTTGCTCATCTTTTATCACAACCACTTTTTAATAATTTTGGTCACAACAAAAATCCTAATCGGCATTTTTTTTTTGGGCCATAGGGAAAAAATGATTTAAAGTTAAATTTTTTTTTAAAATTTAGGTAGGAAGAGAAATTATAACAGTGGTTCCTAATTTTTCTTGAGACTCAATCTTTAGTTTGCCACTATATTTTTCTAAAATTCTTTGAACAGATGAAAGGCCTAAACCTGTTCCGGTTGGAGCATCTAGCATATCTGATGTTTTTGGTTTGGTGGTGAAATAGGGGTCAAAAATTTTTTCTAAATTCTCTGATTTTATCCCGATTCCACTATCTTTTATGATGATTTTCACACAATCATTTTCATCAAAGGTTTTAATTTCAAGAGCAGTGTTTTTGCTTTCATAGAGAGCATCGATTGAATTTTTTAAAATATTATTTATTATTTGAGATAGGTGAAGTGACTCCGCTTTGACTTTTTTTGTCGAGTTTAAAGATGAACTAACGACAACTTTATACTTAAAAAAATTTGAGTATCTAAAAAAATCTAGTTCATCTTTTATAATGGTATTTACATCACACATCACAGGTTCAGACTGATTACTATTTTTTTCATGGCCGATTTGTAGAATTTGATTAATAAGTTTTGTTAACCTATTTGTGGCGGCCTCCATAGATGATATTTTATCATCTGTAGGATATTTACTTTTTAAAATTTCAACAAGGCCAGTAATTATTGTTAGTGGATTTTTAAAATTATGAACAACTTCTAAACAATGTTTTCCAAGAAATGATAATTTATCAAAAGACTTTAATTGTTCTTCTCGCATTATGAGTTTTGCTCGTAATTCCTCATTTTCTCTTATAAGTTCTGCAATAATAAAACTGTCTTTAACTATCGCAACCTTTTCTTGGCATAATTTTTGTCCAATTTCAGGCATTGTACCTTGCATATTAAAAGTTTTAATTATTTTTGTATCCATAGTAGTTGATCCAATATCGTAAGAAAGTATTAATCTTTCTCGATATTCTATGAACAGAAATAAAAATACAGAAGTTAAGTTTGGTAAAATTTAATCGCTAGATTCTATAGGGAGCCAAAAATATGTTTGATTCGTAATTTAAAAACAGCAAATAAAGCTTCTTTTATAATAGAACCGCTCATCTTTGATTGCCCATCGCGTCTTTCATAAAAAATAATTGGAACCTCTTTAATTTTTAAACCTTTGCTGGCAACTTTATAATTTAGTTCTAATTGAAACGAGTAGCCGTTAGACATAATGTTGTCCAAGTTTAAAGATTCAAGTGCTTTTCTTGTAAAGCATTTAAATCCACCAGTGGTATCACAAATTTTAAGGCCTGTTATTGCGCGAGCATAAATTGAAGCACAATAGGATAAAATTAATCTTTTAAATGGCCAGTTTATTATTCTTATTCCATCGATATAGCGAGATCCAATGACTAAATCATTTGTTTGTGCTGCTTCTAATAAATTTTTAATGTCATTTGGATCATGAGAAAAATCACAATCCATCTCAAATATGTAATCAAAATTTTTTTCAAGGGCCCATTTAAAGCCTGTAACATAAGCAGTACCAAGGCCTAGCTTTCCAGATCTTTGAAGTAAAAAAAGATTCTTAAACTTATTTTGATACTCTTTAACAATATTTGCTGTTCCATCAGGAGATCCATCATCAATTATTAAAAGAGATATTTCGGGATAAAGATTAAAAACTTTTTCAATCATTTTGCTGATATTTGCTAATTCATTATAGGTTGGGATGATAATAAGAGATTTATTTAGTGGAAGCATTGTCATAATCCTTTAATATAATTGTGAGTGTTGTTTTTATCTGGGTTTAATAATACTCAAACCAAAGAAAAAATGTCCAGTGTTCTTTGGTATTACTGCTCTTTGATCACGTCAAGATAACGATATCCAGATTGCCGATATCTGTGAGAAATAATATCAAAGATTAATCGATTATCTTTATCAGAGTGAATTTCTGCTTTTTCTTGGGCCATTTGAGCAAAATTTAAAATTTTTACATCGCTTGTTTTACTTTTTGAGGCCCCTCCAAACTGGCCGAGATAAGAATAATCGATTGCATTTTTATTTGATCTGCTTGTGTTGGCGTTAAAATTTTTTTGATATTTTGCATCAGGATCTTTTAAAGGAGCATACTCTTTTTTTTCTGGAGGGGTTTGTATCGCAAAAAGTCCCCCATGGCCTGTTTGAAATTTTTTTACATTATCTGCAAGAGTTGGCATAGAGCCTGCAGCAATGAGGTTTCGTGAAAGAACAGGTGATACTCCAAGAGTTTCTAAGGCCTTGGCCTCTTCTTGTAGATGTGGTGGAAGTTGTGGAGTATCTGATAGGGTCTTAGCGAGTTCATTTCCAACTTTGATAGCATTGCTCCCGCCACCAATTCCAGAAGTTAATCCTGTTTCTCCTTTTAAAGAGCCGTTGGTTAAGTCTTTTACTGCGGCAACGATTGATTTTCCAGCATTACTTAAACCAGAATTATCAAGAGAGATCTCCATTATACCTTGTTCCATACAGCTATTTTTTGCAATACAGCTACATGATGGATCATTTTTTAATTCATTATCAACACAAGTTAATGGAATTAGAGAATCAGATTTTTTATCCTTTTTTGCAATAAGAGGAGAGCATGTTGCCGTATCATTCATTGTTTCTGGCTGAGCGCAGTAACAATCTTTTTGAGTTATAGGATTACAATCTCCTTTTCCTGGTAGAGCATTTGCAATATTTGTTACTTTATCTGCAGCACTTGAGTATCGTTTTGATTCGTTATAAAAAAAAGTTGCTAAAAGACCTGCTGCTGATGCTTTTAAAACAGTTGTCGTTGTTGGTTTTACTCCAACTTGCGCAATCATTACAGCGTAGCAAGCCGCAGTTGATCCAAAACCAATGGCCTGCACTTTTGCCGTTTTTGCTCTTGATTGATGCACTCTAGAAACTTTATATAATGCTTCTTTTTGAGGAATGTTGTTTGGGTTTTCAGCAGTAAGAGTTTGGTTATCTGTTTGTTGTTGAAATGTAGCAACAGTCTCTGATGCCATTGCAACATATTTACAATAATCATCGACCTCTTTTTTTTCTTTTGTACCTTCAGTTTTTTCTGTCTCAACTGCTTTATCGTTTTCATTAATCGGTCTGTTATCTTTATCTTTTAACTCTAGTTTTTGAGAACTCATTCCCATTAATACGGCATATGCCTTTGCTGCTGCCTGTAGCATTGTATTTTTAGAGCTGACATCTTGCCCTGCACACGCTTTTTTATCTTGAGCACACAACTCTTCAAGTTTTCTTTGAACAAGTCCTCCATGCACAAACTCTTTTGATACTTGAAGCTGTTGGTCGGTTAATTTCTCGTTTGCGCTTTTATTTATAAGTGATTCTGCTTTTGTCGAGGTTGTACCGATGATTTGAGCAAAAATAGTGCTAGAAAGAAGAAGTAAGTAGATTATAAAAAAAATAAAACCAAAGTTTCTCATAGTAACCTTTTTTTTTTGTTGTTTTGTCATAAGTTTATTATGGCATATATAAATATTGTATTAGCTGACCAAGTAACAAGACAAGTGTAATAATATAGAAATATCGATAAGTTAGTAAAATAAAGAGAGTCATCGCGAAATATTATTTATGGCCATTTTTTTTGGCGTATCCTGTCTTAAGAAAAATTGTTGTTTTTTATGGCCTTGCCGACTTTAAAAAAATGGATGTTGTAGTTTACCCTATACAAATATTTGTTAAGTAAAAATTAAGGATATAAATGCAAAATAAACACTCTTTTTTGGTGCAAGAAGAATTAAAGACACTCTTAGATCGCCTTGAGCTTGCCATAAGTGGAAGTAGTATCGGTATTTGGGACTGGGATTTAAAATCAAACCAGCTCTATTTATCTAAAACATGGAAAGAGATGATTGGATACTTAGAAGATGAAGTAGAAAATGATTTGTTAAGTTTTGAATCGTTACTTCATAAAGATGATCTACCTCGTGTTTTAGGATACGTAAAAGAGTATTTAGAAGGAAGAATTTCAAAATATAGTATCGATTTTCGTTTAAAGCATAAAAAGGGAAATTTTATTTGGATTTTGGCACAAGGTGAAGCGTATAGAGATGAAAAAGGATTACCGTATCGAATGGCCGGAACACATATCGATATAACAGAAAGAAAGAATTTTGAGGAATTTATAAAAATTCAAAGCATTAATTTTAAGGAAGCAGAAGAAAAAGCAAGACAGTTAAATATATTTTTTAAAGAAGTAATTGATTCTTTAAAGCATCCTTTTTATGTAATAAACGCTTCTACTTATGAAATAGAGATATGCAATAAAGAGACAAACTTGTTTGATGCTAAAAATTTATTTTGCTATGCCGTTACTCATAAACAAAATATGCCATGCCATGGAGAAAATGATCCTTGTCCTATTGAGATTATAAAACAGACAAAAAAACCTGTTGTTGTTGAGCATATACATAAGGACGCTTCTGGTAAAGATATAAACGTCGAGGTGCACGCTCATCCAATCTTTGATGACAATGGTGACTTAGTAAAAGTGATTGAATATTCTTTGGATATTACGCTCAGGAAAAAAAGAGAGCAAGAATATAGCGAATTGCAGGAAGCATACATAAGATCGT
>CAZCDT010000045.1:0-26088 GCA_964497525.1 uncultured Bacteriovoracaceae bacterium
GTCTATATAAAAGATTTTTCTTTTTTGATTCCATGGATTTTTTCTTTAATGACGTTTTCTGGTAGTTTGAATTCCAATTTTGTAGCAATGAAGCAAGCTGTGTTGAAACCTTTACCTCTTGTGCTTGTCCTCTTATTTATGGTGCAAAAGGTTGGAGGTTTTGGTGTTAAGAGGATATGACAGTGCAAAGTCACGCTTGTCTTATGAGCTATCTAACAGATAAACCTGTCCAAGTTAAATTAACAAGAAAAGAGTCTTTATTCATGCATCCAAAGCGTCATCCAATGCGTTTAAAATATACTTTAGGGTGTGATAAAAATGGAATTTTAACTTTTTTAAAGGCCAGAATTTATGGTGACACCGGAGCTTATGCTTCGGTTGGTATGAAAGTTTTAGAGAGAGCAGCTGGTCATGCTGGTGGAGCTTATCAAGTAAAAAATGTAGATATTGTTGCAACCAGTGCTTATACAAATAACGTTCCATGTGGCGCGATGAGAGGTTTTGGTGTTAATCAGACGGCATTTGCGATGGAATCTTGTATTGATATGCTTTGTGAAAAGGCAGGGTTTGATCGCTTTAAGTTTCGCTATGATAATGCTCTTGATGTTGGCTCTCAACTTGTTACAGGTCAAGTAATCAAGGGAGGCATTGGCCTTAAAAAAACATTGATGGCAGTTAAAGATAAATTTTATAACGCAAAATATGCAGGTATTGCATGTGGAATAAAAAATACAGGAATTGGGAATGGAATGCCTGATATTGGTAGAGCAAAAATAGTGATTGAAGATCGAGATCATATCGTAATTCATCATGGATGGACAGAGATGGGACAAGGTGTTCATACTATGGCAATTCATTCTGTCTGTGAGGAAACAGGACTTTCTCCTGATATTATGGAAGTTCGAGTTGATACAAGTGAGGATACTGTTTGTGGAATGACTACATCTTCTAGAGGGACATCTTTAGTGGGGCATGCATTAATAGATGCATGTAAGGCATTAAAGAACGATTTAAAGCATCATACGTTAGAAGATCTTGTTGGAAAAGTTTATAAAGGAGAGTGGATTTGTGATTGGACAACTGATCCAGAGGATACTCCCGAAGGTAAAGAGTCAATAACTCATTACTCTTATAGCTATGCAACTCAGCTTGTGACACTTGACGATACTGGAAAAATTGAGAAAATTATTGCGGCCCACGATGCCGGAAGAATTATGAATCAAACTTTATTTGAGGGTCAAATCGAAGGTGCTTTGCATATGGGATTGGGTCAAGCATTAACAGAGAATTTCCCAATGAAAGATGGAAGGCCTTTAGTTGATAATTTAGGAAAGATTGGGATTATTCGTCCTAAAGAAACTCCAGATTTTGAAATTATTGGTATAGAAGAACATGATCCACATGGCCCATTTGGCGCAAAAGGCGTTGGTGAAATTGGTATTGTTCCAACAGCTGCGGCCGTGGCAAATGCTTTATATCAATATGATAAGCGTAGAAGATATTCTTTACCAATCGGTGTAAAAAAGAAAAAATAATAACGATAGAGGGTGTTATGGGAAAAATTTTAATAAAAAATGGAACAGTTGTTACTCTTGGAGATGAAAATAAAATTTTAAAAAATGCTTCGGTTGTAATTAATAACGACAAAGTAGAAAAAATTATTCCAGCAGGAGAGAGCATCGTTGGTGATTTTGAGCAAATAATAGATGCTAAAAACAAGCTTGTAATGCCTGGGTTTATTTGTGCACACATGCACTACTATAGCTCATTTGCTAGAGGATTAGGAAAGGCCAATCCATCTAAAAACTTTCCTGAGGTTTTAGAAAATTTATGGTGGCGTCTTGATAAAAAATTATCGCTTGATGATACGTATTATAGTGCAATGGTTGCAAATGTTGACGCAATCAAACACGGAACAACAACTTTAATAGATCATCATGCAAGTCCGAATGCTGTAATAGGTTCTTTAAATAAACTTGCTCAAGCGACAAAAGATTGTGGGCTTCGAACTTCTCTTTGTTATGAGTTGTCAGATCGTGATGGAAAAAAAATCAGCGATGAAGGGATAAAAGAAAATATTGATTTTATCGAGCGCACACAAAAAGAAAAAGATGATAGTTTGCACGCTCTTTTTGGAATGCATGCTTCTTTTACCATCGAAGAAGATACAATGAAAAAAGCAGCAGAATTGGCCCTTAGTAAAAATGCCGGTTTTCATATTCACTGCGCAGAAGATATTTCAGATCAAGAAGTGACTCAGAAAAAATTTGGAAAACGAGTTGTTGAAAGACTTAATCACTATGGAATGCTTGGTAAAAACACAATTTTAGTTCACTGTGTGCATGTAAATGATAAAGAGAGAGATTTAATAAAAAATAGCGATACGATTGTTGTTCATAACCCACAATCAAATATGAATAATGCTGTTGGTGTTATGGATTTGCTAGATTTTTCTAAACGAGGAATTCTTGTAGGGCTTGGAACTGATGCAATGACTGTTAATATGCGTGAGGAGCTTCGAGCTTGTATGTGGATTCATAAGTTAACAAATAAAAATCCAAGTGTTGGTTTTATGGAAACGGTTAACACATTGACAGTTAATAATCGCAAAATCGCCAAGCGTTTTTGGCCAAATATGGGCCTTGGGGAAATAAAAGTTGGTGGGAAGGCAGATATTATTTTAATAGATTATTTAACTCCAACTGAGTTTTCAGAAAATACCTTCTTAGGCCATCTTGTGTTTGGAATTCCACATGCAATTGTTGATACAACTATTGCCAATGGAAAAGTTCTAATGAAAAATAAAGTGTTAACAAATTTAGATGAAGAGGCAATCTATAAAAAATCAGAAGAGTTATCAAAAGCACTTTGGAATAGATTTTAGTTTTTTTAAAAGAACTCTTCTTGTATTTTGTATCACTTCTTTTTTTATCGGTAATTCTTTTGCGCAGATAAATATAGCGTCGGGCTGGTCTTCTGCAACTGCTGGAAGACTACTTCCGATTCTTTATGCCGGAGTTGATGGTAGTAG
Organism: uncultured Bacteriovoracaceae bacterium; assembly: GCA_964497525.1. GTDB lineage: Bacteria > Bdellovibrionota > Bacteriovoracia > Bacteriovoracales > Bacteriovoracaceae > CAZCDT01. Next base: position 3,032 of record CAZCDT010000045.1, read on the forward strand.
TATTGGAGTTTCGGTCTCTAGCGTTGGATATAATAATACTCTAAGTTATCACTCAGCATATCAGGGAAGCTTTTTAATTCATCTACCAATAAAATCAAATTATCTTTTGGCCTCTGCAGGATATGCTATTGGATATTACCAAATTGGTTTTAAAAAGAATTTAAACTCTACTGAAATTTCAAGGTCAGGGTATTCATCAGGCCCAGTTTTAAGAATTATCAATAAATTTGGAGGAGTTTTTATCTTTGGAATTGAGGCCATGTTTGGAATAAGCATTCCTTACTGGAGCAATCATTTGACTCTTAATACTCAAGATACAGTCTTGTTTTTAGTGGGGGTCAGATTTTGAAAACTCTAATAAAGTATTTGATAATATTTTATTGTCTGATTTTTTTTCATCAAGGAGTATATGCGGCTCCTAAATCAGCACACATAACAGCAAGTGTTGGTAATCAGTTTAGCTTTTCTGGTATTCGTATTGGCGGAAGTAGTTGGGAGATAGGACTTCTTGTAAATCGATTACCAGGAATTGTTTTTTTGCAAGATATTAACGATCGTTTTTATACAGAGTTTGGACTCGTTTTAACTCCTGTTGTTGATGTTGCACTACTTGCAGGAATAAATTTTGATTTTTTTAGATATGGTTTTTCAAATTTAAGACTGAGCGCATCTGCCTATAGCTCTTATAATAACTACTCATCAGGCCAAATCCAGCTTGGTATTAATATGGGATTTTAGAGATGATGAATAAATATAGAGTTTTTTTGATTATTATTTCTTTGTTTTTGCTCACAGGCTTTCGTTTGTTATTTCCGGGTAAAAGCTGGAATATAAATCGTGATGATCCATATCTTTGGATAAGGCCTTGCGATAGAAGTACTGTAATAACTACAAATGATGTTGCAACAGATGATGTGCTTGCGACAGATACAAGTGTTACAATTGAAGATGCAATTATATCTATTGCAGATGATTATAATGATATTTATGGCAGCTATTTGCGATTAGAGATTTATCCATCTGATGTAAATAATATTCCAAGTGACTCTAATTTTGAACTTACAAAATCAGGCAATAGAGTGATTGATATTTGTGCAGGAGACTCTTCTGGTACATCTTCAGGATATGCAAAACCAAAAGTTTCAGGAAGTAAAATTACTGGTTGTGAAATTGTTTACGAAAAGAAAAATCATGAATCACTAAAAGATTTTTTGCGAGTTATTACTCATGAGTTAGGGCACTGTATAGGTCTTGATCATCCTCAAGAGTTAGAGCACTCTATTATGTCATATTATGCAGATAGAAATTATTACCGCTTACAAATAGATGATATTATCGGTATTAGACACATCTATCCTGATAGTATTGATGGTGTGTCTTTAAAAGAGTCTCCAACCTATGGATTAAAATGTGGATTTAAAAAATAGTCATTCGTTTACTTTTTATTTTAACCCCAAAATAGATTATCGCTTCTTAGATGAAAGTAAAGTTAAGCGTGTTGCTCTTGTCGGCACGATGAATAATTGGCAAAAGAGTGTTGATTATTTAATTAAAGATCCGATCGATGGTGCCTTTCGATTAACTTTAAATTTAAAAGAGGGGTACTACTTATATAAATTTTTAATCAACGATGAACAATGGTGTGAGGATTACAACTCAGATTTTTCTTTAAGGCAAGATGATGGTTTTTTTAAAGGTGATAAAGGTGAATTTAATTCTGGATTAATTATTCCTGTAAAAGAAAAAAACATAAATATTCCTTCCTGGGCAAAAGGAGCCATTTGGTATCAAATTTTTCCTGAACGTTTTAGAAAGTCTGGTGTTAGCAAAATATCTGCACAAAAACTGGGCCTAAAAAAAGAGATATCTTCTTGGAGTACAACTTCATGGAGTAAAGCGTGGTATCAAAAAGATGACTGGAATTTAGGAAGTTTTTATAGCGGTATTTATAATCGGCGCTATGGAGGAAATCTTCAGGGAATTATAGATAAGCTTGATTATTTAAAAGATTTAGGAGTCACAGCTCTTTATTTAAATCCTGTGTTTATGGCCGCATCTGATCATAAGTATGATGGAAGTTCATTTCATCATATCGATGAAACGTTTGGGCCTGATCCTGCAGGGGATTTAGAGCTAATAAAAAATGCCAATGAAACAGACGATCCTTGCACATGGGTATGGACTAGTGCTGATCTAAAATTTTTAGAATTAGTTTCTCTTATTCATAAAAAGGGGATGCGTGTTATTATTGATGGAGTTTTTAACCATTCGGGTAGAGGATTTTTTGCCTTTTTAGATCTTTTAAAAAATAAAGCGGAATCGAATTATAAAGATTGGTATCACATCCATTTTTTTGACAAAGAAATTGAAGATGGATTTTTATATAAGGGCTGGTTTGGGCATAGCTCACTTCCTGAATTTAAAAAAATTGGCGATAATTTTCATCCAAAATATAAAGAGTATCTTTTTAATATTACCAAAAGATGGATGTGTCCAAATCATCAAGAATTTAAAGATGGTGTTGATGGTTGGCGCCTTGACGTTGCTTTTTGCATTCCACATGGATTTTGGAGAGAGTGGCGAGGGCTTGTAAAGAGATTAAATAAAGAGAGTTTTTTAACTGCTGAATCGATGGAAATTACTCCTGAATTTTTAAAAGGGGATGAGTTTGATTCTTTAATGAATTATCCCTTTGCTTATACATTGGTAGAGTTTTTTTGTGATAAAAAAAATAAAATTTTGCCATCAGAATTTGATAAAAGACTTAAAGTTATTAGAGAGAGTTATCATAAAGATTTAGCTTTTAGTATGCAAAATCTTATTTCAAGTCACGATACAATGCGATTGCGCAGTTTTATTTTAAATCCAGATTTGTCTTACCGTGATTATCAAAATTATCACAAGTATTCAAAGTTGGAAAAAAATAAAACTTTAAATATATCAAGAGGTGGTAATGAAGAAATTCAGATTCATAAAATGATTGCCTTTTTTATGATGACCTATATTGGTGCACCAATGATTTATTATGGCGATGAAGTAGGAATGCCAGGCCTTAATGATCCAGACTCAAGAAGGCCGATGCTTTGGAATGATATAAAAATGGAAGATGATAAAACTCATCCATTTGTTTCAAACTATACTCAATGTGAAAAAAATGTTCCGGATTTTGAGTTGTTTGATTTTTACAAAAAACTGATTCACCTGAGAAAATCTAGCAAGGCCTTAATGTATGGAGAGAGTGAAACTGTATTAGTTGACGATGAGAGAATGATTTTTGGATTTGTAAGACGCTACAAGGAAGAAGAGATATATATTTTTTTAAATAATTCAAATAGGCCACATGTTTTTGATTTTTCTGATGAGAGAGTTGAGTTAAAGGCCAAATCAGGATCAATATATCAAAAAGAAAAATAAAGTTGCATAATTGTCTCGCATGGTCATAAAATCAAGGATTGTTATACGTCTTTAAGGGAGATTTAAATGAAAAAAGCTGTTTTAATAATAGTTATGCTTATTTTTTCTGTTGGAACATTACAGGCAAAAGAAGTTCAACAAGAACAAAAAATAGATCTTTCAGCGTTGCAGGTTGAAAATGATTCTGAAGATCAAGAGATGATGCAAAGATTAAAAACAAAGAAAGTTATGATGGATTGGCATGCAATTACTGCGTGGACAACAGTTGGACTTATGATTGGAGCAATGGCCACAGCTCCTGATGATAAAGCTGATAGCACTCATAAATGGCTTGGGATTGCATCTGGTGTTACTTATTTAACCTCAGCATCTTTGGCAGTATTTGCGCCAAAGTTTGAAGGAGCAGGGCATACTCCAAATATATTAATTCATGAAAAGCTTGCAATAATTCATGTTCCGGCCATGATCTTAACAGCAATTACAGGTATTGCTGCAGATAAAAAATATAGAGATGGAAAAAAACTTGGATCGTTTGAAAAGTCGCATAAAATTTTTATCCCAATTACGGCCATATCGTTTGGTCTTGCAGCTTTTACATCTACAAACTTTTCATTAAAGTTTTTACCAACACCAAAAAAACAGGAGATCGCATGTTTAATTACAAAAACATTCTGATAATTTGTTTCTTTCTTTTTACAGCAACTTTATTTGCTCAAGATAAGGTAACGATTAAAAAAGATATTCTTTTAAAAGATTTTATAACTCATAATAGTGAAAAATCTTGCTGGATTTTAATCGACACAAAAGTTTATGATGTGACCTCTTTTTTAAAGGACCATCCAGCACCGCCAAAAGTGCTTTTAAAGTATTGTGGTAAAGACGCGAGTAAGGGCTTTAAGGATAAAGGGATTGGTGAGCCTCATTCAAAAAATGCGATTCAGATGCTTGATAAATTTTTTGTCGGTACATTAAAGGTAGAATAGGAGAAAATCATGAATGACTTTATTCTTTATTCTGGAATTATTGTTTTCATCTTACTTATTTTAACAATCCTTTTTGCTAAGGTTTTTAAAAAGTTTAAGTGGCATAAAACCTTTGGTTACTTGATGTTTATTATTGGTCTACTTCATGGTGGAGTTGCACTTTATAAAAAAATTCAGATTTATTTGATGTATTCTTAACTGGTGGCCGATTTCCTAATTTTTTTTTTAAAAAAAACAACACGTCGCGTTAAATCCTATACTTAATTTTGCCAACTTGTACCGTGTTCATAAAAAAATTACATCCTTTTTACTATCCTTTGTACGAATTAATATATCTTCGTTAATAATTTGCCCATGATTTATAGAATTATTTTATTATTTTTCGGCCTCTCTTTTTCTTTGATGGCATCGGAACGATCAACATCTTATAAATGCATTAATCTGTTAGAGAACTTTACTGATGTGAATTTTTGCATACCAAAAATAGACAAGGGTAGAGATTTTCTAATTACAGGAGAGCTGGGCAGGGTAAAAGAGTTATTAGAAATTTCACAATTAATTGATCGTGTAACATTAAGTGAAATTTCACAAAATGTTTATAGGATCGAAAATCTTTTTGGACCATTTATTGAATCACAGTTTAATCATGCGGCATATTTTCGTGGGCCAAATTGTTATAATACAGCATTAATCGCAAGTGGGATTTTGCCGGCAGATCAAGTAATATATGTCTCTCCAGAAGAATTTGAATTTTATTTAAAAATTTATTTTGAGCAAGTAAATAATTCAGATCTTCTTCCTGGTGATTTAATTGTTTATGATGCAAGTGCCTCTCGTGGACATGTCGCATTTTATTTAGGAGCGGGGCTTGTTTTTCATAAAAAAGGATTCTTAAAAAATTATCTTTACCGTATTACAGGAATGTATGAGACTTCACTTGTTGAGGAATTTGAATGGCGACCATCTGAGTATGACACATTGGCCGCTCCTGATTTTAATTGGGATAATAAAAGTATTGCGGTTTATCGAAAAAAAGAGTTTGTAGAAAATAATAGCATAAATTTAGATGATAAAGAGATGAAGGCCTTGGATCTGGTTAGTTATATCTCTTTTCATGTCTTAAAAAACGCTCCTTATTGGAAGGTTGCCAAAGAGATGGGGATTGTTACGGAAAATTTATTAACATCACTTGAAAGTGAATTTTCTTTTTTATCAAAAGCACCGTCTGAAATTTCAAGACTCGCTTATTTTCATTTAAAAAGTTTATCGGCGCAGGTTTTTCAAAGTATTGAAGAGTCTCATTTTTCATCTCCGCATACCAGAGTTAGTGATGTAAATGAAGAGTACTGTTATATTGAAAATGAATATTTCTCTGAGCTTGTAGAGAAGCTTTTGGTGATCTTTGATGAAACTGGAAAGAGTACAAAAAAACTGGTTTTAAAAGAATTAAAAAAATATGATCGGCAAAAATGCAAAATTAATTTAATAGATCAGATTAAAAACTAATCGTCTTCTTCTTCGTCTTCACCATCATCAATGACTTCATTTTCATCATCGAATCCATGAGCATAGCGCTCATCTTCATCCATCAAGTCTAGATCTTTTTCTTCTTCCTCTTCTGGATCATCAAAAGCGTCATTATAATCCCAACCATAACCGTATTGTCCATCTTCTTCATCTTCGTCGAGATCAAGGTCACTGACAACATTTGGTGTCTTATTTTTAAAGCCATCAGGGCCTTCTTGAGTTTCATCTAACGAGACGTTATCTTCGTCTATAAATTCACCATCTAAAATTTCTTTATCCATTTGTGAAATAACAGGATCTAAATCATCTGCAAATGGATTATTTATAATTGCAGATGGAGCAACTTTTTTTATTGGTGCTTTTATTTTCTTTGTTGTTTTTGTAGCTACTTTTTTTGTTGCAATTTTCTTTTTTTGAACTGGTTTTGCTTTTTTTTGTGCAACAACTTTTTTCTTCGTGGCAGTTTTTAAAGCAACTTTTTTTGTCTTAGTAATTTTTTTGGTGATCTTTTTTACAACTTTTTTTGCCGCTGTTTTTTTTACTTTTTTAACCGGCTTTTTTTTAAGTTTATTTTTAGGCTTGCTTACCACTTTTTTAACTTTAACTTTTGCCTTAGTTGTTTTTTTTGCTTTTGCTTTTGTTTTCTTTGCCACAAGTCACCTCATGAAAAAATTACTAATTAAAAGATCATTTTAATATTAATATATTTTTTTTAAAAGTCGAAAATAATTTTAATGGTCGAGATTACCACCAAAATCTGACTGTAATGCTGTGATATTTAGAAAGTTTTTTGCTCCCTCTAAAACATTTATGCTCGTTAAATTACCATACTCTGAATAAATGCTTGCATCCCAATATGAGTTTGTAACACCCATACCCGCATCTACTAACTTTGCAATAGGAATTAGTTTGACCGAATATGAGTTTCTTTTTTCATTTAATGGAGCAATTGTGCTACTAAATGGGTGCTGTGCAATACCATCTTCACCTGTTCCACTTCTAGGCCCTGGAACATAAGCAGTTAATAAATCCTGCGCCATGTTTGAAAGAATCGAAAAAGTTGAATTATCTCGATACTCTTTTAAGTCGAGATAGCTTCCCCTAAAATATGTCGGATCAACTTTTTCTTCATCGCTTAAATACTCCTGCATCGCGGTCACTAAAGGACGAATTTTTTCACACCCACTCTTTGGAGCATTATGACCAAAAAAGAAAGTGTGCATAGAACCTGCAAGGCTTGTACACTCTGTAAGATGATTTTCATATATCCTTTTGGCGGCTTTTTCAAATTTCTTAGGATCATTTGGATCCATCTTGTAGATAGAGTCTGCAGTACCTTTCATGGCATTAAAATAAGTATTAAATGCTTGTTCATTTTTTGTAATAAAATCACCAACCAAAGAAAAAAATTCATTGCTTGTTCCATACAAAGTGCCACTACCAAATAATGGTGCAAACAATTTGTATCTATCATCATCCTCAATTAATACTGAAGCTGGAGTGCTAGAGGATACAAGTGAGTCTCCTTTATTTGTATTTGTAGGAATTAGATAATTTAAGGCCTCATATAGAGTTGGCCTTCTTACAAGTTTAAAGGCCTCTTCTATTTGTGTTGGATCAAGGCTTGTTTGTGTCGTACCAGGAACTTGTGCCAGATTTTGAGCAAATTTTATAAATTGATCTTTATCGTATAATCCTCTTGTTTCACTTTCATTAACACTTCTATATCCTTGCTCATCTTTTGGATAGGTTAATTGCCTTACAGCTTTTATAGACGTAAATGCTCCGGCAGAGCTCTCTTCATGTTTTGCTAAATTATCTAGATCTTTTTCAATAAGATCATAGATCAGATTTGGAATTGCAAATTTTGCTTTATCTTCAAGGCCAGGAATACCGCCAATATTATCTTCTGCCGTTCTAACCCAAAAATCTTGGGTTTGTGGTACAGGAAATCCTGGATTAAAATTTGCTCCTGTTGGACTTCCTGTATAATCAAGACCTAAAACATAAGGCAGAGATCTATTTCCATTTCCTTGCTGTCTTGGAATTATTCCTGCATTATCCTTTGTGTCAAAAAGGCGTGGCCCAATACGACCACCAAATGGTTTTGCTGCTGCATAAGCTTTTAGTGTTATTCCTGTTTGATCTTTAAATGGAAAAAAGAGTCCAAGAAATTTTGTCTCTGCCTTTACTGCATAATATGTTAAGACGTTCGGATTTTTCATAAATCCTGTTATAAATCCAGGAGCAGGGAGAGCTACTTTGGTTGCAGTACAAGCAGATTCTGCCGTTTTACCGTCGCTAATATTTTGGGCCATATTTTTATCGTTGATCGATGCAAACATTGTGAAAAAAATAGCATAGTTAACAGGAGCAATTTGAAGATCAAGGTAGCGCTTTTCTCTAGCAAAAGGATGTGATGAGGGAATTAAAAAGTTACTTAAGCTGTCGCCACTATTTCCAAGATCAATAAGTTCTGGAGATATTTCTGTAACTTTTAAATTTTGTTTTAATTCATGATCATCATCTCCCCCCAAATTTCTAAAAGCGGATAAGAAGGCCTTAATGGGTCTTTCATTTAAGGGGGGCATATCTGATGCTTCGCTATTTAAGGTATCTATGGTTGTACAGTTTCCTGCTTGGCCATCAAAGCAAATCGCATCAACAGGAGGTCTATTAACAAACATCTCTAAATTTCTAATTCTAACGGCAAGCTCTATTGATGCAGGCCAGGCTCCCGCTCTATTGGATGCAATCGCTGGTGGAGGGTTACTCTCATTTTGGGCGGCAAAAATATTTGTTTGGGTGCCAAATGTCCAATTCATTGCCGTTGAATAATTTATCATTGTGCGCTCGGAGCAATCTTGTGCTTTTTTACTAACGATCGTGTCGATAAATGATTCATGGATGTCACTGATATTAGAAAGGCCACTGGCCTCAAAGCGCGGAATACCTGGCACACTAAATGTTCTACAGATATCAGATGATTCCCCAAAGTGAATACAAATTGATGGAATATTAAATGGATCAAATCGTTGTGGTCCTTGTCCTCCTGTTGCCCCCTCAAGGGCCCAAATTGTTGGAGGTCTAAAATTCATGCCTGAGGGGGACGTTTGACAGTTATCTTGATTTTTTAAAAAAGTACACCCCTTGATATTTTGAATGTGCGTTTTAGGTTGAGAGATCTGTCCTAATATATAATATTTAAACATCCACTCTTTATAGTTATTTCGCAATTCCCAATTTAGATAGGCGATATTTGTGATGTGTCTTGCTTGAACTGCAGCACCACTTACCGCAGCTGCATCTACTGCATTTTGTAGATTTATCTTTGCTTTTACAAAAAGACCAACATTGACAACAAAAGCGATAGTGCCCATGACGATAAGCATCGATACACCTAAAAATAGTGTAAGTTGACCTTTGTTATGAATTTTTTTTAAAAAAAATTTATCCGACATAAAACCTTTGTTTTCTTAGATTTTACACATGCGATGCAGAGAAATTCAATAAGTTTATACTCTAAAATGTGATCGGCAAATCTTTCGTCTATCTTAAAAGATTTATATTTGTGTTAAAATTTTGATGAAGATCTTGAACCAAATGTTGAGGTAATTTAAGAAATGGATCGTAGGGTATATAAATTTAAAAAACCGGTGATGAACTTTTTTTGTCCTTTGTGTCGCTCAGAGCGCTTTTTTATCTATAATGCAAGACCTACCATGACAAATTATTTGCAAATAACAATGTTTGGTATTTTTATGATGGTTATGACCTATAAATTTTTAGGTCTTATGTCTGTAGTTTTTTTCTTTTTAGGGTGGGGAGGATTTGAGCTTTGCTTGCGCATTCTTCACAAAAGAGAGATTCCTTGTCCTTACTGTGGATTTGATGCTACATGGTACAAGCGAGATGTAAGGGTTGCAAAAAAGCTTGTAAAGGATTTTTGGGAGAATGGGGCCTTAGTAGATGCGCCTTTAAGTAGTAAGAGTGCCTTTAAAAAAGAGAGTACTGCGAAAAAAACTCCTTTAAAAGAAAAAGAAATTTCTTTGTAATCTAAAAATCTCTATAAATATTAATAACTTAAAAAATCAACCAAATTATTCTTCTTGAATTAGGCCTTTTAAAGAATTTTATCCTTTTAAAAGGAAAAAGTTCGTAATATTCTTTGTCACCCTAAATTTTAAGGAGATTATCATGAGCGTTAACAAAGTTATTTTAATTGGACGTTTGGGACAAGACCCAGAACTTAAGTACACTCCATCAGGAATAGCAGTTTGTACATTTTCTTTAGCAACAACAGAAAATTGGTCAGATAAAAATGGCCAAAAGCAAGAAAAAACAGAATGGCATAGAATTGTTGTTTGGGGAAAACTTGGAGAGATTTGTAACCAGTATTTAAAAAAGGGTGGCCAAGCTTTTGTTGAAGGACGTTTGCAAACACGTTCTTGGGATGGAAAAGATGGACAAAAAAGATATACCACAGAGATCAACGCAAATAATGTTCAATTTTTAGGAAGTAAGGCAAGTGCGGAGAGAACTCCAGATCAGCCTTCATCACAAAAATCTGTAGATGAAAATTACGAAGTTCCTACGGACGTTAATTTTACAGCAGACGATATTCCATTTTAGTAAGCTTATAAAATCAATTGGAGCTACTTTTATAGGGGGATTTTATATCCCCCTTTCTTTTTTTTGATTATCACTTTAAATTTAGAACATGAGTATTTTAGATAAGGATAGTTTTTTTACTGTTGATGTTGAGTTAATTTTGGTGGGAATCAAAATTCCCTACGATATTTATATAAATTCTTCAAAATCAGAAAGAGAGCGTTTTGTAAAAATTTTTGCAGAGGGGGGAAGTCTTACAAAAGAAGAAATTTATGAGTACAAAAGAAAATATTTTCAACTATATGTTTTAGAGGCCCAAAGAAATGTCTATGTCAAAAGTTTGGTAAAATCTAGTGCTGTATCTGACGTAAAAAAAACAGAGGTGATTAAAGATTCGGCAATAACATATTTGGCAAATGTTTTTGAAAAAAATAAAGATGATGGATTTAGCACTGAATTTTTAGATGAAGCAATTCAAGGGTGCAAAGAGTCTGTCGAGAGTATGGTTGATGTTATTCAAGACTATAACGTTCATCAAATTCAAGAATTAATTGCAAGTCTTAGCTTTCATGATTTTTATACTTTTGATCATTCGATTAACGTGGCAATGTATTGTATATCGATGTATCGCTTAATTCGTCCTAATGCTAAAAAAGAGTCGTTGGTCGTTGCAGGCCTTGGAGGACTTTTACATGATTTAGGAAAAATTAATATTCCAACTCATATCATAAATAATCCAGGTAAATTAAGTGATGAAGAATTTGCAATTATAAAAACTCACCCAAAGGCCGGTGAAAAAATGCTTGAAGAGCAGCAGCATAAAAATAGTGATGAAGAGCTTGATTACGAAACGATTAAGCGCGTGGTGGCAGAACATCATGAAAATTATGATGGAAGCGGATATCCTCTAAAACTAAAGGGGGATGATATTCATGTTTTGGCCAGAATTGCTGCGATGGCAGATTTTTTTGATGCTATTACAACAAAACGTTCATATCACGAAGTCTTATCTACAGAGGCCGCACTAGGAGTTATGTCGCGTTCTGTAGGTAAAAAATTAGATCCTGATCTTTTTGAAATTTTTAGAGAGCATGTTAATCGCTTGGGAAGACTAGGCGCAGAAGATAAAAGTTCACATGTCGAATTACCAATAGATTTTGATCCATGTCAGCCGCATGAGCATTTGCCATTTTGTAAAACAAATCCTCATGTAATTAGTAAAGAAGTCACAAATCCTGATAAAAAATCAGATGTTGGCAAAGTTAAGATAAAACACAATTAAAATAAAGATCGTATAAATGTAATTGCTCAAAAAGTTATGGCAAATCAACTATTCAAAAGTTTGGGGCAGCTACTAGAAAAACGACGGTGCTCGAGTGACCGACTTTCGCACATCCTGTGCACGTCGGCATACAAAGCATCCTACTTATAAGCTGTACGTATGTACAGCGCAACGATGAGCATCCTGAAGTTTGACGACGTAGATGCCCTAAAATTTTGAGTAGTTACGTATAAATTTTCTTGGCAAAACATAAATTTGAATGTTTGATTTTATTCTATTCTACTTAAGAGTTAGAAAGTAAGGAGATTTATTTATGAAATTACTTGAAGGTAAAAAAATATTAATTTTAGGTGTCGCAAACGAGAGATCTATTGCTTGGGGAATTGCTAAAGCTTGTAAAGAGCATGGTGCGCAAGTTGCACTAACTTATGTAAACGATGCAATCAAAAAAAGAGTTGAACCACTTGCTGGCAGTATTGGTGCAGATTTTATTTGTCAGATGGATGTAACAATAGATGAGCACTACAACGATATTCGTGCACGGGTGGAAAAAGAGTGGGGAACGTTTGATGTGCTTGTTCACTCTTTGGCATTCGCAGATAAAGATGATTTAAAGGGAAGGTTTTCCGATATCTCTCGGGCAGGATTTATCAAGGCCTTTGATATTTCAGCATTCTCTCTAATTGGTCTTGTTCATAATTTGCGTGATCTAATGAATAAAGGCGGATCAGTTATGGCAATGACCTATCAAGGCTCACAAAAAATTGTTGCAGGCTATAATGTTATGGGCGTTGCCAAAGCGGCACTTGAAGCCTCTGCTAGATATCTTGCCGAAGATTTAGGACCTATGGGAATAAAGGTAAATTGTATTTCGGCAGGTCCTATTAGAACTCTTGCAGCATCAGCTGTTACGAATATAAAAGACTTGATGGATATTATTGATGAGAGAGCACCACTTAGAAGAAATATCACAATTGATGATGTCGGAAATAGTGCTGTTTATCTAGCATCAGATTTAAGTTCAGGGGTAACAGGACAAGTTTTATATGTTGATTCGGGAGTCTCTGTAACCATTATGTAAACGTAGTTCGAACTTTCTTTAAGATTTAACATAATAGAGGAAAGAAAAAAAATGAAACTACATTCAAAAATTTTTTTAGGATTAATTTTTGGTGCTATCTTCGGAGTTGTGGCCAATTTGTTTTTTAAAGGCGAAATCCTTTTTGGTTTGATAAATTATATCACCAATCCTTTAGGGAAAATGTGGCTTGCGGCCCTCATCATGGTTGTAATTCCTTTAATTATTTCTTCTTTAGCTCTTGGTGTGGCAAATATTAAAGATTCAAAGAAGCTTGGAATAATGGGAGTAAAAACTTTTTTACTTTTTTTAAGTTTAACTGCAATTTCTACAGTTTTTGGTCTTATAGCACTTAATCTTGTAAGGCCTGGTGACTCCATTGATAAAAAAGTGAAAGAAGAACTTTTAATGGAATACAAAGGTGAAGTTGAGAATGCGATGGGCCTTTCTCAAAAAGCATTAAGTATTGATCTTTTAGTAAATATCATTCCACGAAATCCAATTAAGGCCGCAAGCGAAGGAAATATGCTTGCGGTTATTTTTTGTGCGCTGATATTAGGATTAGCTCTTGCAAAACTTCCTGCCGAATCAAGCAAAGTTATGATTTCTTTTTTGGAATCTGTTTCTGCAATTACTATCAAAGTGATCGAGATGGTGATGAAGTTTGCACCAGTTGGAGTTTTTTCTTTGATTTTTAGTGTGATGGCAAAATTTGGTATAGAGCTTTTATTTGCGCTTTCTTACTATGTCGCAGTTGTTGTTGTGGTGATGTTTTTATTTGCCGCAATTTTTTATCCAATAATTTTAAAAATTTTTACGAAAAGAAGTCCTTGGCAATTTTTTAAACAGATAAAGTTAATTATGCTGACTGCATTTTCTACATCATCATCAAATGCCACACTTCCAACAACCATGAGTGTTGTGGTTAATGAATTAGGCGTAAAAAAAGAGGTAGCAGGATTTGTGCTTCCTCTTGGGGCGACGATGAATATGAATGGAACGGCCCTCTTTGAAGGTGTTACAGTACTTTTTTTGGCCCAAGTGTTTGGCGTTGAACTAACGCTGGTATCTCAACTAATTGTTGTACTTGTCAGTGTAATTACGGCCATTGGAGTTGCGGGGATTCCGGGTGGCTCTATTCCTCTTTTGATGATGGTTTTAGGAATGGTTGGAGTTCCAATGGAGGGGATTGCTATTATTTTAGGTGTCGATCGAATTTTAGATATGTGTCGTACAACCATAAATGTTATGGGGGATGCTGTAACTGCGGTTGTTGTAAATGATATGGAAGAGTAAGTATCTTTGTTTTTTTGCCATAATTTCCTTTAAATATCCTTGTTTTTTTGCCATAATTTCCATTAAATATCCTTGTTTTTTTGCCATAAATGTATGGCGATGCTCATAAGGCTTTGTTTTTAGGGGGGAAATGAAAAGATTAGCTCTTGATAAGCTTTTCACATGGAAAAGCAGAGAAAACCGTAGGCCATTAATTTTAAGAGGTGCTCGTCAGGTAGGAAAAACTTGGCTAGTGCGTGAATTCGGTAAGTCTTTTGAATGCTTTATAGAGGTAAACTTTGAAGAGACACCAGAAGTTGGAAAAGTTTTTGAACAAGATCTAAAAATCGATAGAATTGTTCGCGATTTGGGTCTTTTAATGAATCGATCAATTGATTTAAAAAAAACTCTTATATTTTTTGATGAGGTTCAAGAATGTCCAAATGCCTTAAAAGCTTTGCGATATTTTTACGAGAATTTTCCCGATGCAAATGTTGTGGCCGCAGGCTCTTTAATTGACTTTGTTTTAAATGAAACAGGTATCCCTGTTGGCAGAGTAGAGTTTCTTCATATATATCCATTATCCTTTATTGAATTTTTGCTGGCCTTCAATGAGTCGCCTCTTGTTGATTTTTTACTACATGGAATTAGGGAACCTCTTAACGATGCCATTCATCAAAAGTTGCTGCGATATTTTTCTGAATATATGGCGGTGGGGGGGATGCCTGATGCCGTTTCTAGCTGGATAGAGCATAGAGAACTTTTTGAAGTAGAACATATTTTATCAATATTGGCGGAATCATATCGTGAAGATTTCTACAAATATGCAAAAAAAAATCAAATAAAATACCTAACGGCATTATTGCAAAATATTCCACTTAATATAGGCAAAAAAATTATTTATTCAAAAATTATAGAACAGAAAAGATCACGTGAGATTATTCCTGCTATGGATTTATTGCTTAAGGCAAAAGTTGCTCATTTAATTTATCATACCAAGGGAAATGGTGTTCCAATTGAGGCCGAAAAATCAGATTCTATTTTTAAGCCAATTCTTATGGACATTGCTTTTACGCAAAGATTGCTGGGGTTAAGATTAACTGATTGGGTTTTAGATTTTGATTCGGTGCTCGCAAATCGAGGGAGTATAATAGAGGCTTTTGTTGGTCAAGAAATTATGGCAAATTTGCCTAGTAATACAAAGTCAAATTTGTATTATTGGGTTAGAGAAGAAAAAAATGCAATGGCAGAAGTTGACTATCTTATAGAAAGAAACAATCAAATTATTCCCATAGAGGTAAAGGCCGGAAAATTACGACATTCAAAAAGTCTTCATGTTTTTTTACAAGAGAAAAGAAATAGTCCGTATGGGATTATTTTTTCAAGCGCTAATTATTCTATTTCTCATCAAGGAAAAATTATTAATCTACCAATTTATGCCGTCGCAAGTATTTTTGCTGATGGGCCCTCTATGACTGTGTAAAAATTACTGAATCTGCCTAAAAAAAACACAAATAACGCAATGCGGTCAAAAACTATGCTATAGTTCTTCAACACTAAAGATGGGAGGATTTTAATGTTTAAAAAACACGGTTTACTGCCCTTAGTGACTATTTTATTAACCTCTATAAGTATTGGTGCATCAGCAGGAATCATTGAGTTAAGAAAAGATTTTAAGCACAATACCAATTACACAACTTCTTTAAATAGCACTAGAGTTGATGATCAAAAGAGTACAGGCACATGTTGGGCCCATGCTCAAACAGGCTTTTATGAGACTGCAAATGTTATGAAGCAACAATCGCGGGTTTTATTATCTGAAGAGTTTATGTTTTATCACTGGATTTTAGTTCAGGCACAAGAGATATTGGCAAATCCAAAAAAATCTTCAATTAGCGAAGGGGCCGGAATTGATAAGGGAGAGTTAATTACCTACGCATTTGGTGCAATGCCAGAAGGTGTTTGGAAAACAAAAATAAATATTAAGGAAGATAAAAAAGAGCGCCAAGCAATGCTTAAAGTGTTAACAATAAAGATTTTAAACTATCGCGATCAAATCACAAAAAATTTAGTCAAAGTTAAAAAAGAAAATCCAAAGTTGTTTGAAAATCAAAAAGCAATGATGCAGTTTATTGCAAAAAGTATTAATACATATTTAAAGTTAATTAAGGCGGATTTAGATTTTTATCTTGGGGCACCACCATCTTCGTTTACTTATAATGGTCTTTCTTATGACCCGATATCGTTTGCGGTAAGCGAATTGCTGGTAAATGTAGTTACAAAATTAGAGGGGTATGGGTTTGCTGCAGTACCAGCTCTTAGTGAATTTCCAACCATTTCTGATCGTAGAGATTTTGAAAGTTTAATTAAACAAGAAATTGATGAAGGATTTCCTGTCTATTTAGGTTATCAACATGTTGGAGAATTAGCAGATAATAGCACTGGAATTATGTCAATTTCTGCTTTTGATCTTCCTTTTGATTTTAATAGCAATAGCTACAACGTGTTAACGGATGACAATGGTTCTGGACATGCAGTGCTAATTGTTGGTTATGAGGTTAATGAGTTTGGAGATATTGTAAAATTTAAAATCAAAAATAGTTGGGGAAATAAGGCCGGAGAGGCAGGTTATTACCACATGTATGCAGATTATTTTTATACTTTTGGCATGGGAGTAAGAGTCTCTTTTCAAGATGTAGTAGCAAACTAGAGAAGCGGCACTTTTTTCCTCTTAGATCGAAATCGTTTTAAGAAAGTTTCATGAATTTACGATAAGTTGTTCATGAAACTTTTTTTATTTTTAATATTTTTATATGTAGTATATTTTTCCATGTTGATAGCAGATGAGCACGATCTTCCTTACATTTATAAAAATCAAAAGCAAAGTCTTATTAACTGGAAAGAGATAAGTCCTCTTGAATGGTTTGATTATCAGCATTGGTTAGAAGAAAGATTTATAAAAGATCAAAACCCTAACTGGAGAATTGATTTACAAGATGAAGTTAGTTTTGAAGATGTTGGTAAAGTTCTAGATTGTGTTGGTTCTTGTCGTGTCTATCGAGGAGAAGATGGTTTTTTTTCTGGTGATTATTTATCAAAGATCGTTGAAGGCGATGAGCTTGTAACAGGAGATCATAGTTATGCGTGGATTTATCTTTTAGATGGCACGATGGTGCGTCTTTCCCCAAATAGCTCCATCTCGTTTAAAGAAATCAATATAAGTCGTGAGCAAGTTTTTTACTATAGTCGTTTAAATTTTGGCTCTGCATTTTGGCTGTCAAGAGATCAAGATCAACTAAAAGAGTTAAATGAAAGAGAAACCGATTCCATTTTTTTGCCTCTAAAAATGTATAATGCAAATAATTGGGCCGATTATTCCTATCCCACTTTAAAACGACAAGAGATCTTTGGCGGGGAGGAACTTTTATCTATAGATAAAAAAGAAAAATATTTGGCACATTACAAAAAACTAAATGAGCTCATAAAAGAAAATAACAAAGAGGTTCTTTATAAAAAAAGCACACTTTTGATGGTGTTACCAAATGCTACTATTTTATCCAATAATCCAAGATTAAAACTTTTTACTCTTTTAGGTTCAAACTCTTATGTGAAAAATTATTCTAAAAAAGTATATTTTTCAGAAAACGATGTTAGTGATGATAACGATATGAGCGATGCTGTAATATTTTTTCGAGGTATAACAAATAGTGATGAAAAAAAACTTGATTTTGATATTTGGTACGATATCTCTGCCGATGGTAGAGAGTACTTGGAGAATATAGCAGAAGTTGATGATATGTTTTATATCGATGAATTGCTTTTAAAAAGAATTCCTTCAGTTCTTATAGCTCGTGAACTTTTTTTAAAAGATCAAAATAAAATGATATTTCAAAATGAGATTGATGATATTGAGTTAGCAACTAATGTCGGAATGAGACTATGGGATGTTAAAGTTGAAAGTGAAATTGCACAAAGGATTTCTTTTTTAAAAGAGTATACAAAAAAAGTTGAAACAAATAATTTATTTATTTACGAACGGATCAAAAGCGAGATAGAAAAGCATCGAGATTTTGAAATAGAAGGTAAGGTTTTTTCTCGTGATCACTATATTCGGGCCTATAACGAATTTAAAAGAAGAAATTCTATTGTTGGTGTAAACGATGATCGTGTAGAAATGCTAAATAGTACCTTGCATCCTCGTTGGCATAGATTTATTAATAAACGTGATGATACGGTGTGGAATATTGACTAGTTTAACCTCTGTTAGGAGTGATTTTTGATGAAGTATTATTTAATTTTAGGAAGTGGTAGTCCAAGAAGAAGAGAGTTTTTAGCGCATTTAAAAATTCCTTTTGTTGTTAGAACATCTGATATTGAGGAGATTAGTGATTGTAAAACGCCAAAAGATATTGCATGTGATGTGGCAAAGAAAAAAGGTCGAGCTGTTTTCGAGGTAACTCATAAAGAGTTTCAAACATCAGACCAATTTCGTCCTTTGGTTATCTCTGCGGATACAATTGTTGTTTTAGGAGATAAAATTTATGGCAAACCAAAAGACAAAGACGATGCATGCAAAATTTTAAAAGAGTTAGAAGATAAAACTCATACCGTGATTACGGCGATCTATCTTATCTGCGAGGATTTAGAAACCAAAGAGATAAAAGAGCGATTGGTTGCTGTTGAGACAGGTGTGCATTTTAAAAAGATAACAGATGATATATTAAATTTATATCTTGAATCAGGAGAATCTCTTGATAAAGCTGGAGCATATGGAATTCAAGGGCAAGCACTTCTTTTTATTTCTCATATCAATGGCTCATATTCAAATGTTGTTGGTTTTCCATTAGATAATTTTGTAGAAGAGTTAAAATCTATTTTGGGTATGCCAAACGATGAATCAGGAAAGTGGAGAGAGTTAATTCATGGAGCTTAAGAGGAAATTGTTTTTTTAACATTCCTTTAGAAATCAAATAAAAGTATGATTAGTAAAATTGTAGATTCTTTTGAGTCAAAAAAAATAAAAGTATTTGATTGTTATGCAATTAAAGATGGTATTTCTTTTTGTATATACGTGTCTGCAAGGCCAGGATCAAGTACTGAAAAAATAAAAATTCAAGATGATGGTAGTTTGAAAATATGGGTTCATGCTGTCCCACAAAATGGAGAAGCAAATAAGGCAATTGTCTACTCTTTGGCCAAAGCTTTAGGTCTTTCTAAAAGTTTACTTGAAATTGTTTCAGGAGAAGGGGCAAAGCAAAAAAAAATAAGAATTAATTATCAGTTTACAAATAATAAAACCAAAGATTTTTTTTTAGAAAAGCTACGCATGCTTAATTAGTGTAGAACTCTTTTAGAGCGCATACTAATTCGGCCAATACTTTTTCTTGGCGTAATTGATGCTGTCGGCATAATACAATTTTTTGTAGAAGCTGCTTTTTTTGTCACCATTTTTATTTTTACTTTATTTTTTTTAACAGCAGATGTGGCCAAGCTGTTTTTTCTACCAGAAAGTAGGTCGATAAAAGATTGTACGATATTCATAAAAAGCCCCTTGTAAACTTTTGGTAAATGGCCAAAAGTGCGATGTAAACGAGAGTTTGGAGCAATAAGAATAGCATATTTTAAAAAAAAAGGTGAAATATGGCCAATTTTACATGCTTGTAAATTTTTATAGAATGGGCTAATCTTATTCTTACAATATAATGTCTATCTAATGGGAATCTGACACTTTTAGTCTGTAAAGGAAATATATTTATGAAAATAAAGCTTTTAAATTTGGTATTGTCATCGACTTTAATGTTTATGTTTGGTTGTGGGTCTATTCAAAAATTTACAATTAATACGACGGCAACAATGCTTAAAGAGGCCTCAAAAGAAATCGAGACAGATGGTAATTGGGAACACTTTAGAATGAGTACTCCAGGAAGTTTGAAGTTTGTTGAAGGGATGTATTACGTTGAACCAAAAAATCTAAATTTAATTTTGACGCTTGAAAAAGGGTATGGAGGCTATGCTTTTGTTGTAAATGAAACGATGTATCTTGAAGATCGTTTAGCAGAAAATAATAAAGAGCAAAATCGAGAACAAGCTATAATAAATTATTCTAAGGCCATTTTTTATGGGACAAAATATTTGGAGTTAAATGGAATAAAATATGATGACCTCATGGTTCGAAGTAAAGAAGATGGAGCTGTCGTTGGATATTTAAATAAATATCTAAATGGAAAAACAATAGAAGATCTTGAGGCCGTAATGTTTTTAGGTCAATCAATTGCTGGCCTTACTAATATGCAAAAAAATAGACAAGAGCTTTTGGCCCAGCTTCCGCTTGTAAAAGCACTTTTTGATTGGAGTTGTGGACATAAACCTGATTTAAATTTTGGTGCGTGTGATATTTTTTATGGCTCATATGAAGCAAGTAGACCGAAGATGCTTGGTGGAAATCCACAAAAAGGAAAAGAACATTTTTTAGATGGTATAAATAAGTATCCACACAATTGGTTAATTCGTGCAGCTTTTATTCAAAATTACGCCATACCAACACTTGATGAAGATGTTTACAAAAAAGAAAAATTTATTTTAGACAACTATGCTAAATTAAGTGCCAAGGATTTAGAATGGAGTCCATTGTCTAAAAATATTAATGAGGCATTTGTGCAAAAAAGACTTCGTCTTTATCAAGCTCTTGCGATGAAGCGTTTTGAAATTATTAAAAAATATGAAAAAAATCTATTCTAAAATTGGAGAATTAATATGATACAAAAAATTATTATCGCGGTTTCACTTCTTTTTTCATTTAATATCTATGCCGTTGTTTTAAAGGTTGCAGTGCTTGCTCCAGAAGGAACAAGTTGGGCCGATTCTCTGCGACAAATTGCTCAAGATGTAAAAAAAGAGACGGGTGGAGAGGTTGAGTTTAAAGTTTACTATGGCGGAACTCAAGGAGATGAAGGAGATGTTTTAAGAAAAATAAGGGTAGGACAGTTACATGGTGGAGTTTTTACAGGAAGAACATTAGGTGAAGTAAATGGCGATACCAGAGTGATGGAAATTCCATTTACCTTTAAGCATGACAGAGAAAGGGCCTTGGAAGTGCTTTATAAAATGGCACCATATTTTAATCAAGGATTTGAAAAAAAAGGTTTTAAAGGTCTTGGATATTGTGAATTAGGTCTTGTTTATTTGGGACTTATAAATAAATTTGAAAAATTTAGTGATTTAAGTGGAGTAAAAATTTGGTCATGGGAAGGAGATAACCTTGTTTCTACTTTGATTAATGAATTAAATCTTGTCGCAGTTCCTTTGCAATTGCCAGATGTTTTAACATCGCTTTCTACAGGAATGCTTCAGGCCGTATATGCTCCAGGATTTGGTCATATGGCATTTCAATGGAATACGAAAATAAAGTATATGCTTGATTATCCTTTAAGTTTTGCTACTGGTGCTTTTCTACTTGATATAAAACAGTGGAATAAAGTTCCTGCCAAGCATAAAGATATTGTTGAAAAAATTACCAACAAGTATTTTAAAGAGGTAAGTTTATCGAATGCCAAAGAGAATGAAGATGCTTTAAAAGTTATGCAAGCATCGGGAGTTAAAATGGTAAAATTTGGTGACGCAGATATAAAATATATTAATGATGCAAGGGCAAATGTGATAAAGAAATTAACAGGCCCTCTTTTTTCTAAAGATGCTTATACGCATTTTGAAAAAATATTAAAAGAAAAATAGTGAAAAAAATTTTACTTTATAATTTAATTTTTGTTTTGCTATATTCGAGCAGTATCTGGGCATATAGTATTTCTTCACTACATCGAGTTGGAGAAGTTATAAGTGATTTGTATCATGGACCTGTCGATACAGATATTCAGTATAATTTAAAAAATGACCGTTACGAAGAAAAAGATGATCTTTTTATTCAAGAGTATTTACAGAAAAATATTTCGAGTGATTTTTTTAATTTATATAATAGATTTAATAACGAAGTTATTCCTCTGGCATCTTGTCCTAATTATTATTTTTCTGCAAATTATGACTACTTTCGTTATCTATATCGTCTTTTAACAATGAGTTATCTTTATGAATCACTAAAAGATATGCAGTATCGACTTTATTGGCTTGGCGGTGGAGAAGCATGCAGTGTTTCAGTAAAAGAACTTTTATCAAAATGTAGTACCTCTGATTTAGAGATGAAAAAATTCATAAATAGAGCTTCTCATGCAAATATTAAGACAATTGAAAAAAATAGATTAATTCTTGGCAAGAGCGTTGAGGTAGATGAGTGGATAAGAAAGCTCTCTCAAGGCCAAGTCAGTCGTACTTCATGGAGTGATATTCGTATTAAGAATATGTTAAATGGAAAAAATATCAACAAAGAAGATATTATTGATTTGCTAAATGCTTTTTGTAAAAAAGATCAAGAGTTGATTACTTCTATTTGTAGTGAAAAAGATCATGTCTATGGAATTTATTACTCATACGATGCAAAACAATTAATAGAGATGTCTAATGCAAAAAATGTTATTAATCTTGGCGGGTATGCCTCTGGTTGTTTGGAAAGATTTTCAAGACAGTTTAGATTAAAAGAAGATCAAACAAAAGAATTACCTCAGATGTTTTCTATACTTTTTAATAACTATTTTGCCAATTCTGTATATCCACAAGGAGATCTTTTTTTGCCAGGTGCTTTAAAAGAGTTTGATGATAAGGGATTAACTGATTTTATTTTTGCAAAGAAAGAAGAAAAAAAAGAGGTGGCAATAGCTCCAGTCATTATTGCATCAAAGACTAAAGTTAAAAAAAATGTTTATACTCCGTTACCTGATAAGAAAATAGAAAAACAAACTGTAAGAAAAGTAGAAAAAAAACAGGTCTATGTATTTGTGTC
>CAZCDT010000046.1:0-25393 GCA_964497525.1 uncultured Bacteriovoracaceae bacterium
CAAGGTTCTGAGGAAATAAATATGTATAAATGTCCTGAGGTATCTTCTATTGGTGGAGGTGCATGGGGTTTTTACGGATGTACTGGGCAAATAACGAACCAGAGCACTTGCAGAACTGTTGAGTATCCAACGAATCATATAAGTCATTGCACATATATTGGGAAAATGATTTTAAAAAAATAACAAAATGGAAATGTCTGTACTCAAAGTCAAGATATTAGTTGTTCTGAAACTCCAATAAGAACTAATGCTGGTTGCGCTGATCGTTGTCAAGGTGGGTGTTCTGTAAATTACAAGTCTCCAGGGGTATGGAGCGTGACATGTTCTACAGGGTCAACACATGGTAGTTCCGTTTGGGCGACTTATACATGTCGGTATTGTACTTATTTAAAATGCACAGATCTAGCTCTTTAGAAAAATCTAATATAAGCTTGTTTGTATGTCTCTTTCAATCTTTAACCTATTTAATATTGGCATCGGGCCATCTAGTTCACACACTGTAGGACCGATGCGTGCTGGAAAGTTTTTTTTAGAAAAGCTGCATAAGCATAATTTTTTTGAAAAAGTAACTAAAGTAAAAGTAGAGCTTTGTGGTTCTTTATCTTTAACAGGAATAGGCCATGGTACAGATAGTGCCGTACTGGCCGGACTTTCTGGAGAGTCTCCAGAAAATACAACTGCATTGTTAGTTACACGAGTGTTTAAAAAAGTAAAAGAAGAAAAAGAGATACTGCTTGATGATACAAAAAAAATTGCTTTTGATTACGATCGTGATTTGATTTTTAATGATAAAAGTTTGCCATATCATCCTAATGGAATGATTTTTTATGCTTATGAAAATGAGAAACTATTTTATAAAAAAATATTTTATTCTATCGGTGGTGGATTTATTGTTGGTCATAAATCTGCAAAAGATGACAAGTTTAATGCGAATAAAAAATTTAATTTACCATATCAATTTGATACAGCAGATAAACTTTTAGAAATTTGTAAAAAAAACAAATTAAATATATGGGAAGTTGCTTTAGAAAATGAATTAGCAATGAGAAGCAAGTTGCGCATTGATGAAAAACTTCAAGAAATTTTAAGTGTTATGAAACAGTGTGTTCAAAGTGGACTTAAAAATGATGGACTTTTACCTGGAAGATTAAAAGTTAAAAGAAGGGCCAAGGGACTTTATAAGATAATAAAAGCAAATCCAGAATCATCCCTGCGTGATCCCTTGACTATTTTAGATTGGGTAAATTTATATGCGTTGGCCGTAAATGAAGAGAATGCGGCCGGAGGAAGAGTTGTGACGGCCCCAACAAATGGGGCCGCAGGAATTATACCTGCTGCTATTTTATATCTTGAAAATTTTTGTGGGAAAAAAGATTTTTTGGATCTTAAAAAATTTCTACTTACAGCAGGAACAATAGGTATTTTATACAAAAAAAATGCCTCGATATCTGGAGCTGAAGTTGGTTGCCAAGGAGAAGTTGGTGTTGCATGCTCGATGGCCGCGGCCGGCCTTACCGCATCTCTTGGTGGTAGCGCAATGCAAATTGAAAATGCGGCAGAAATTGGCATGGAACACAATTTAGGATTAACATGTGATCCCGTAGAGGGCCTTGTTCAGATTCCTTGCATTGAAAGAAATGCAATGGGGGCCATTAAAGCAATCAACGCTTCAAGAATTGCTCTTTTAGGAAGTGGTAAACACTACATCTCTTTAGATCAAGTGATGAAGACGATGAAAGAGACTGGTATGGATATGAAAGAAAAATATAAGGAAACCTCTCTTGGCGGATTGGCCGTTAATGTTACAACTTGCTAACGAACTGTCATCGGCACACAAATATTTAGAGCATTCTTAAGCAGTGAAGCTTTAAAATTATAATCTCCAATAAATTCACCATCTATTTCTACATTAAATTTATAAGCACAATTAAATTCTAAGGTAACGTGACTTGTTTGATCAATTTCAGGATAATGAGATATATTTCCTTGGTATAAAGATTTAAGCCTTGTAATCATTGTTGCAATTGACATCGGCTTCATTGTTGTAACAAGAAGTTTTCCATCGTTAATAATTGCATCTTTTCCAAACATCATTCCACCACCGGCAAATTTCCCGTTACAGATAAATAGAGACATTAGTTTATTTGTAGAGTGATTATTTTGCGTCGATATTGTTGTAATTTGACCTTTTTGTAGTAAGAGATTTTTTATTGTAGGAAAAAGATATTTAAAAATTCCTGGCAAAAATTTGGGCATTCTGCTTTTATCAAAAGTTATATCTGCACTAACTCCAACTGTTACCATATTTATAAAATATCGAGAAAAAGAGTTGTTAGAAATCTTATCATGTAAAGTAATTTTTCCAACATCAACCGGAGTGATGTTATGATCTAAAACAAGACTCTTCCAATCACACTTTTTATTTGGATAAATTAGGGTTTTAAAAAAATCGCTACCTGATCCCATTTTGCCTACAGCAATTTTTAAATCAGGATTTATTAAAGAGTCATTTTCAAAAAGACCTTGCAAAATAGTATTTAAAGTACCATCTCCACCAACGCTAATTAACTGCTCAATGTTTTTATTTCTTGCAATCTCTTTTGTTTTTTCGATTAAGTCCTTACTGGATTTTGAGATGTAAAAATTAAACTCCCCATCTTTTTTTAAAAAAAATCTCCTCATTTCATAAAGAGATATCTTTTTTAGTCCTGTTCCTGATGTAGGGTTAATTAAAAAAAATCTTTTCATGACCAATCAATTTTTGTTTTAATCATTTCAAATTCGCTTTCTACGAATCTTTGATACTCTTTTATATCTGCTTTTATTTCTTCTGCACTTTTTTGATGAACTTTTCCAATTACTAATGAGAGCATCTCTAGAACTTCCAAAGGAAGAATTGGTTTTTTAAAAAACAGAGTAGTTCTTCTGCATAATAAATCTATTAAAGAAAAAACATGTTCATGCTCAACCATGTAATATATTTCTGCTACCAAGTAATTAATCTTAGGATGAATAAAATCATACATCGGTCTATTGCTTTTATGTGGTGCTAAAATTTTATATGCGTTACTTCCATATCTTGCAATTAGCGTTCTTATTTTACTATCTTCTATTTGAAATTCCTCTTTTAGTTTTAAAAAGAAGTCTGAAATTATATGGGCACCAGAAATTGGAGAGAGCGTTTTACATGAAGTTGTATTGGTTGGAAAAAAATTACTGATTAATTTATCTACTGTTTTTTTTGCCATGCTACGATATGTTGTAAGCTTTCCACCTGTAATAGAAATCATTCCTCTTGGATCTATTTTTATTTCATAATCACGAGAAATTTTTGATTCTTTTACTCCAACGTCACTACCGATAAGGGGCCTTACTCCACAAAATAGTCCCTGAATATCTTGATCGGTTAGTTTTAAGTCAGGGAAATAGTGATTCACACTTTTTAGAATATACTCAATATCTGACTTTGAGGCCTTTATTTTGTCTGGGTTATCGTAATAGTATTGGTCGGTGGTTCCAACAAGTACAAAATCCTTCCAAGGTACAAAATAAAGAGGTCGTTTATCATCAACCGATTCAACACTTATTGTATAAAATAGAGGAAATTTTTGTCTTGTAAAAAGTAGATGAATACCAGATGTCATTTTTAGATTAAACGATTCATTTATACCTGATTTTTGTAGAAAATCATCTGCCCAGACACCCGTTGCATTAACAATCGTTTTTGCTTTTAATTTATACTCTTGATTAGTTATTTTATCCTTAGTAGAGAGGGTGAAAATATCTTCTTGATATTGATTGTTAATAACTTCTAAATAATTAAAAATTACGGCCCCAGAATCAGTTGCAGATTTTAAAGTATCTATTACAAGCCTGGTATCAAGCCCCATACAGTCATAATAAGAAAGTGCGCCGCAAGAATTGTTTTGTTTCAAAAATGGTTCAAGATTTATAAGTTCTTTAGCGTTTATATTTCGAAACATTCTTACATTTTGAAAGAGCGATAAAATGTCATAAGTTAAAAGCCCCATCCATGCAAGCCATTTAGGAACTTTATTACCCTTATAAAACGTTAAAACAAATTCAACAGGTTTAACAAGATGAGGGGCCACGGTATGCATTAAGGCCAAGCGTTCTTTGCATGACTCAAAAACCATCTTAAAATGAAAATCTTTTAAATACCTAAGACCGCCATGAATTAATTTTCCAGATTTTGAACTTGTTCCAGAGGAAAAATCCCCTTTTTCTATTAGAATTGTCTTAAGTCCTCGAAGAGCGGCATCTCTTGCAATACCACTTCCAGTTATTCCACCACCAATTATTGCAACATCAAAAGTTTCATCTTGTAGTTTAGATAAATCTTTTAAGCGGTTGTTCATAAAAGTTTTCCTGGATTCATTATGTTTGATGGATCAAGTTTTTCTTTTAATGTTTTTAAAATGTCTAATTCTAGAGCAGAAAGAGATATTGCATCTTTATGATCTATACCAATCCCATGATGATGACTTAAAGGCGCATTCGTTGCATTTAAAAGGTTATTTACATTTTTTTTCATACTCATCCACTGATGAATTGGATCTTTTTGATTTTGAGGAAGAAGAATTGTTATATAAAGCGAAGCCCCATCAGGATAAACATGGGATATATGAGTAAAAACTTTAATCATCTCTTTACTTGTGTCAGGAAATGAGTTTTTTATTGTAGAAACAATTTTTTCATATAGAGGAATCAAATTACTCCATGTTGCAGATGTTTCTAAAGTATCTATTAAAAGATTATGATCTAAAAAGTTATCGCGCAAATAGGGGAGTAAAAATCTCTCGTGAAGCCATTTTTTCCCTTGAGATGTTCCAAGATTTAAAAATTTAAACGGTCTTATTAAATTAAACATCAGCTTTTTTCTTAAACAAACTTCTAGATCACTTCCTTCAAGTCCAATAATAATTGAAGAAAATTTATCTGATTTTATTCCTTTGATTTTCATTAAAAATTTCAGGACTAGTTTTGTAAGTGATTTTATAAATCCGCCATTAGAAGATGACATACTAAAAAGAGCTTCAGTCTCTTCTTCGTCAGAGACTCTTATCATCGATACTTGACAATTGTTTTGAATTAATGCCTTGGTAATTAAAGATCCTTCTAAAAAAGAAGGGATTAAAAAAAGATAATATTTTTTTTGAATAGGTAGCCTGCTTACTTTTAGAACTGCTTTTGTGATTACCCCAAGAGTTCCTTCAGATCCAATAATAATATCTTTTATGCTTGGTCCTTGTGCAGTACGCGGAGCTTTAATTGTAGATATTTCTCCTTGTGGCGTAATCATTGTAACTGAATTAATCATCTTTTCTATTGGCCCGTAATAGATGGAGTTTTGTCCTGATGATCGTGCCGCAATCCATCCTCCAAGAGTTGAAAACTCAAACGATTGGGGAAAGTGGCCGAGTGTTAGTCCTTGTTGATTAAGCTCATCTTCTAGTGTTGGGCCAAAAATTCCAGTTTGAACGGTTGCAAGCATCGAGGTCTGATCTATTTCTAATATTTTACTTAATTTTGATAGATCAAGCGTGATGCAATATTTATGATTACTTGCTAGAGCATCTACTCCGCCAACAACGCTACTTCCGCCTCCAAATGGAATTACGGCGATACTTTCTTTTTGGCACAGCTTTAAAGTTTTAAAAACTTCTTCATCACATGTTGGATATATGATTGCATCAGGTGCAAAGGTAATTTGATTTGTTCTAAGTCTTATTAAATCCTTATAACTTTTTCCCGAGATGTGTCTTATGCGATCATCTTGATCTATCGAAATATTTTCATCGCCAACAATGTTTTTAAATTCTAAAATCAAAGCACTTGGTAGTGCTGATTCTTTAATATTTGGTTTTTGTGGTAAAGCTTTAAGTCCGAGATCGCTTATTTTGAAAACTTTATGTAAATACTTTATGACGCCAGGTTTTTCTTCTATTGGAAAATTATAATCACTAAGGCCCCAGCCCCACCATTTCATTTTAAACGATTTTGGTATTTTCATTTTTTGTCACTCCAAGCTATATTTTATACTAAAAACATAATTTTTGTCATGGAGTTTTACAGTGAATATTGCAATACTAGATTGTGCGATAAATCAAAGAGCAACAGCTTCGATTCAGAAATTATCAGAGAGTGTTTCGCAATACTGTTTTGATTCTTATTGGATATTAGATCCTGATGATTTTTTAAAATTAAATAACAGTAAAGATAAATATCATGGTTATATTATTTTAGGCAGTAGCTCTAATGTCTGTGATCGCTTCAAGTGGCAATCTAATTTAGCAGATTTTATAAAAGATGAATTAGATAGAAGAAAAAAAGTTTTAGGGATATGTTTTGGACATCAATTAATGGCCGATTATTTTGGTGGAATTATAGGAAAAATTGTAGGAGATGTTCCCAAAAAAGGTATTAGAAATATTTCTTTTACAAAAGATTTCTACTCTTTTAAAGAAAAAGAGAAGTTACCTCTAATTGTGTATCACTCCTATCATATCCAAACACTACCCAAAGATTTTGAACTTTTAGCAACTTCTTTAGAGTGTCCACATGAGTTGGTTCGACATAAATATTTGCCATATATAGGTATTCAGGCCCATCCTGAAGCCGATTGGAATTTTGTAGAGCAAAATAAACTTAATGATTTGATTTTAAAGGATAATTTAAATGATATATATATCAATGCGTTACTGGTTTTGGTGCCGTTTTTTAGTCACTAAATTTACGGCAAAAACTTGCAATAAAGGTGTGTAAACTATACTAGTATCGTTGTCAATTTATCTTTAGAGTGCAAAACTTAGCTATTCTTTTTTAGATGGTGTATATTTATGAGTTTATTACAGAATGCTCCAATTTATTATGCAGTTTATTGTTATAAAAATAATTGTTTTGAGATTTTTGAAGCAAATGATCTGTTTTTAGGGATTAAAGATTTTATAGATCAAAATGTTCTATTTGATTTAAAGTTAAAAGTTTTAAATAATTATGATTCTCTACAAATCGAGTATTTTGTTAAAGAAAAATCGATATGGTTTTCAATTTCTGCTTATACTCCCAAAAATGATACTGTCGTTGTTGTTTTAAATGATATTACAAAATATAAAATAGAAGAGTTAAAAGAGCGCGAACTAAAAGATACATACCAAACAACTCTTGAGGCAATTCCTGATTTGATGTTTGAAATTACAGCATCTGGAGTGATCATAAATTATCATGCACCTGAAAATGTTTTGCTTTATACTAGTCCCAATAATTTTTTAGGAAAAAATGTTTGTGATGTTTTGCCATATGATGCATATAGCACAGTTTTTGATGCCATTTCTGCGTGTACAAAAAGAGAGCAAGCCTCAGGATTTGTTTACATGTTATCTTCTTCTCAAAATTCTTCCGAAAAAATGTGGTTTGAAATTTCTATTGCAAAGAAAAGGGGAGCTTTTTTAGAGGATAGATTTGTTGCGCTGATTCGAGATATTACCACCCATAAAAAAACAGAACAAAAACTAATTAATCTACTATTACAAAATCAAACCCTTTTAAATGTTCCTTATGTGGGAGCATTAATGTTTTCCCCATCTGGAGAGTGCTTAAATGTCAATGAAACTATTTTAAAGTGGACAGAGTTTAATATATCGGTGCCTTGTAGTCATTCAATTGATGATCTTTTTGTTGGCAACAGCGTCTTCGTTAAAAATAAATTTTTTGAAGTATTAAAAACAAGAAAAGAAGAGAGATTTGAACAAAAACTTCAAACACGTTTTTGTGATGTTGTAATTAATCCTATTTTAAATACAGATGGAACAATTGCACAAATTGTGATTTTTTTATTTGATATAACTGCTAAGAAAAAAAATGAGGAAGAAAAAAATCAAATGCAGGCCCAGCTACTCCTCTCATCCCGTTTGGCATCTATTGGGCAAATGGCCGCAGGAATTGGACATGAAATAAATAATCCGCTTACTATTTTGACAGGATATCTTGAAAGATTAACTGATTATCTACCTCCAAAAGATGATGTTTTCAGCATTATAGATAAAATGCATGATGCCGGAGATCGTATAAAAAATATTGTAGATGGTCTTAGAACTTATGCCAGAAGTGATAGCGATACAATTGAAAGTATCGATGTGCATGAAGTAATAAAAAAATCGGTAAAATTAGTTCAATCAATTTATCAAAAAGAGGGAGTTAATGTTACTTTACTTTTGCATGCTGTAAATTTTAAGGTAATGGCAAATTATTGTAAATTGCAGCAAGTATTGATGAATCTATTATCAAATGCTAAAGATGCGATATCAACTCCATCAGGCAACATTACAATTGAAACGTTTAACGAAAGTACTTCTAACATTGTCTTTAAAGTTATAGATGATGGTGCCGGCATATCTTCTGCTAATTTAGATAAAGTTTTTGATGCATTTTATACAACAAAAAAAGTAGGGAAGGGTACAGGACTTGGTCTTAATCTTGTTCATGCCATTATTACAAGTTTTGGCGGCGAAATTAGCGTAAAATCAAAAGAGGGGGTTGGTTCAATATTTAAGATAGTAATACCTCTTGCACCAAACCAAGAGGCCTTTGAACCTAAAACACAAGCAACTTGTGAAATAAATCTCAGCAATCAGCTTTATTCAACCGCTTGTGTTGTAGATGATGAACCTGAAATTTTAATGATTATTAGAGATCATTTAGAAGAGTTAGGAATGATTGTTGATACTGCAGAAAATGTAGATTCTGCATGGAATTTACTTACAAAAAAAGAGTATGATTATTTGTTAACAGATTTAAAAATGCCAGGGAAAGATGGTGCCGAGCTTATCAAAAGAGTACGAGAAAATAATAGAAAGGAAAAAGTAATTTTAATTACAGGTTGTATGCCAGAATTTTACCCTTCATCTTATGATGTTTACAAAAAAATCGATGGCAGATTGATGAAGCCATTTACAAAACATGATTTATATAAAGTTTTAAATGATTCTCTAACAAGTACCTATGAGTCATTTAAAGATAATCCGCTAAATCTCGATATCTAATTCCAATCTTATATTCTTGCATTTTTTTTGAAAAAATTTTATTAGTTGAAAATAAAAAAGCTCTCATTTCCTTTGGAATAATCTTTTTAAAAAAAGCAGGAAGCATAATAACAAAGAGTTTGTTTTTTTTTGCACTTAATTTTATCAAATCATTCATTGCAATGGGATTGTTGGCAACAAGATTGAATGTGCCGTTGACTAGGATATTATCAATTGCATGAGTGATAAAGAAAATAAGATCTTCTAATGTAATCCAGTTTATTATAGTGGAGTCTTTTCTGAAACCAATGATCAATTTTAGCTTTGAAAAGATATTTATTGCTTTTAAAAATCCTCCTTGATTGTTAAGTACAGCACTTGTTCTTAAAATTATAACTCTTTGTGCATTGATTTTTTGATGAGACTCTTCCCATTTTTTACAAACTTCGGCCAAGAAATGTGATCCTAACTCATCATTTTCTGATTCTATATTTTTACAAAAAGAATAAATGCCTGTTGCCGACATTCCTATATATAGTTTTGGGGGCACTTTTATTTTTGATAAGAGATTTAAAGTGAAATCGATTCTCGAAGAGATTATTTCTTGTTTAGCTTTTTTTGTCCATGGCCTAAGAATTGAAGCTCCTGCAAGATTGATGATTACATCGAATTTTTGATTAGAAGCAACTTCATTGCAATAAATGATATTTGATCTATCTGATTTTTTATTAGATCTTGTTAATACAAAAAAATTATCATCTTTTCGACTTGATAATGAGTTAACAAGTGCACGGCCAATAAATCCAGTCCCACCACAAATTAAAAACTTCATAGAGAGTTCCAATAATTCTTAATCGTATCATGTATTTTAAATTCTATTTCAGATACAGGAATTTTTACTCTTTTTTTTAGCCAAGTAATAAGATCTAGAGGAATCGGAGCGGTAAAAACTTTATCTTCATTTTTATATTTTAATTTTAAAGATATAGCATGGAGTGCTTGTCTTGGGATTTCTAAATCAGCGATATCACTGCTTGTTGCGATCTTGTCTTTGAATCTTGAAAACATTTCATACCCACCCCAGTAAATCTTATCTCCCAAAAGGGATAAGTTGTGGGCCATCGCATGTACCCTTATTTGATGTTGTCTGCCTGTTTTTGGAAACGCCATGCCTAGAATAATGTCATTTTCTTGATGAATAATTTTAAAAAAAGTTTCGGCCCTCTTTCCTTGTTTTGAGTCTTGAGGATAGCAAGAAACAACAACTCTTGTAAGTTCATCATCTCCAGCATCGAGTCTTTCTCTTGCTGTAAATTCTAGAGGACCGTTATATACTGTGTCATCTTTTGATTTAGAAATAAAAAAATAGCATTTTTTTATTTGTCCTTCTTCAAATTGTCTTGAAATTAAGTTGGAATAAAATACTTCTTTGCCCATTACAAGAACGCCTGATGTTTCGCGATCAAGTCGATGAATGGAATAAATTTTTTTTTGATATTTTTCTTCTAATAAATTTGTCGCACAGTAATAAATTCTTCTTCCTGTTGGGTGAGTACTCATAAATGGAGGTTTTGAAATAACAACGATATCTTGATCTTCGAAAATAATTGGAGGATTCATATCTAGATCGATTTGTTGGCCATTCCAAAACTCTTCATCCCTGTTGCTTGCAGGCATTGAGACTGTAATAATTTCTCCTGTATGAACCTTGCTAGAAGCTTTTAATGGATGAATCCTCTTGTCGATAGTAATCTCTTTTTGAGTAATTTTTTTTTTAATATATTCACGAGATAAAGCCGTTATATATTTTTGAACATATTGATCTAGACGTATTCCATCTTCTTCAATATCTACTTGATATTTACTAATACAAATACTTAATTTGTACTCTTTAAAAATTAAACTCATTAGTATTTGTGTTTAATTAAATATTTTAGAAGCGAAAGTGCACCCATTTTTGTATAATGAAAATCATTTACAAGGTTATTAACTAATTTTGTTATTTTTTTACGATTGTCTTCTGATAAAGGAGTGTTCATCTTTTTCCCCGCGATATCGTGCTCATTTTGTTCTGCTTCAAAATAGATCAAACTATCTGCAATATTTTTTAAAACTTTTGTTTGTTCTTCTTGAAATGTTTCTTTTAGTCGATGTATGACGTCAGGAAAAACTTTGCAGTAGATAATTTTTTTCTGTGGATTATCAAGATAATAGGCCCCCAGCTTTGATAGAATTTGGGAGCGATAGGTGATTGGATCATCTTCTAGACGAATGCTACTTTCAAATTCTTTGATAAAAAAATCATCTGCTTGTTCAAATTTTTGAGTAACTTCATTTTTGATTTTTTCTCCCTTTACCAATGCTTTAATATTTTCAACATATCTTTTAATGTAATCTTCATAAGAACGATTATCAACCATTCCAAGAGATTCTCTGACTTCTTTATCAAAAATATTTAAAAGATACTCTTTTAGTAAAGCGACAAAACGAGATGGATTATGATAATCACCTTGAGGAACCATATTTAAAAAGTCATATTCTTGTGCCTTTGTTATAAATCTTGATAGATATTCTAAAGCATCAATAAATGTAATATTTTTTGATGATGCAGCCAGTTTGTAGATAATTTTTTGTAAATCGCGGGGAGACATGCCAAACTTGCCTTCATATACCATATCATTTTCAAACTCTGATAAAATATCTTTAAAATTCATCATTAGTAGTTGCTTGCTTTCAATATTTAGTTTTTCAGGAGTTGTTTTGTCTGCAATAAAAAGAGCTTTTTCTAAAGGATTAAGAGATGTTGCTGCAAGAGACATCTTTTCATCACCAGTGTAATTAATACCTATTGGAGCACGAAGTCTTGTCATCACCGCAAACATGGCCAACATCTCGATAGAATGGGGTTCAAAAATAGACTTATCTTTTAGACCGTCCAATTGCTTTTGATAAATTTTTTGCTCTTCTTGATAATTTAATAGATATGGAACTTTTATAAAATTAAATCTGCCTTTAAATGATTTAAAATCTGGATGTTGCTTAAAAGCATCTAGATGTACCTCATTTGAGCTACCAATAAAGAAAATATCAAGTTCTGTTAAAATGCCGTGTAAATTAATTGCTCCGGTTTCCATGGTTGTTAAAAGATATTTATAAGTATCCATTGGTCTTTTTAGTAGATCTGAAAATTCTAAAATACCACGGTTAGCAAGAACAACTTCTCCAGACATTGAATATAAATTAAGGCATTGTAGACTTGGTGGAAGGCCGGCAAGTCTTTTATCCATCGTTATTTGTTGCATATGTGCATCGACATGTAATTGTGGTTCAATCGTTACAGCTCCTATCGAATAACGTTTGCTAATGCGAAATCGTTCAACACGAATATGCTTTAATACCTCTGTATGATCTCCTTTATAGCTATTTAGTAGGGCATCATAGATCATTCGGTTCCTTTTTGAGATATCGCCATGAAAAAAGTATGACCTTTTAATTCTCTCTAGTTTTTTTGGGTTATTTTTAAACATTTCGGTAATTATTTTTTGTCGCTCTTTTTTTGGAATTAGTAAAATTGGATGATCTTTTAATTCTGATGCTAAAATTGCCGCAATATCTTTATCCTCTAAATAGGCGTAGCTTTGTAAATCGGTGGTCGATGGTTTCGATGTTAGACCAAGATGTCCTTTTACATAATTATCTATTGGGAAAATCCAGCTAAATGAATAGAGTGCTCCATCACTTGTTGAAGAATACTCTTCGGTACCTTTCATTAATTTTCTAATTAAGCTTGATTTTGCAGAACCATTTGGGCCAACTAAAAGTAAAAATTTATTGTTATATCCTTCTTCACAAAAATTAATCAGATTTTGCTTAATTGATTCTAGTGTTTGCTTTTGGCCATATACAGGATGTGCGTCGTAATGATCGATATCTAGCAATTTATAATTTTCGTCTTTATCTTCTCCAAAATGTTTAAGCATGTCTATTAAGTATTCATAAGTTGCTCGTAACTCTTTGGCCGGATCTTTTTTTAAAATGTTGCAATAATCATTAAATGAAAGAATTTCATGTTGATCTTTATGATCTGCATTAGCACTTTTGATCCATTCCATAGATTCTCCAAAGACAAATTATTAGTATTCACATCATATCACATGCAGTCTTCTTTTCAACTTTGTACTTGAGCACTTGCACCTTAAAATGTAAGATTTATACAACTTAAAAAAAATAGAGAGCGAAATGTTTAGCATTTTAAAAAAACTAGACACAATTACTTGGTTAACGATATCTGCATTTTTTTGCTTAATATTAGCGATTTATTTTTTTTATCAGCAAGATTTCGTCAAAAAAAATGTCATAAATGAGGCAAATGACTTAGAGATTCTTTTTTTTGCACAAAAACAGCTTGTTGATCTTTGGGAAAATGGAGATTTTGAAGAAAAATTTAGAAGTGGTAAGTATCGTTGTTCCAGTGAATTGGGGATGAATCGAAAACTCGATGGTCAATATTTTCGTTGTAATCCAAACTTTTTGGAATGCTTTTTTAAAAATGAAAAATGGATATCGATTAAATATCAAAATAAAAGATATAAAGTAAAAGCAAAACTAAAAGAGATTTTTTCTGCAAATAGCAAGGCAGTCAAGAAGCACTATAAAATAGTTACAAGAAACAATAGCGATGGTGTTTTAATTCCTGATTATGCAGTAGAAGTAGAATTATATTTGCATAATAATCAAGAAAAAACACTCCCAGTCTTATTAGAAGATAGTTGTCATAATGTCTATCTTCCGCAAATGATTTATGAGTCTGGTGTTGTTGAGGATAAAAAGTATAAAAGAAAAGAGAGTAGCTGGCGTTGGGATAATATTGGACTTGCGATTTATGTTGATAAAACACTCGTAACAATAAGGGATATTTCAGATTGGTTGATGTTTGGAAAAAATACGCCAAAAATAATGCTTCCAAAAGATCGTTCTTTGTGGGCCGGGCCAGCTTTTGGATTAACACTAAAACAAATGAAAGAGTACTGTGCTTTTAAGGGTAAAGAACTCTTGTCTGCCAGAGTTTTTGATGCTGCTTCATTTTTTATGGCCGATAATGCTCAAGATCGCGAAGTTGTAAAAAGAACGCCATATCCGTGGGGAAATAACTATTTACAGCATTTTTTATATCAGGCCAGAGAGAATAAAAAGTTTATTTTTAAACCAGAATATTGCAATCAAATTTATACAAAAGAGTGTCTTGAAATAATTCCATATAATAACTATCAGCAATCAACCAGTAGTTGGATTGGAATAAATCATACTATCGGTGGATATTTTGAAGTCTTTAATAATGAATTAGATCCTGCTAGAAATTTGAAGGCCTCTTCGTTTTATTTTAATGTGACTTCATTGTGGCATCAATTAGGTGAAAGGGCATTTTGGGACGGTGAGGGATTTGATTTAAAGAATTTTTCTTTTAAATCGAATTATGGAAATGACTTTTTAGAACCTCATGAACTTTCGGAGAATTATAAAGTAGGATTTCGCTGTATGAAGGTGTTACGCGATGAAAATTAAAATGAAGTTAATTATAAAAATTATGATACTTTGTTTTTTTATCGTGGCCATATTTGTAACGATTTTTGCTCTTAATAAAGATAACAATATAGAGCACTTCTTTGCAAAGAATTTTATAAATTTTTCCACGGCCTTTAAAGTAAATGTTCCAGGAATTAATCATCTAAATTCTAATCGCATGATTGATTCTCCTCCTCTTACATGGATTACCTTATTAGAAATACATGCGCTCAGACCAAATTCTACAGGGATTATTACGACCTGTTTAGTTTACAAAGTACCATACATCAGCACGCAAGATAGTTCGCTTGGCGTTTTACGAGTCATAGAGATAAAAAATGGTGAAAATTGCTTGGATAAATATGATCAAAATATAATTTCTCAGTTGGATAATATTTCAAGTTTGTTGGGGTACTTATACGATCAGCAAAAAAATATCGAAGGATTTAAAGAAGAGGTCGATCCTTTTACTCTAGTCTTAAAAGTAAAACAAAGTAACTTAGAAGAAAAAATTTTAAAATTTCCATTTATGAATCTAACAAGATCTAAACTTTTATTTGATGGGCAAAGAAATTACAAGTCAGATCTTGTGCAAGAAAGATTTAGATCAATGGCCGTAAAGAGAGGTCCTTATACCGGAGTTTTAACACTTGCTTTGAATAAAAAATTAGAGAAACAAAAAGAACTAGCGAAAGAGTTTTTATCCGTTGGAGGAATTGAAGATAGCTATTTATTAAAAAATGCCATTTTATGCTATGGGGTGGACAAAGATTGTAGAGAGGTTAAACAAAATAGCTGTCACTTATGTCGTTATGGAAGTTTTGAAGTTATTACTCAAAGTGTTTGCTCTCGTGGAGGTTCAAGATTTTGTGGAGTAAATAAGTGTGGCACGAGTGGCAATCCGGCTTGTCTTAGAGGGTTGTCTTTAGCTTTTGAATTTGTAGAAGATGAAAGAGTAGAAGAAGCATCTTTAGATATTGCAAATGATAAAAATTGCATAGAACAACAAAAACGTGGTTTTTGCAATGTAGGTCTATATCCAGTTTGTGATGAGCATGGGATATTAGTTTGCCAATAATTTTACACATTACTTCTTTTTGTTGTTATTCTTTAACCACTTCCAAAAAGCTTCAGTATTGCGTCCAACAAGATCTGTTAAAAGTAGTGCTTCTTTGCCTTTAAAATGTTTAATTATGTACTCATTAAGCCGTTCCATACAGGTAGGATCGCTAAACAGCTCTATTAGTGTTTTATATATTTTTATTGCCTTTTGCTGTTGATTTATATCGACTTCTTTTTTTAAAAAAAGTACTGGTTTTTTTGGAAATAGTAATTTTTTAAGACAGCTTTTTCCTCTTGCTTGCTTGCTCCAGATATATAAAATATCAATCATTGCTAGAATCTTTTGTGACTGATTTTCTGATTCTAGACGCGGTAGAAGCTCATTTAAATCTCTAAATCTCAGATTAAATCTTTGCCAGTACTTTCCACTACCTTCAATCACTCCACCAACAACATCTGACCATATTTTTGCCTGTACGATACTTGGAATTTGAAGAAGATTTCCAATAGGAGAAAAAATAGTTGCAAAAGGCCAGGCGATTACTGTTCTAAAAAAATTCATTCGGATGGTTTTTTTGTCAAAATTTCTTAGTGTATTGTGAGTCGCAATATATGTACCATTAGCAATACAAATGACAAAAAATTTAGAAGCTTCAAAAAGTAACCCAGATGATTTAAACGGCCATATAAGATCGAAATAACTTTTAATAGAGCTTAAAATTGGAACACTAAAACCTGTCCAAAAAAGAGATTGTCCTGCATTTTCAAAATTAATTTTTTTTCTAGACCAAGAGGCGATATCAAGCCCGGATGACGCAATTAAATCTACAAGAACATTTCTAAAGAATGTGATTCCAAACCAGATTAGCGCAAACTCTATTCCAATCCAATGATAAGCAACAAAAAAACCGATACAGATTCTGATCATATTTTTTAGAGATGGATTTAAGTATAAAATAATATTTTTTAGTTTTGGTAATTTTGTAACATCTTCATCCCCAATTAAGTTTTTATACTTTCTACCTATTTTTCCAAGACAAAAAATATTTTCATCTTTTACGGCAAATTCGCCATTTGTATCTCTTGTGCCTTTATTTAAAATCATTTGAGCAATTGGTTTTGGTATTTTAAAGTGCTCATCTTTAAAATTGTTTTTGATTGTTTGAGAAACATCACTTTCTTTTATAAATCCCATTCCTGGAATTGATGGATCTCTTCCGGTTGAATCACTCCCACATACAGGAATGATCTTTTTCTGGGCAATCTCATGATACGCTTTATCTATTAATTCGTAGGACAGATCAAAAATTCCATGATTTCTTAAAAATAAATTCATATCATTTTTGGTTTTATTATTTAAAATATCGAGGAAGCTATTAAAAATTAAAAGTTCACTTGGGTTTCTTTTTCCACTATCTCTAAGATTAAAAAGTTCTATAAATGTTAAATATTCTACGTTTTCTAAAACATATCTAATTGCTTTTTTTTGTCCATATGCAACAGGGTGAAGCATAACGATAGAGCCATTACAATTTTTCAGAATTGGTAGTATTTCTTTTTCGTCTAAAATGGCACTATCATAATCGACTACATCTTTGTCATCGATATATTGTAGATATAGCGACTCTGGGGTAAATTCTTCATATTGTTTTCTAACCAGATCATATTTTTGGACAACTGTTTGAAGCTCCCATTTACTATAATTCCCCCAGTAGTATCTCTGTTTGGCTGCTTGTACATGCGCTCTTAAATTTAGCACTCTTGGATAAAAAGCTTTTTTTATTTTTTGATAAAATAGTTCTCCAATATGAATTCTTGAAACCTGAGTATGGCCAGTATTTAAAATCAATTCATCCATTTTAAGTTGTTCCATATAAAATGGACTTTCAGGGGAAATACCGTTATTTATTTTTGCTATTTGAGTCTCATTAACTCTTTGTAAAATTTTTTCAGTGACACTTCTTCTTCTTTCTTGATTTATTTTTAAAAGCTGCCACAAATGATCAAGTTTTGCTTTGTTTTGTAAGCAAAAATCAAAAAATGTTTTAGAGTCATTTGCTATCGGTGGGATATACATATAATGCCGTCTTTCTCCTCCTTTTCCAACACTAAACTCTATTCCGATTTTTACTCTAATTCCTAAAATTTGACCTGCAATAATTGTCTCTGTGATTGTGTCTTTGGCATCAATGTCGGAATAGACGACAGTTAACTCAGAAATTCCTTTAACAAAAGCATCCAGTAAAAGCTGCGTTGGTGTTTTACGACCTTCTGAAAACATATCATGTACATGGTCATCAAATCCTAGATTTAAGTCTTTTAAGGGAAGATCTTTTTCTGGTACTTCGATTATGTGTAACTTGTTTAAAAATTTTCTGATAACTGGTGGATGACCAAAAGATGCTTGTCCAAAATCAGTCATTGCTTCAAGCTGTTTTCTTCTATTGCCATATGCTTTTACCGCATCTTTCATCAGCGCAATTTGAACCCTCGCAGTATTTAATGGCATGCTTGTAGTTTTTGCATGCAGAGAATCCTCGAGCATGATTTTTAAGGCATCAAGACGCTGCTCATACTCAGAAGTTGCATGAAACTTTATTATTCTAATATAGCTTTGGGCCATACTGATTCGTCGTCTTCTTAATTCTTTAATGAACCCACCAGGATGTGATATGGTGAGTTGTTCTTTTAATAAAAGAGAATCTTTTAGTTTATGATTTAGAGTATCTACTAATGTTTCAATCTCACTATTAAAACTTAACAGTTCGATAACATTTGAAGTTAAAAGTTTTGTTCTTTTTTGTATTTTTAGAATAATGGAGTTTTGAAACATCATATTTTTATCCTGAAAAGAGACTAAAACTTTATTATAGCACCTTATTTAATTAGAAAAAAAGCACTTTTTAAAATTTCACAGAAGTCATTAGAAATAGCGATGCTTCTTGATCTTTTCTGACTGTTGGAGAACTTTTAATTGTCGCTGCATATTTTTTTAAACTAGAAGAGATATTTATCATGACTTTTTTATAAGAACTCATAAGCCCTAGCTGAACAAATCTATTCGTTGCTTTCTTTGGAGTATATGAACTTCGACCTTCTAAACTTTCTGTTTCTAAAACTCCAAAGTAGTAATTACTATACCTACTGCTAAAGTGTTCAAGACCAATACCCATTGTGATAAATGTCTCTTTTTTTAGGAGTACGCGAT
The DNA here is from genome assembly GCA_964497525.1 of uncultured Bacteriovoracaceae bacterium. Taxonomy (GTDB): domain Bacteria; phylum Bdellovibrionota; class Bacteriovoracia; order Bacteriovoracales; family Bacteriovoracaceae; genus CAZCDT01. The sequence continues at coordinate 18,874 of CAZCDT010000046.1, forward strand.
GATTTAAAGAAGTATTTAGCTTATATCCGTTACTTGTATTTTCAAGATCGTGCATAAAAGAGCACTTAAAAAATAAACTAGAAATTGCAGGTGTTATAAAAAAAGAAGATCTTCTTTTTTTCATTTCATAACTACGATAAGCGTCACCTGATCTAGATATCGCGATACTCGATCTAAAAAATGGACTGTTTGTAAGATTTATTCCAAGCCCATCTCCTCCAAAAAAAAAAGAGTTATACCTAACAGAGACCACTGGAATTGGAATTGTGATTATTTTTGATGAACGATGATTGAGATTGTTGTTTTTGCGAATGTTGTCTTTTATTACAACCCCTGTGCCAATACTAAAATTAAAAGAAGCATGTATCGCAAAATTTATACATGCAAACAGAAGAATCAAACAGACTATTTTCATCATTGTGCCTTATAAAACTCTTTGTCAGCAGAGACACTCGCTTTGGAATATATATTTGCTTGAGTGAGACATTTTTTTGGACAAACATCAACGCACAACTTGCAAGTAATACATCTATGAACATCGATTTCCCAAGACTTATTCTCTTTTTTTACTTCTATTGCTTGAGAAGGGCATCGTTTGGCACAAATTCCACAAAAAATACATTGGTCGATATGTATGCCAATTTTTCCTCTCGTTGCATTAAAAGGCTCTCTTGTCACAAAAGGATAACCTCTTGTTGCAGGTTTTTTAAAAATAGACTTAATAATTGTTTTATAGAATGAAAAAATCATATTATCTCTCCGTGCAGCTAATGCAAGGGTCAATTGTTAAAACTAATATTGGCACATCTGCAAGATGACAGCCAGGTAACATTTTTACTAATGGCACAATGTTGGCAAATGTTGGAGTTCTTACTCTCATTCTGTCTAAAAATTTTGTTCCATTACCTTTGATATAATATACGGCCTCACCACGAGGTTGTTCTGTTCTTGCAAAAAATTCTCCATTTGGATTACCAATTACTTTCATATCGATAGGGCCATCTGGCATTTTTGCAATACACTGCCTGATTAAATCAAAAGATTGAAAAATCTCTTTTATGCGTACAGCAGTTCTTGCGTATGAATCACCACTTGTTTCAATAATCGGTTCAAAGTTTAACTCATTAAATGCTGCATATCCTAATTTTCTCATATCTTGAGCAATGCCGCTCCCACGAAGAGTTGGTCCAACAGCACCTAAAAGATGTGCTTCCTCTTTTGTTAAAACACCAACACCAACTAGACGATGCTTGATAGAGGAATCATCAAGGAAAGTACCTGTAACCTCTTTTAATTCTTTTTCCATGTCATTTAAAACAACAAGAATTCTCTTTAACGTATCGGCATCGATATCTCTTCTAACTCCACCAACTTTACACGTTCCAAAAATAACACGTCCACCAGTTGTTTCTTCTATTATGTCTAGAATCTTTTCTCTTAATTTCCAGCTATGCATGAAAAGACTTTCAAAGCCAATGCCATCGGCAAATAATCCAAGCCATAAAAGATGACTATGTATTCTTGATAATTCACCCCATATTGTTCTTAAATAAACTGCACGTCTTGGAATCTCCAATTTCATTATTTCTTCTATTGCCTGACAATATGTTTGTCCGTGAATAAAACTACAAATTCCACAAATTCTTTCAGCAATAAAAACAAAATCTTGATATTCTCTTTTTTCAACAAGTTTCTCAAGTCCTCGATGAATAAAACCAATCGACGGTATTGCTTCCACAACTCTTTCATCTTCGACGACTAGGTCAAGATGAATTGGCTCTGGAAGTACTGGATGTTGTGGTCCAAAAGGTATTATTTTTCTTTTTGAGCTCATTACTTGCTCTCCTTATAAAATGGAGTTGCCATAGATTTTTTATAAAATTTCCCCTGATAATCAATTGCAATTCCACTAAATTTTATACCATATAGATCATGAAGCTCATTTTCATATAAGAATGCGCACAGATAAGTTGAGCTAATACTTGGAATTTCAATTTGGTTATCTGGAATTGTGATTCTAAAATTTTTAAAAGCATACTCTTTATCGAATGTATAGTTGATCTCAATTCCTGATGAAAGCTGGGCACAACCGATTTGCACAAGGCGACAGTTTTCTGCAAGCATCTCTTGAGCAACTCTTGTTAAGTCTGATACTTCTATTGGTTTTGTTTCTTGTATTTCACTCATTTTTTCATCCTCTCTCTCTTTTCTTCTAAGAGTTTTATTGCCGCAACTGCTCCATCAATAATGGCCTCTGGTCTGACCGCACACCCAGGGACATACGCATCGACTGGAATTAATTTATCAACTCCGCCAGAAACATTGTAGCACTCACGAAACACGCCACCAGATATTGCACAAATTCCTACAGCAACAATAACTTTTGGTTCTGGCATCTGATCGTAGATATTTTTTATTACTTCTTTGTTTTGCTCGTTTACAGACCCTGTTATAAGTAAAATGTCAGCATGTTTTGGATTTCCTGTATTAATTATTCCAAATCTTTCGACATCATATAGTGGGGTAAGTGCGGCCAAAACCTCAATATCACAGCCATTACAACTGGAGGCATCATAGTGCATAATCCATGGAGATTTAGATAAAGAACTCATATATTTAACACTCCTAATATTTTAATAAATCGAGAATGATTAAATTTCCAAGGCCAAAAATAATTGTAATTATCCAACTACTAACAACCATTTTTTGCCATTTTACTCTGGCAAAAGTATTGTCTATAAAAATTTCTAAAAGGTAGCAAATAATAATTGCAGCAATTGCTACAAGTACATTCGATGCAAAGAATAAATAGATCATTCCCATTAGAAGTACAGTTTCATACCAGTGAGCAATCTCAATCCACGCAAGCGTTGGGCCTGAAAATTCTACTGTTATACCTTTTACAAGTTCTTGGTGAGCGTGGTGAGATGTGGAAAGATCAAATGGTGATTTTCGAAGTTTTATTGTTAAAACATAAATAAATCCAAAGAATACTCCAGGCAAATAGGTTATAATGGATGCGTTTTGAGAATACGATAAAATATCAGAGACATTAAAACTTCCTGTTATTTTATAAAATGCGATGGCCATCAAAATAATCATTGGTTCATATGCCATTGCTTGTAACATCTCTCGTTGTGCACCAATTTCGCTATAAGGTGAGCCTGTTTTATATGCTGCAAAAACTAAAAACATCGTTGCTAAAGTGAATGCAAAAATGACAAGAAGCAAATCAGCACCAGCAAAAAAGATAGCGCCAGTAAAGATCATAAATAAAGCATAATATTTTACTAGAACCTGTTGAGATTTTCTTACATAGAGATCTTCTTTTTGCAGAAGTTTAAAAAAATCATAAAATGGCTGTAGCACTGGAGGTCCAACACGAGATTGCATTCTTGCAGTGATTTTTCTATCAAATCCCGCAATAAGTCCTCCAACAATAGGGGCCAAAACTAGATATAATATAGTAGAAAGAATCATACATTTCCTCCGAAAGCAAAAAAGAGCGCTGCACAGATTACAATCGTTGTAATAATTTGACCTGGCTTAAAAAATATAGATTCTCCAAACCAATCTTTTAAGTAGTAGTTGTTTGTTCCCATCAGATATTCCACTTGCATTGAGCCTTCATATGAGTATGTAGAGACATTAGCACCAGCAAGATATGGTTTTACCTCTCTTTCGTGTGTTCTTGGAGCTTTAAATAAGATAACAGAGATAGGAACCATTATTAAAAGAGCAAGAATCATCATCATTATTGTTAAGCTTGTATTATCAAGAGGTGTATAAGAACCAAATATTGATGTTAGGTATGGATGTATCAACGTTATAGAAATTAGTGGGAATAAAAAAGTTCCAAGAACAGTTGAAATTGCAAGAAGATAAAGAGGTAGTTTTTCGCTTGAGGAGATCTCTTCGCTTTTTTTCGGCATGCTTGTAACACTTAAAACTTTCCCCATCCATTTTCCCCAAAAAAGTAGAGTTGCGGCACTACCAAATGCTAAAATCGTCACAAGTGTTAGGCTTTGGTCACTAATAGATTTTATAACCATCCATTTGCTAATAAGCATTCCAAACGGTGCCAAAAACATTCCACTCATACCTATTAATAAAAACCAAGCAAGTTCTGGTTTTTTTATAATCAAAGAATCCATATCTTCGATATTTCTACTTCCAATTTTATGTTCCGTTGTTCCAACAGTAAGGAATAAGAGCGCCTTTGCCAAAGCATGAAAAATAATTAAAAGAATACCGGCCCATACAGCTTCTGACGTTCCGATTCCAGCACACATTATAATTAGTCCTAAATTTGCAATTGTTGAATACGCAAGAACTCTTTTTGCATCGCTTTGAGTAATTGCCATAAGTGATGTTATTAAAAATGTTAGCGCCCCAACTAAAGCAACCATTTTTCCTGCATTTGTATTTTGTAGTACAGGTGCCATTTTTAAAACTATAAATACACCGGCCTTCACCATTGTTGAAGAGTGTAGTAGGGCAGACACAGGAGTTGGCGCGACCATTGCTCCAAGAAGCCATTTTGAAAATGGAAGTTGTGCCGCTTTTGTGATCCCTGCAATCGATAGCAGTACTGCAGGAAGTAGAGCTGCTGCTTTTCCCGCAAAAATAACTTTATCTAACTCGATACTTCCGATTTGATAAAATGAAACAATAATTGCACCAGCAAAAGCAAGACCACCAATTAAATTTAAAAACAGTGCCGTTAGAGCATTTGCAATTGATTCTTTATCTTGCTTGTAACCAATTAAGATAAATGAGGCAAGAGTCGTAATCTCCCAAAAGAAATAAAGATTGATCAAGTTATTTGAAAACACAATACCAAACATTGCGGCCAAAAACATAAAAACAACAAAGAAAAAAAGAGGTCTTCTATCTTTTACTTCGTGATGATGGTGATGAAAATCCTTCATATAACCCAATGCAAATATTGCAATTAGGCCACCAATTACACCAATAATTACACTCATTATTGCAGAGAGGTGATCTATATAAAATGGGAATTCAACGTTAAGCACATCTTTATTAATATGTTCAAATGTCATAAGCATAATAAATTGTGCAAGAAGGAACACTATGATGAGTGGTTTTTTATACTTAATACCAACATAAAAAACGTAGAGTGCTATAAGTATTTCGCCGACTAAGACTAGATAGTGAAGTAAGCTCGAGTGGTACTCATAAAAAATCCCACCACTACTTAAGTCGAGAGAGAGAGGAATGATTGATGCGATTGCTATTAATACTGTTGAAGAAGCAACAAGCACATCTCTTATTCCATTATTTTTAATAAAAAGAAGAAATAGAGAAATAAAAAATGGAAACGCTAGTAAAAAAAGTATGGTATTCATTACGAACCCTGCTCCTTTAAATTTTATTGAGTATATTTGGCGTAGAAATTATCAAAATTATTATAGGTTATTTACTCGTAACCTGTCTAGGTAATTTTCCACCTTCTCTGCAAAAAATAAATCGTTCAACCATAAGATTAAAATTATAATCCATTTCGTACTTTAGTTTTAAATCTTGAGTTAGTAAAAAAAGAGTTTTTGCTACGGCCTCATAAGTTGACATATACTCAGGGCGAGGTTCTTTTCTTAGTTTGTATTTAGAAAGTTCTCCTGTAAATGGTAGTTTAATCGATGGAATATTTTTGAGTAATGGTTCTCGTCTTTTGATTTTTTTTGCCTGATGCCAGTTTCCATCAGGTACAATTAGGGTGATATTTGTATTTTGATATTTTTTTATAAAGTCATCATCTATTAAAATAGCATCGTCGTCTGGATATAAATAAAAAGCGTTCGGAATTTTGTCAATATTAGTGATATCGAGTCTTTGATCCTGTAGTCCTCGAATTTTTTTTTGAAAGTTTTTAAGCGTTAAATCAAGCAGATTAACTGTATTGCTAGATAGCTTTAATTCACTAGCATGCATAATTGCTATAACTTTGATATTAATATCAACTTTAAAAAGCAAATCGCAAAAGCAAAACTCTTTTGCGATTTTACATTTTATGCATCTATTATGTTTGTCGGTGTATCTAGGCACTATTTCTTTTTAGTTTTTTTTGTACTCTTTTTTTCGGCAGGCAAGTAACACTCAATTTTTTCTTGAAGTTTATCTAAGTTCTTTTTTTGTGTTACAACAAAGTCTCTTGCTCTTTTTAGCTCTTTTTCAAGAGTTTTATTCACTTTTGCTTCAGCGGCCTTTTTTTCTTTTTCTAGAATTTTTTTTGCTGCTTTAATATCTTTTCCAACAACACAAGATATTTCCTCTTTTGTAGAATCAAAAACATCGCTAATTGTTTCTTTTATTTCGCCTAAATCTTTATTGACAATAAATTGATCAAGACCTTTTTTTAAATCCAACCATGCATTTTTTAGGATGGTTTTTCCAGTGTTACAACGGCAATTACAATCACATTTTGTCGTTTTTACTGTTTTCTTCTTGGCCATAAAAATTCTCCTTGTACGTTTATTTATCTTTATATAGTGGATACTTT
>CAZCDT010000047.1:0-2327 GCA_964497525.1 uncultured Bacteriovoracaceae bacterium
AAGACAAGTTGGTTTCTGATTTGGTCTCCCTTGATACCTGCATTAAAAATTGTATTACGATACTCCATATACGCACTATTTAAAAGCTCTGATCCAAAGACCTTGCTCGATGAGAAATCTCCATAATGTGTAACTGTATCAAGATCACTTGTGTCAGAATAAAAAAAGTGGTGATTAAAGTTATTTCCAACAGAAAAATGATTTTCTATTGCAGTAAAATGTCTTGCATTATGATTTCCAGATCGTTCTCTACTTGTTCCATAATCATCTTTGTATAGACGATCCAATGAATACAAAGAATTCATCTCAATCCACTTGCGTTCTCCAAACATTTGCCGATATTGAAACTCACTTCCTGTTCCTCTTTTTCCAAATCCAGAAGGTGTGATCGTCATATCGGTTGATGGAGATATTGCCCAAAAAAATGGTAAACCAAATCTTGCACCTTCTTCAATCTTATATCCAAAGTTTGGAAACAAAAGACCTGTTTGTCTTTCTTTTTTGATCGGAATAATCATATATGGAACATACATTACAACAATTCCATTTATTTTTATAAATGCTCCATGAATATGAATATACTCACCAATTGTAATATAAACCTTATTACCATTTATGGCCCAGGACTCTGGACAATCTTTGCATGTTGTATACTCCGCATTTTCACCATAAAAAACTTTTGCAGATAACCTAGAGAGTTTTTTCCCTAACACAACATAATTATCTGAGATCATGCGAGCATCTTTTACAGTGATCGCTCCTGTTTTTATCTGATAGTAAAGCTCTGAGCCATAGATTGACCCCCCGGAAGAAATAAACCGGACATTACCAATAACCTCAACTTCTCCGGTTTTAAAATCAACAGATGCTTTTTCACCATATAAAGAATTCTCTTGATGCAAAATAACCACATTACCCACTGCTTCAAAATGATCTTTAGAAAAATCACGATATCCTTTATCTGAAACTACCTGAATCTCTCCCTCTGAACCAAACGAGAAATTAAAACTGTCTTTTGCAAAAAGATTTAAAGAGATACTAAGCATTAAGAAAAAAACGCCAAACTCTCGCAATAAAATAATACGATCCCGTAAACACAACTTTTTGCCCAGAACCAACTCCATGTTCCCATTCATCTTGCCATGAATGCATCTTTTGTATTTGTATCTGATTATTATGGCATAAAGTTTCAAGCTGTGCCAACTCTGTATATATTTTTGGTTCATTTAAAGTTGTCATAAAAAGTTGGGCATTTGGAAATTTATAGCTGATTGCTTTAATCATCGTTAACATGTCATCTAAAGGTCTTTTGCTAAATGCTACAATAAATCTTTCAACATTTGAAAGCGTTTGTACAAGATGCCTCATCCCATCAGGATTATGTGCCCCCGATAAAAAAACATCTCTATTTTTAACAGATAAAGATATATTACGAGCAAAAGAAGTTGTGCTTATGATATCGGTAAAATTAAGATTAGTTTTTAAAATATAATTTGCAACAGAAACGGCCAATGCTTTGTTTTTAAGAGAATAATTCTTTTCATGAAAAATGGCCTCTTTTTTTAAAATATCAAATCCATTAATGCTATATTTCTCACAATACTTCGATGTTATCTGTTTACAGTAGTCTAGTTCTAAATTGTAAAATAGAACTTTATTCGGCCGACAAACAGGAAGTTTTTCTAATAAAATACTTTTATAGCTATTTCCAAGTAGCTCTTGATGATCTCTTGATATTGATGTTAGTGCTGCGATATCACAATCGACAAAATTACAAGCATCAAGCCGACCGCCTAGGCCAACCTCTAAAATCAAAACATCTATTTCTAAATATGCAATCCATTCTATCAAGACTAAAAATAAAAAATCATACATTGAAAGCGCGATATTATGCTTTTGTTTCCAATTAAAAACTTGTTCTATAAGAGAAATAAAGAGCTCTTTTTTTATTGGTCTACCATTAAAAATAAATCTCTCTCTAAAAGAAAAAATATGAGGTGATGTCCATAGCAAAGTATTATGTTGTCTTTCAATAAGTAGCTGGTTAAGAGTTTGCGCTGTCTCTCCCTTTCCATTCGTTCCAGCAATAATAACTTTATGATTAATTTTTTGGACACAAGCTAATTTTTCTTTTATAAGTCTTAAGAAATTATCTCTAGAAATTGAAGTTTTTGCTTCTACTTTTTGACTTAATAATTCATCAATGTCATGATCATTTAGTAAATCTAAATCAAAAGACATATGCAGTATCATCAGATCCAATTATATTGATTCTATCATTTTTTAAAGACTCAAGTTCTTTATAGAGCTGATCTTGATAGTTTGGT
>CAZCDT010000047.1:2337-25190 GCA_964497525.1 uncultured Bacteriovoracaceae bacterium
GCATTTTTCCAAGTTCTTCAAAAAGCGATAACGGAGTGTGATGAAAACTTGCTTTAGCAACTTTCCCTAAATGATTTGGGAAGCTTGTCTCTGTAAAGATTGCTTTTAAATTTGGATACTTTTTTGCAATCTCCCAAATCCTATCAGTAGGACCTGTATCTTGAGTAAATAAAATAGTTGCCCCACCTTTTGAAATAATAAACCCGAAAGCATCTCCAGGATGATTCACATGTACTGGCAAAATTTTATATCCTCCAAGTTCAATTTCTACTTCCGCTTTAATATCATTAAATCTGATTGTTGGATTATCTGCTGACGGAATTTTTGAAAAGTCTGGCCAAATAACATCATTCATCAAATGATTTTTGATCGCATCTTTTATCGTTGAATTTGAATAAACTTCAAATGGAACTGGCCGCAAACCAAAGCAGTTATCTGTTAAGAAGGCCAATTCAGAAATATGGTCCAAATGAGAGTGCGAAATTAAAATATTTTCAATTAATAGCTGCTCACTTATATTAAGACCTGATGCCACAGATCCTGCATCGATTAACAATTTACCATCTATTAAATATGAGGTTGCTCTAAATCCAGGAGCGACTCCACCATGACCTCCAACTATTCTGACCAACATTTATTACCCCTTTTTGTATAAGATCATCACCTCTTATTCTATATTAGGCCGCTTTTTTCTCAACAAGATTTTTTGGTTTATACATATGTGTCTTTTTAAAAGCTTTTTCAAAGGCCTCAACAACTTTATGGGAAAATTGAGTTCCTGCATTATCAAGAATTTCCTCGTAAGCAATCATTGGAGAGAGACCTTTCCTATATGGCCTTGTCGAAATCATCGCATCAAATGTATCTGCAACAGAAATAATTTGAGCAACCACGGGTATCTCATCGCCTTTAAGCCCATCAGGATACCCTTTCCCATCAAATCTTTCATGATGATATCTAACGCCATCTACCACGTTTTTAAGCCCTTCGATATGCCCTAAAATTTCATAGCCAACTTGTGGATGAGATTTCATCATTTCAAACTCTTGAGGCGTTAGATGCCCATTCTTTTTTAGTACACTATCTGCAATACCAATTTTTCCAATATCATGAAGAAGTGCAGAAAGCCTTAAATCACTCATCTCTGAAAAAGAAAAATCAAGTTCTTCTGCAATCATTTCAGAAAAAATCCCAACTCTTTTGGTATGCCCACCGGTATATCGATCCCTTTTAGTCATTGCATCGGCCAAGGCCTCGCACACCTGAAAAAATTGTCCTCTTAATTTTTCAAATAACGAAACATTCTCTAGTGCCATTGTAAGCTTTACACACACGGCCTCTAGAAACTTTATATCTTCATCATTAAAAGATCGATCGATTGGATTAATTGCTTCAATAACTCCAATTAGCTCTCCTTGTGAAACTAATGGAGCAAGTAATATTTCTTTAAAAAATAAGTTCGGATACAGTTCTTCCTCTTTTTTCTTTCGAAGATCTGTTTGCACATCCTTTATGTGTAAAATCGCTTTATAGTAAGCACAAGCTCCAGGGAAAGAGTGCTCATTAATTCCAAGATGAATTTCTCTAAGACCTGTTCTATTTTGTTCGATCCCACTACTTTTTAGATCTTTGCTTTTATCATCAACGCGATACAATGCCGCATACTCACAGTGCAGTAGTTCTTTTATAATTTTCATAGAATACTTTTGCACCGACTTAAAATCATTTTCTGTAGATATTGATTGTCCAAACTTTAAGAGCTTTTCATAGTTTTGAATTTTTGCGTTGAGTTGCTCTAAAGAATTATTTAATAAATTAGAATCACCACTTTGTTTTATTTCAACAATTTCTGAAACCTCTTCTATTGCATTGATACACTCTAAAGTCAGTCGATTCATTTTTGACATACCAAATCCTTAGTTTTATAGACTAAACCTCTCGTCTACTCGTCATTTCTAAAAAAAAACTTTAGTTTTAAAAGTACGATCCGATATGTTTTTTATGAGTTTAAATATTAAAGGCATTAACCCAGTAATTAACCACACTATTCAAAAGAATCGTGGGATAAAAAAAGTCAAAAAAATCAATTCTACTGGCGTTGGAAGCGATTCTTGTAAAACTGATTACTCAAAAGGAGATACAAAGCAAGTTCCAAAAGTAAAAAAAGAAGATACAAAAGACAAAAAAAAATAATAAATTTAACACTTATTGGCCTCTTTTAAAACTCATAAGTATTACTTATGAGTTACGCTAAAAAAAGATAATTTCCGACCTTTGATTCTTTCATTTATAAAAGATCACATAGGCAAAACCACTTAATTTGTGGGTTTTATGTTTTGTACAAAACTAAAAAGGAAGGTGCAAAATGAAAAAAATAATTTTTATTATAATGTTACTCTCTTCACTATCAATACACTCTACAATTATAGACAACATTCAAAAATATCCTTGGGAGTGGCAAAAAATTGCTGACTGTAAAAATGGTAATATCGTGTTAGACAAGCAAACTTTAAGTTCACATGGTAGAATTTTTATCAACTACCAGCTCGTACTTAGAGATAAAGAGATTATACAAGAGCTTTTGGATAATGAAGCAATTTTTATTGAAATGCTTAATACAAAAAATGAGCTTATTGTAAATTTAAAAAATGTCGATACTGTTCCAACTTTTTATGGTTACTCTCAAGACCAAATCAAAGAAAGAAAATATAAAATTACACAATTAAATTACGGTATAGAAATTGAGGCATTTATCACTCAGTGTCGAAATGGGGAATTCAGCTGCCCATTTTTGGATAGACTTGCCTCTATTTATCGGGAAGATTGTCGTATTTTAGAAAATCCATAGATAAAACCCGACTCGTTTACTCTGGTAGGTTGTAAAAAAATAAAAAAATTACTCATATTTTTATAAAAAACATCCGATCACTTACAAGAAGTAAGCAAAGTGGAAACTTCTTTGTTTTCAGATAAAACAAAAAAGGATTTTTACATGGTTTCATTATTTGGATTTTTCTTTGTGACAGCATCTGTTATTGGTGGATATCTTTTGGCCGGAGGTCATCTTCATGTTTTATTCCAGCCAATTGAAATTATCATTATTATGGGTGCAGCAATTGGCTCTATTTTTGTTGCCTGCTCTGGAAAGCTTATTAAGGATATTATTTATAATATCCTTGCAATTGCAAAAGAGAGTCCTGCCAACAAGGATAAATATTTTCAACTTTTAAAAGTGATGTTTGAACTTTTTAAAATGGCCGCATCAAATCCTTTATCTTTAGAAAAACATGTCGATACACCTGAGACTAGTGATGTATTTGCAAAGTATCCAGCAATATTAAATGATCACCACATCATGGATTTTTTATGCAACACTTTAATTGTTCAAATTTCTTCAAACATCTCTCCTTATGATTTAGAAGATCTAATGGATACCGATATTAAAGCACTGCACGAAGAAGAGGCAAATATTCCAAAAACAATTAACAGGATGTCTGATGCTCTTCCAGGTCTTGGAATTGTTGCTGCGGTTATCGGTATTGTTCTTACCATGGGAAAATTAGATCAAGGAAAAGAAGTTATTGGTCATAGTGTTGCTGCGGCCCTTGTTGGAACATTTATGGGAGTTCTTCTCTCTTATGGTTACTTCCAACCTCTTGCGGCCAAAGTAGAGGCAAGACTTGCAGAACAAGGAAAATATCTGGATGTTACAAAAGTAGGTATCTTGGCATTTTCAAAAAAATGTAATCCAAAAGTGTGTGTTGAGTTTGCACGACGAAGCATTCCTATGGAGTTTCGTCCAACATTTAAAGAATTAGATCAGGCCATTGCAAATACAAAATCCGATGCAGGAAAAAGTAAGGCGGCATAATTTATGGCAGGCGAAGCAAATATCACTGTTGTTAGAAAAAAAGTTACAGGCGGCCATGGTGGAGCTCATGGTGGTGCCTGGAAAGTTGCTTATGCCGATTTCGTTACCGCGATGATGGCATTTTTTTTGGTTATGTGGCTAATGGGAGCGGATGAAGAAACCAAAAAAAGTATTGCACAATACTTTAATAATTATACCCCTTTTACGGCAAGTGATTCTATCAACAAAAATGGTAGCAACGCTGGTGGAGATGCCTCATGGCGAACCGATGGTGATCAAGGTCGATATGAAATGGATACAACTATGAGACCAACCGCAACAGCTCCAGTCTATCTTGATGAACAAACAACGCTAGATAACCTTTCTGATAATGTCTATGATGGTGCATCATTTTCAAAAGATACAGATGCTGAAAAAGTAAAATTAAATGTTCCAGGATCTATCTCTTTTACGGAAGGTTCGGTAGAAATTCCACTTGAAAGTTATAAATATCTTGCAAAACTTACTGGAGTAATTAAAGAGTATGATGGTGTTGTAGATATTTTGGGATTTGCCGATGAAGCAGAGGTAAAAGGATCTAAAAACCCAGAAAATGACTTATGGTCTCTTTCATTTAAACGAGCAATGGCCGTATATAATTATTTTTTAACGAACGGCCTACCAAAAGAAAAACTTATACCGACTGCCGCAATTAATAAAATACTGCCAACAAAATCAGATAAAGAGCACAACCGAAAGGTACGATTTATTATGAAACATACAAGAAAATAAAAAGACATCTAAAATTTTACAGAAAAATTAATTTTCAACGCGGGTACCAAAAAGCTATTCATCGGTTTTAAACGAACTTGCAAGACATGACTTTTAAAAGCAATCTCAAAAAAACTATTATCATCTCTTACCGGCAAAATGCTTACCCGCAAAAATTCTTGTTTCCAAAAATCTTTTGTAAAGAATAAAGCTTTATCAAACAAATACTTTTCATTTTTTTTATTATTATAAAAACACAAAACTTGCATTACCTTATCACTAGACGCACCAACAAAGGAGTACAAAGATTCTACAAATTTTTCCGAATCACTTTCATACAATAAAACGAAAGCATTATATAATTCTACGGCCATTTTATGATAAAATTCTTTTACAATGCCACTCTCTTTTTTATCTAATTCCCCAGGCAAAAAAGATTTCTCTTTTTTTTGCCACTCTAAATTAAAATCCATACTAGGATCAATATCGTTTAGAATTGCGAGTCTATTTTTGGTTTTATTAAACTCTAGCTCCACCACTTTCAAAATACCTTCTTGTACTTTTTTTGCGTTTTCAAATTGATCGAAATATTTTTCAATACAACTTTTTATTCCTGCACTTTTAAGATTAACCCATGCGGCACATTTCGATAATTTTATACTTAAAAATTTTTTATTAGCTCCTTCAATTAAAAGCAGATCCCCCTCTTTTGATTCTTCTTGTGTTTTTTCTCCAACAAGATGAATCATGTTGATTAAAGATAATTTGGGATACAAAACATTTGCACTTTCTCTAGCTAAAACAAAGATCTGTTTCCACAACAGATGATCTACTCTTTTTAAAAGATCTCCATAGTGAATTAATTTTTCTAACATCTCTTTATCTATTGAAGATATAAATACTTCTTCTATATCAAATTTTTTAGCAATAAAAATGGCCAGCTGATACTCAAACAATAGTCCCTTAATCTCATTTATCAAGGCCTCTTTTGACTTTAAAGAAAGATGATCTCTATTTTGTTTTTGCATCTACTTTGCCCAATAACTATTTTCTAATGCTGCCTCTCGCTCAGGTAATCCATGATTTAATCTTGGAGAATTGCTAATTAATATTTCGAAACTAACACGATTTGCATATTTACCAACTTGATGCAAAGAAGAGTATGTTAAAAATTTATTCCTATGTTTTGGAGAATTTGGAACTGTTTGAGCATGATATAAATTTGCCGCCATATCATGAAGTAGAGCAGATAATGCTCCATCTCCAGCTCCGTTGGTATTTTTTATTTCCTTAGGCCCTCCTAAGAAGGGATTTAGATGAGTATAAATTTTTTGTGGTTCCCGACATAACTCTTTAAGCATTGGTCTTGAATATTCATAGCGATTATATTCTGGGACAGATTTGCTATGAATCATATCTTTGGTTTTTCTTAAAAACTCTTTATCACAATGTCCTGCAAAATATAATCCCTTTGGCCCAACAGTTAATAGCGTTGCATCACATAAATCAAGAACCTCTTCTAATGCCAAAAGATAATCGCGTTTACCAGTTAATGCAATGGCCTCCTGATCATTCATTGCAACAATATTGACATGCTCTTTTATAAAGTTTTGCCAATAAGTAACATCCTCTTTTATTAAAAAACTTGTTCCTAGTGTTAATACAACAGGTATATTGAAATTTTTGGCAATCTCTATCGCCTTCATTGTTGTTTCATAAAGAGGAGCATTCTTATCTCTTAATAAAAAAGTTGTTAAAACTAAACAGACTGATTTTTTTATCAACTCCTGAGGCAATTGCGACTTAGGATAATCATTCATTATCCCTTTTCCTATCGCAAAACTTCTTTCCCCATCTGGAGTGATTAGTGATAATGCTCTGGCCATTGGCCCATTTGCTGGATAAAGATAAGATAAATCAACAAGGGCCGAAGTTGTGGCAACATACTTAAAAGCATAATCTCCAACATTTATATTTTTGCAAATAGAACCAAGAAGCACTGATCGTTCATCAGAAAGAACCGAAAAATTATGCAAAGTATTTCCAATTGCTCCTCCTGCATACTCCCCTTTTACTCTATTTTCCTTTTTCATTTCACTATAGATTTGATCAATCAATTGATCTGATAAAACGACTGATTCTCCTTTGGGAATCTGATATCTTAATAAGATCTCATCAGTAACCTCTATTTCTATATCTACCAACAATTGATCAATCCCAACAATAAAAGCGGAATTGTTGTTACTATTACTAAAGGAAAAATTAACTCTCTTTTGATCGTCAACAGGAAAATAATGTGTACTTTTACGCTTACCAGGAAAACGCATTTTTAACTCCTTGGCCTATAACCTCTTGTAAATCTCACAACTCAACGTATATACTAGATACTTAGATGTAATCGCTATTATTTATATAAAAGTCAAAGAGGCATTTTATGCTTAAAAAAAATAATAACTACTTCCTACAATTTATTATCTATCCACTTTTTATTATAACTTTACTTATTATAAGTTTCAATTCTATTGCGGCCCAAAAAGCTATTGTAACATCTCCAAAGGCCATTATTTATGCAGATAAAGAGATGACCTCCCCTATTGGCTTTGTGGCCAAAGGAAAAATTATCAATATTGGAAACAAGATGCTTTTTCAAAAAACAGTTGCAACGACAGTTGTTTCAGGGAAACTTGCATACATTAAAACAGCAGATATTTCTCTTAATCTCAAAGACTAATACAAATCTCACGTTAAAACTTAGTTTAGTAATACAGAATCGACATCTTCTTCTTTATATTTTGTCTCTTTAGCTTCTTTTAAAAAGTAATCTATTTTTTTGTCCGCAGATGAAAAATCACTTTCAACTTCAATATTTTTTTTAACTTTGCTTAATTCAATATCTCGTTGCATTTCTTCATCCATTAATCTCTTTAAGCGTTCCTCTTGTGTTTCTTCTAGATTATTACTCCTGCTAGAATAAGTGGAACCAAAACGCATAAAAGAATATTTATAAATAGGCTTTAATATATCAAGAGTATCTTGCCCTCGTTCTAAATAGACGACAAGCTCTCTAAAAAACTCTCTATTATCTGGATCATGACTCCAGGCCCCTAATAAATAAAGCATGCCTGCTTCACCAACACGATCAGCATATTCAAGGTTTTTATATTTTTCGTAGTTATAAGTTGCAGCGTCTAAATTAGTCTCTTTAAATGAAATAGTAGATAAAAATCGCTCTCTGATTACATCCGCAACTAAAACATCTACTTTTGTTGTCAAGCTAATAGGATAAATGACTCCATTTTGTAAAAAAAATAAAATTTCACTTAAGATTTTATTTGATTGACCGGCAAGAACCAAAACTCCGACCTGTTTATTTTTCCACCAAGAAAATGTTATTTTTCCATCAGGAAACATATTTTGTCTTAATCTTTGTAAAAATAAATTATAAACAAGTTCCTTTAAAGAGATTCCCCAGATGTCTCTTATTAAAGAAACAATTCCAGAATTACCATTCAACGTATAAATATCTTTAGAATATAAATCTTTCCAAATTTCGTTTTCTTTGTGTGCTAAAATATAATTTCTAAATATTGGTAAATTAAAAAGTAAGTGCTCTTTAATTGGTAGATGAAATTTTCTTGGAGAAAATTGCATAAAGCTAAAAAGTTCTTTTTTGTTATAGTCTGTAATACGCATTCCAAAGACAGAATCCCCTTTAACAAACTGACTAGGAAACATTGGCACAACTTGTACCTGGGGATTTTTCCACGGCAAAGTTACTTCAAAATTTGCGTACTGAATCAAAGTCCATAAAGATGAAGACTCCATTACTCCTGAAATAGAAATCGTTTCTGGCATTTTACTAACATGAGGTATTCCATACTTGTAATCATCATCTGAAGCAAGAACTAAATATTTAGAGTCAATACCAAATGCTAAGACAATACGATATGCAATGTATGGACCATAGATAATGGTAAATACTGTGGTAATAGTAGATATAATGAAAGCTACAAGAACAATCAGCTTAATTTTTTTTAAAAACCATCTCCGAAATGGTACCATTAGACGCCAAAATTTTTTACTTACTCTTGTATTCATTTATTTGGATTCCTTTCTTAATGTACAAGAAAACGCACGACAGTTTTTACAATCTCTTTTACATGGTTCTACATGAATAACTGTTTGCACTTTTGGAACCACCTCTTTTATTTTTTTTTCTAAAATATCACAAAGTTCATGAGCGCTTTGAACAGTTGTTTCTGGTGCAACCATTAAATGTAAATCTATATGAGTAATATCCCCCGACTTCCGACTTCGTAATTTATGAAAATTAGCATATCTTAAATCAAAACTTTGCAGCGTATTTTTTACAAGCTCTAACTCTTTTAGATCTATTGCGGTATCCAGCAACGGACGAATTGTTTTTTTCGTCATAGACCATCCCTCATATATAATAAAAGATGCAACAACGATGGCGCTTATTTGATCAAATTGCAAAATTCCTGTAAACCAAATTAAAATAAGGCCAATCAAAATACCGATTGAAGTATAAACGTCTGTTGATAAGTGAAGAGCATCTGCATAAAGAGCATCGGAATCTGTTTGTTTGGCAACACGATATAAATATCTAGATACAAAAAAATTAACAAGAGCAGAAATCATCATAACAATAACCGCAAATCCATAATGATTCATCGGTGTTGGAGAAATAATTCTAAGAATAGATTCGTAAATAATTACAACGCCAATTCCTATCACGAGTATCGACTCTAACATTCCTGATAGATGTTCATATTTTCCATGTCCGTATGGGTGATCTTCATCTGCTGGAAGAGATGATTTTTTCACGGCCCAAAAAGCAATAAAACTAGCAATTAGATCAACTCCTGAATGGGCCGCTTCGGCCAAAACAGCTAAAGAGTTGGATGCTATCCCTGCAATAACCTTTAAAATAATTAATCCAGAATTTGTAATAATGGACCATTTTGCTGCTTTTTGTTTTAAATTAGAATCCATATAAATACTTTTTTACCTTAAGATTTGTGTATCCAAAAAATAAGTGCATCTCTTTTACAATTATCTATGGAAAAGAGTTTAGAATACAATATAATAATAATGATATTAAATTTTTATTTTTTTTAAAAGGCAGGATAATTTGTGCTAGATATTCATTTGTATCTAATTTTTGCAGCAATAATTATTTTTGTAACAATCATTGATTCTTATCTTAATCGTAACGATCAAATCATAGGTATAAAGAAGGCCTTAGGTCTATCTCTTATGTGGATTGTTGCAGCTTTTATTTTTAATTTTATTATTTGGGAGGCAAGAGGTGAAGAACTGGCCATGCAATTTTTTACAGCATTTCTAATAGAAAAATCTTTAAGTGTAGATAACCTATTTGTCTTTATTATTATTTTTTCTTACTTTAATGTGCCAGCCGAATTTCAACACCGCGCCCTTTTTTGGGGAATTTTCGGGGCCTTAGTTATACGCGGCGTTTTCATTGTCGCTGGTGTAGAAATCATTAATAAGTTTGAATGGGCAACATATATATTAGGGGCCTTATTAATTTATACTGGTATAAAATTGCTGCTACATGACGAAAATGAAAAAATTGCACCTGAAAAAAACTTTTTTTTAAAAATATTTAAAAAATATTTTCCAACAACTAATCGCTTTCACGGACATGATTTTTTTGTAAAAGAAAATGGAACCTGGTTTGCAACCCCTCTTTTTGTTGTGCTAATTGTTATCGAGTCTACTGATGTTTTATTTGCTGTTGATTCTGTACCGGCAGTTATTGCCATATCTAAAGATCCATTAATCGTGTATACATCAAATATTTTTGCAATTTTTGGACTGCGTGCACTATATTTTGCTTTAGCAGGTGTAATGAAGTTTTTTACTTTCTTAAACTATGGCCTAGCGATAATTCTTTCATTTGTTGGTCTTAAGATGATTATTGAGAATTTACATCTATTTCATATCCCCGTTACTGCAACGCTCTACTTTGTAGTGATTGTCTTACTTGGCTCGATTGCCCTGTCTTTGCTGTTTGGGAAAAAAGAAAAATAAAAAGCAGATTATTTTCGTCAACTACTGTTTTTGAGGCATATCTTGTCCGTTGAAATCAATTGACCTCTATGCTATTCTCTGCCTCGGAATATACGATTTCTTGAATCTATAATCTCACAATAAATTATTGTGCTATCTATAAACCTTGAAGGAGGACAAATGACGAAGTACGTTTATCTATTCGGAGGAGGCAAAGCTGAAGGCGATGCAAAAATGAAAGAAGTTCTTGGGGGTAAAGGAGCAAACCTTGCAGAAATGAGTAATCTTGGAATTAACGTTCCTGCAGGATTCACCATCTCTACAGAGATGTGTACATTTTACTATAAAAATAATCGCAAAAATCCACCAGAGCTTGAATCATCAGTTAAAGAAGCGATGAACCAAGTTGAAAAAATAATGGGAGCAAAATTTGGAGATTCTCAAAATCCTCTTTTAGTTTCTGTTAGATCTGGTTCTAGAGCATCTATGCCAGGAATGATGGATACAGTTTTAAATCTTGGATTAAATGAGACAACTGTTGAAGCAATTATCAAAAAAACAGGTAATGAGCGCTTTGCATGGGACTCTTATAGACGATTTGTGCAAATGTATAGCGATGTTGTTTTAGAAATGAAACCAGAATCAAAAGAAGAAGAAGATCCATTTGAAGTAATTATGCATGCTCTAAAAAAAGAGCGTGGTGTTAAAACAGATGCAGAGCTTACTGCAAATGACATGAAAGAACTTACAAATAGATTTAAAAAACATGTTAAGGAAAAAACAGGAAAAGAGTTTCCAACAGATCCATGGCAACAACTATGGGGCGGAATCAATGCGGTTTTTGCTTCATGGATGAATCCAAGAGCTATTAAGTATCGTCAACTAAACGCAATCCCTGAAGAATGGGGAACAGCAGTTAACGTACAAGCAATGGTTTATGGAAATATGGGACAAGATTGTGCCACTGGTGTTGCTTTCACTCGTGATCCTTCTACTGGAGAAAGAATTTTCTACGGCGAATATCTTATAAATGCTCAAGGCGAAGACGTTGTTGCTGGAATTAGAACTCCTCAACAAGTTACAAAAGTTGGTTCTCAAAAATGGGCACAAAGCAATGGCGTTGATGAAAATACAAGGAAGAATGAATTCCCTTCTCTTGAAGAGACAATGCCTCAAGCATATCAAGACTTGGTAAACATTTACCAAAAATTAGAAAAGCACTATAAAGATATGCAAGATATCGAGTTTACAATTCAACAAGGTAAACTATGGATGCTTCAAACAAGAAATGGAAAAAGAACAGCTCCTGCGGCAGTAAGAATTGCTGTAGAAATGGTTGAAGAAAAATTAATCGATCAAAGAACTGCTGTTTTGAGAGTTGAGCCTCAACAATTAGATCAACTTCTTCACCCTGTTTTTGATCCTAATGCAAAAAAAGAAACTCTTGCAAAAGGTCTTCCAGCATCTCCTGGTGCGAGTTCAGGAAAAGTTGTATTTCATGCTGACGATGCAGAAGCTTGGGTCGCTAAAGGCGAAAAAGTAATTCTTGTTCGTATCGAAACAAGTCCTGAAGATATTGGCGGTATGAATGTTGCCCAAGGTATTTTGACAGCACGAGGTGGTATGACCTCTCATGCTGCGGTTGTTGCTCGTGGTATGGGTAAGTGCTGTGTTTCTGGGTGTGGTGCAATCAATATCGACTATCATAAAAAACAGATGACTATTGGTAGTGTAACCTTCAAAGAAGGCGATTGGTTAAGCTTAAATGGTTCAACAGGTGAAGTAATTAAAGGTCAAGTTCCAACAGTTTTACCAGAGTTATCAGGAAACTTTGGAACACTTATGAAATGGGCCGATGAGTTTAGACAAATAGATATTAGAACAAATGGCGATACACCAAAAGATGCAACAACAGCGATAAAATTTGGTGCACAAGGAATTGGTCTTTGTAGAACAGAGCATATGTTTTTTGAAGGTGAACGTATTAAAGCAATGAGAGAGATGATTCTTGCTGACGACACTGATGGTAGAAAAAAAGCTCTAAACAAACTACTTAAACATCAAACAAATGATTTCTATGACATCTTCAAAGCAATGAATGGCTACCCTGTGACAATTAGAACTCTTGATCCACCTCTTCACGAATTCGTTCCACATGAAGAAAAAAATCAAGCAGAGATGGCAAAAGAGATGGGAATTTCTCCTGAAGTTGTAAAACAAAAAGTTGATTCACTTCACGAGTTTAACCCAATGCTTGGCCATAGAGGCTGTCGTTTAGGAATCACCTATCCAGAGATAACAGAAATGCAAGCAACTGCAATTTTTGATGCAGCTTGTAGACTTACAAAAGAGGGCGTTGAAGTTTATCCAGAAGTAATGGTTCCTTTAATTGGTACAATTGAAGAATTAAAAATTGAAAAAGCAACAATCAAAAGAGTTGCAGAAGAAATGATCAAAAAGTACAACGTCAATCTAAAATATATGATTGGTACAATGATCGAAATTCCTCGTGCAGCTTTAGTTGCGGATCAAATTGCAACAGAAGCAGAGTTCTTCTCTTTTGGAACAAATGACCTAACACAAATGACTTTTGGATATAGTCGTGATGATGCAGGAAAATTCTTACCAGTATATCTAGATAAAAAAGTTCTAAAAGTTGATCCATTCCAATCAGTAGACCAAGAAGGTGTTGGTAAACTAATGAAGTGGGCAATCAACGAAGGAAGAACAACAAGAAAAGAACTAAAAGTTGGTATTTGTGGAGAACATGGAGGAGAACCTGAGTCCGTAATGTTTTGCCATAAAATCGGCCTAGACTATGTAAGCTGTTCACCATACAGGGTGCCAATAGCTCGTCTAGCTGCTGCTCAAGCTGCGATAAAATTTGCTGATGAAAGAAAACAAAATCTTACAAAGCAAAATCATACACCAGTAAGAGCAAAACCTAGTAAGACCTAAAAAATCAATCCCCGCATATAATTTATTATATGCGGGGATTTTTTTATTTTAAAAAAGATTTAACAGTGCATCGAGAGTATTCTCAAGACATATTATCATTCGACTTTTTATAGAAAACTTCATTGGCCTTTGCAATTCTTTTGGAATCCCAATATTGCCCTCTTTTAAAACTGCTTCTAAGACCTTTGCTCTCCTCTTTTTCGCTCCAATGGTAATTTCTGCAGAAGGCCCTGATTTTATAAATAGATCATCTGGAAAAAACTTATAATTTTCATCATAAAGTTTTTTTAATTCCGTTTGAAGTAATGGACGCAAAACTTCTACATCCGCAGTAAAATTTTTCACAACATCAGGATTTAAAACAATCCATTCAGTATATCTTTCAAGTCCATCTCGATACGCTCTATGAAGAATCAAATCAGCTTTTTCAATCCCTGGAATATTCTTATAAGACCCTACTGAAGCCTCTACGTCCCTTGTTATAATTTCTATCGCAGTCGCATTTGGAGAAATTTCCATTGCAAGTAATCTAGGAGGAGTCTCTCCTTCAAAGCGTGCATAAATTTCTGCATGGCTTGCTTCCATTGCTGTTGTTGGATGCTGCCAAGCAAACAGAGCAGATCTTCCCCGAAGTTGAGAGTGATGATGGCCGACGTGTTGCTTACTACTTATAAAACGTTGTGGAACTTTTGAGTGATCTATGTTTTCTGCAACCATTGCATTCATTTTTGAATCAGTTGTCCAGTGGTAAAGATAAGCAGGAGGTTTTACACTTGAAATTTTTTCTGTTTTTTGATCTAAACTTTCGCTAGGTATCTTATACGTATATTCATACTCTTTAGCTCCTAACTCTTTAATCCATTCAAGTGGTGCAACTCTTCTTAAAATATCTGTATGCATTAATTGATCGGCCATTGAGTATAATCTTCTATCATCTAATGCATAATTACTAACTCCTTGCACAGCATAGGCCCTTTTTAAAAAACGCACAACCTGCTCTATATTGTTAAAATCAACAAAAACTAAGGAGTCTTGAAGTATTGGATTTTTTTTAATAGTCAAAATTAACTCTTGAGGAAACTTGGCCGCAACAAATGAGTTTAACAAATAGTGTTGCACATATTCACGATTTCTTCTTTTGACTCTATTGATAAAATCACTTCTTAATAGCTCTAATCCATCTTTTTTTTCTGCAATTTTTTTGGCACTTTTTTCAGGTAAAAGTTCTAAAAACTCTTTATAATTTTTTTGCACTAAAGCTTTTCTTAATTTAGAACTGCGAATTCCATCATTATCGATATCGATAAACTTAATTTGCTCTGTTTTTTCATAATCTTTTTTTAGTTTATCAACCTGATCAATATTGTTTGGATCAATGCCTACAATAATTTTAAATTTTTTAGAGAACTCTTCAAACTTTGGATCTTTTCTCCAAATTTCAAAAATATCTTGCCCCACAAGAATCGAAGTGTTTGGATCTGGATTTTGTGCAACATAATTTGATATTTCATCAAATACATTTTCTCTAATAAAACGCAAACGTGTATCAACCTGAGAATTTGGAATATCCTTTAATGCTTCTTCTATTAAAAGATTTGATGTTTTATATGGTAAAAGGGATACTCTTTCTGCATTTTCGTCGTGATAATATGCCTTTTCTATCGGAAGAACTTTTACACTTGTCTTTGAAGTTAATTTTACTGCCTTTAGGAGTTCATTTTGATGTGTTTTATGAAAAGGATTAAACGTTCTTGGATAAAGAATCTGATCAGAAAAAACATCTGATATAAATATACAAAAGTATAAGGCAATAGCGATATGGCCATAAAATAATCTACGCATAGATTACTTATCGTCTGTTTTTTTAAAGACTTTATTGGCATTTTGATTATTTTTATAAAATTTACAACTTAAAATCAAAATAAGTATCTTTTTACCTTATTTTAACATATACTGCCCCAAAATAAGGGAAAAAAATGCTTAAAATAAATTTACAAGTCGAATATGCTCTAAAAATTCTTAACCTTTTCTTGGATAAGGAAGGAGAAATCTTTACAGCAAGGGAGATTTGCACCTTAAAAAATGCCCCCTTTGATACTGTTTCAAAGATTATGCAAAAACTAAAAAAACATAAAATACTTACGGCCACAAAGGGTAAATCTGGTGGCTATACCCTCTCTAGTGATTTAAAAAATTTAAGTTTTTTAAAACTTACAGAGATTGTTGAGGGAAAAACTCTAACTCTTAGTTGTCATACTCGCAATAAGTGCACAAATCATCATAAGTGTGATATTGCACACTCTATCAATCTTTTAAATAACAAAGTCAACGACATGTTAGGTAACATTATTATATATAATCTCTTAAAAGGATAAGTTATGGCGTGGGAATATAGTCAAAAAACAAAACAACTTTTTTTAGATGCAATGAACTCAAAACCAGGAACTCATCTTGGCAGCATTCCTGATGCCGATGCAATCGGAGAAGATGGCTCACTTGTTTGTGGCGATGCGATGAAGATTTATTTAAAAATAGAGAAACATCATAGCGATCCTCTACAAGATAAAATAGTTTCCATAAAATATGAAACGTTTGGGTGTACTTCTGCTATTGCATCTTCAGAGGCATTATGCCAAATGATCGAAGCAAAAAATTTAACGCCTCTTGAAGCTTTAAAGATTGAGAACAAAGATATTGTTGAATTTTTAGGAGGTCTCCCCGACCAAAAAATTCACTGCTCGGTTATGGGTGCTCAGGCCCTTGAATCTGCTGTAAATGATTGGGCAACAAAAAGAGGTGTTGATCTTTGTAAATATAGAAGCAAAGATCATACACATGATGAAGAGCATGAAGAGGGAAGAATTGTTTGTTCTTGTTTTAGTATTTCAGAACCATATCTTCTTCGAAAAATAAAAGAATTAGATCTAAAAACTATCGACGATGTAAGAAATGCCACCAAGGCCGGAGGAGCTTGTAAAGCTTGTATCGAAAGACCGGGGGGGATAATGGATTGTCTTAAATCTGTTTGGGGTGACAGTAATATCAGTAGTAAAGATCAAGAAAATTATCAGGCCGCAAGTTGTAATTTTAAGGAAAAAATATATTCAGTGATTGAAAAAAATGTAGTGCCTCTTTTAAAACTCCATGGTGGTGGAATTTCTGTTGTTGAAGTTAAAGATAATAAAGTTTACTGCACACTTCATGGTGCTTGTGGTGGTTGTGCAGGAGCTCGCTTTACTATTAAAAACATTGTTGAAAAAGAGTTGAAAGAAAAAGTTGATACTTCAATTGTTGTTATAGAAATTTAGAGGTGTTATATGAGCGAACAAACAATTTATCTGGATAACAACGCAACAACGCCAATTGCCCCTGAAGTGCTAGAAGCGATGACTCCTTTTTTGACGAATTACTATTTTAATCCTGGCTCGCTTTATTCTCAGGCAAAAACAACTCGTTATGCTATTGATAAGGCCCGCAAAGAAATTGCAGATAGTCTTGGGACAAAACTTGATTCTGAAATTGTTTTTACAGCTTCTGCAACAGAAAGCAATAATATGGCCATTCGCGGAGTACTTCTTTCAAATAAAGATCGAAAACATATTATTACAACAAGTGTTGAACACCCTTCTGTTTATGAATTATGTAAAGAACTTCAACGCTTTGGATATGAAGTAACCTATTTAGGTGTAAATGAAAATGGCGAGCTTGATATAAAAGAACTAATTAATGCGATAAGACCTGATACCGCAATTGTTTCAATCATGCATGCCAACAACGAAACCGGTGTTATTTTTCCGATCGAAAAACTTTCTCGAATTGTAAAAATGACTGATCCAAAAATTATTTTTCATACTGATGCCACACAAACAGTTGGAAAAGTGGCAATAAATCTTTCCACCGATTTTTCCTATGTTGATATGCTAAGTTTTTCTGGACACAAACTTTATGCGCCAAAAGGTATTGGCGTTTTATACATGAAGGTTGGTACAAGATGCAGACCTCTAATCGTTGGAGGCCATCAAGAAAAACAAAGAAGATCGGGAACTGAAAATGTCCCTTATATAATAGGTCTAAGTAAGGCCATCGAGCTTTCTTGTAAAAATTTACAAGAAACAAAAGACAAACTTCTATCTTTTAGGCAGGAACTCGAAGAATTTGTGCAAAAAAATATTCCATCGGTAAAAATCAATGGCAAAGATGCACCAAGACTTGATTCGACAATCAATATGAGTTTTGAAGGAATTGAGGGAGAGAGTATTATCTACGGATTAAATGAGTATGGAATTTGTGCGTCCACGGGCTCTGCTTGTTCCTCGGGGTCTCTTGCTCCATCTCATGTATTACAAGCGATGAAAGTTCCTTTTACATTTGCTCATGGATCTTTAAGAATCTCATTTGGGAAATATACCAAACAAAGCGATATCAAAAAATTAAAAGAAGCACTTCCAACAGTTGTTACTGCCCTTAGAAATATTTCACCATTTTGGGATAAAGAAAAAAATTGCGCAAAAAATATTTGATGCCAAAAAAAAAGGTGCCAGCACACTTTTTTAAAAGTTCTATTTTTGTCTTAAAAATAGTGAACAGCCAACCGCAAACATAATAACAAAACAACCACTAACTGCAGTTATTGTTAATGACTCTTTTAAAAGTAAAAAACCAAATATTGCCGCAAATGGAGACTCTAAAAGAAAGATAAGCCCTGCTAAGTGTGCGGGAGTTTTCTTTTGACAAATGACTTGAATCGAAAATGCGATCATGGAAGAAAAAAGTCCTAAAAATAAAAAAGATGTAATTGGAAGATATAAAAAATCAAGATCGGTTTTAAAGAGAGGTTCAAAAGATGGAATCCCCTCTATGAACAATCCAAATAAAAAACTCCAAAAAAACATAAATAGGCATTGCAGCGAATTAAGCTCAATAGCACTTTCATATTTTCTTGCAATAAGACCTATATAAATTATGTGAAGTGCTGCAAAAAAAGCACATAAGAGCGTATAAAAATCTCCCTGATTAAACTTATCAATCTCCATATCACACAAAAGATAAACACCAAATAAAGCACAAAAAACAAGCCCCCAAAAAAGCCCCGCAAATTTTTGCTTATAATAAATCATTCCAATTATTGGAATAAAAAGGGCATACAAACTAGTAATAAAACCACTTTTGGCAACTGTTGTTGTTTCAAGTCCTATCGTTTGTAAAATTAAAGTTAAAAACAAAAAAATCGACGCAAGAAATGGATAAAAAAGCTCCCGAATAGAGCGCAAATAACTTTTATAATAAATAATTACAGGAATAAAAAGTAGCGATGATACAAAATAACGCAAAACATTTGACCAAAGTGGAGAATAGTAAGACAGGGTTATTTTTGTTGCAACAAACCCCATTCCCCAAATCATTGCCGCGATAACAAGCCAAAATGCAGACCACATTTAAACAAACCCTGAAAAAATTACTTTTTTTCAAAAAAACTACTATAAAAGGGCCTCTTATGATAGAGATTTCTCAAAATAAATTATTTTTGCGACCAAGGTTCTATGAAGTTTTTAAAACTCTTATTATTCACAATTACTGTTACTTTTTGTGTACATGCACAAGATGATCTATCTTTAAGTAATTTACAAATACCACAACTTCAAGCACAAAACGTTAAAGAACAAGATTCTCATACAAAAGTTTACTGGACGATAAAAGAAGTAGAACATCCAAAGAAAGAATTTTGGAAACATGTCGGAATCTTATACGGCGTTATATGGATTGCATATCCGCTAACTCAAATAGATGCCTTTTTAAAAGAGGGATCATTTAAAAAGTACAAATCTCATTTAGGAAAATTTGTTTTTGACAACGATGAACCAATTTGGAATTGGGGATTTCATCCATTTGTTGGGAGTCAGGTATTTCTCTATGCAAGAACACATGGATATGACCGAATGGATTCCCTTTTTATGGCATTTGTAAATAGCACCCTCTTTGAATTAACAATTGAAACTTATACAGAATCTGCAAGCATTCAGGATTTATATCAAACACCAATATACGGAGCATGCCTTGGTCTTTTACTTGAAAAATCTTCACTCTATCTTTTAAATAGTGAAAGTACTTTTTCAAGAGTCTTAGGACACATTCTAAATCCATCAACTCTGTTAAAATCATACACTGGAAAAATTGTTATTACCCCATATATAAATGCACATGACAAATCAGGAGTTTTAATAAATGCAGATTTTTAAACTCCTTGTTTTTATTTTTCTAGTATCTTTTTTCTCTAAAGACTCT
The DNA here is from genome assembly GCA_964497525.1 of uncultured Bacteriovoracaceae bacterium. GTDB lineage: Bacteria > Bdellovibrionota > Bacteriovoracia > Bacteriovoracales > Bacteriovoracaceae > CAZCDT01. Next base: position 22,256 of record CAZCDT010000047.1, read on the forward strand.
TGGGCCTTTGAAAATACTTCCTTTTTAAAGGGAGGAATTGGCGGATCTCTTATTGATATTGGTACAAGAAGAACCGAACATAAACATGCTGCTGCCTTTAGTTTTCATACCCAATTTGGATATCGTTTTAAAGATTTTGAATTTGCTACAAGTTCTTATGTTGCAGTGGGGAGTATTAAAAATTTACCCTTAGAGGCAAATGGAGAAGAACTTTTAGGTGATGGAAGTATGCAGCATATTTCATTTGAAATTTTACCAAAATATATCTCAAACCTGCAAATTAGGCCTGGGTGGTTTTGGTATTTTGGCGCAGGGCCAACTATATCAATCCAAACAATTCGCCTCTTTAAGTATTCTTTGGCCGAAGATGACGAAAATGGCAATGATGAAGCAAAATACGATAAAAAATATAAAATCATTTATCACTCCAAAGGTATCGCTGCCGTTATGGGGTTTGAACAAAAACTACTTACAAAAATGGTTCATCCAACATACTTTGAATTTTATTATAGCTATAACGAAGCATCTAAAGTCGTTGTTGTTGATCCAAGTGATTTTTTTAAAAATGTCATTTTATCATCTTCAGATACAAGACAAAGAATTAAAGGGCATGTATTCCTTCTTAGCATGGGCCTTACGATATTTTAATCCGACTCTATTGCTTTACTATTAAAGGGCCAACAGGCCAAAGTTACCTCTTGCAGGGCCTTCCTTTTGCTTTCATAATATTAAAGGTAATCAGCATAATCATAAAAAATGATTTTTTTAAAAAAAGAGGTATACATGAAAAAGATTTTACCTACTATCTTCTGCTTTCTTTTGTTGTTTTCTATAAATACTTTTGCACAAGACACAAAAGATAATGCCAAAGTTGCAAAAGCAATTATTTTAAAGGGAACCGTAGGCATTAAACCAATTGGCGAAAAAGAGTTTACTCGTTTAAATAAAGATGACTTTATTCCAGAGGGCTCTGTTGTAAAAACAGCCGATAAAAGTTTTGTGAAAATTCTTTTTTTAGATAAATCACAGATGAATGTTGGCCCAAAATCAGAAATTGAAGTTAATACTTTTAAAAAAGAAGAACCAGGAATTGTCTCTCTAGTTAAAGGTCAAATCCGAGCATCTGTTACAAAAGATTACATGGACATGAAAAAAGATGGCAGTAAACTTTATGTAAAAACTCAAACCGCAGCGATGGGTGTTAGAGGTACAGAGTTTCAAGTAAATTATAATCCCGCAAATGAATCAACAGCTCTTGTAACTTTTTCTGGGGCGGTTGCAATGGCAAGACTTGATAACGGATTAAGCGAAAGAATGGTAGATCGCTCATACCTTGAAAAAACGGTTTCAAGTCCAGAAGCGGTACTCGTACAAAAAGGAGAATTCTCTGGTGCTTCTCCAAAAAATGAAGCCGCAATTCCTCCAACAAAAATCTCTCCTGTCCAATTTGAACAATTAAAAAGCACAGATATGGCACAAGTTTCACAAACTGAATCGGAAAAATCTCCGGCCAAAGAATCTGAGACTAAGCAATTTAGAAATCCAATTCCACCAGGTGTTGATACAAAACTTTTTTCTAATCAAAGTGGAGAAATGGAAAAACAACTTGTAACAACACTTGGCGAAGACGGAGCAAAAAAAGTTGTTACTCAGGCCGTTGTTGAAATTGCAAAAGAAAGTGGTAGAAAAATTGAAGAAGTTGCCGCAACAATTAATCCAAATCTTGTTGCTGTAACCCCACAAGCTTTGGCACAAGTAAATTCGGTAGCATCTGCAACAAATCAACCAGCAACACAAACAGCAGTAAGGGCCCCTGCGGATTCAGGACCGCGTCCAGGAGGAGCGCTCGATCTTAACACTCTAACTTATGTTGAGCCGCCAAAGAATAGCGCTTTTGATGCAAACACAAATACCTACGTTCTTCCTCCAGAAATGGGGGCCGTAAAAAATGGTGTATATGAACCTCCTAAGGGATTTGTATTAACAAATGAAGGGACATTTAAAGTTGACCCTGTAGCACAACGTCCAGCTGCCACAGGAACAAATACAAGCATGCCTCCGACACTTCCACCGACAATGATGATGTCACAAACAGGCTCTGGCCTTTATGCTGGCACACAAGCGACAGGACCAATCACTGCTCCGACAAATACATGGGACCCAAAAGAGATTGAAGCAGTAAAACAAGAAGTTCATCAATCTTATACAAATAATACCGCCCCTGTTGTTCAACAAACAACGACAGTTGTTAGATTTATTATTAATTAAAAAAGGTTACAAAAAAATGATAGTATTAAAAAGAATTTTACCTCTTGGATGTGCGATTTTAATGGTAGCAAACCTATATGCTCAAGATGATAAATTTACAAATATCTACAAAAATTATAAAATAGGAAGTTATTCTGAAGCATTAAATGAGCTATCATCATTTGAAAGTAAGGAACAAAAGATTTTAGCAATAAAGTATTATCTTTCTGGACTTTGCTATAACAAAATGGGTGAATATGACAAAGCAGTTTTATCCTATGAACGCGCAATAAAAGAAAACTCGCAAGCAATTGATATCTACTATGAACTAGGACAAGCAGCCTATGCGGCCAATGATCTTACAAAAGCAAAAAAGGCCTTCTCAACTTCTGTAGAAAAAAACTACAAACCAGGAAGCTCTCTTTATTACATGGGATATATCGACCAAACCATGGAAGAGTATAAAGATGCTAGAACAAGCTATGAGCGACTACTAAAAGAGCCTGCGATTGAAACAAGTATCTTGCAGGCCGCAGGCTTTCAACTTGGAGAGATATATTTGGCCCTTGCCCAAAAAAAAGATAATACAAGAGAGCTTGTAAAAAAACATGTTCTTCCACAATTTAAAAAAACATTAGAGCTTGATAAAAATTCTCAAATTGCAATTGATATTAATAGAAGAATTATT
>CAZCDT010000048.1:0-24050 GCA_964497525.1 uncultured Bacteriovoracaceae bacterium
TAGAACTGCCCGGTGGAGCTATAACCTTTCCATCGGGAGAAACAATACTGCCATCCGAATTAATTATGTTGCCTTCTGGAGTAATAACTTTTCCATCTGTTGTTACTGTACTTCCCGGAGGGGCCAAAACTTTTCCTTCTGAAGAAAGAATCGTTCCATCTGATGTCACAATTTTTCCATCTGCTGTTATACTACTACCTGCTGGGGCAATTATCTCTCCGCTTGCATTGCTCACCGTGCCATCAGGTCTTATAATATTTCCATCCGCATTAATAACACTACCGGAAGGGGCCAGAAGTTTACCATCGGAAGTTAAAACCCTGCCATCTTCTGCAATCACGTTACCACTTGGTGTTTCTATTTTTCCATCTGCAGATAAAGAACTTCCTGAAGGAGCAAGCACTTTTCCATCAGTATTTAGGATACTCCCATCGGCGGTGATAATTTTTCCATCAGGAGCAATGATTCTTCCGTCTGATAGAACTGAACTTCCTGCGGGGGCCAACACTTTGCCATCAGAAAACAAAACCAGCCCATCAGATGTTACAATTCTTCCTTCGTTAGTAACAATACTCCCTTCTGGGGCCAAAATTTTTCCAGATGGTGAAACCACTTTTCCCTCTGTTGTAATGATATTTCCTCCTGGAACCTGTATTCTACCATCCGTTGTAATACTACTACCATACGGAGCAATTTTTTTTCCATCTGCCGCAAAAATTGCTCCACTTGAATCAATCATATGACCTGTCTTGGTTAATATGCTCCCATTTGCAAGCAATCGGCTACCTGGAGGGGTTAATATTGCGCCCTTAGAAGAAATAACTCGACCATCTGGAGTGATAATTAATCCTTTACGCGTAATAATACTGCCCTTTGGAGCAATAACTTTTCCATCTTTAGATAAAATTCGGCCATCTTTTGCGACAAAGCTTCCATATTGCAAATACTCTTCTCCCTCAATATCAATCGAACGATCAAAAGGATAAAGTTTTCCCATTTTCTCTTTTATCGAAGAAAAAAATCCCTGTTTGATTTCCACGCCATTATTTCCACTACTTGCAGATTCTTTTTTGGCCAACTCAATATGAACTGAAGCTCCAATAAGACCAACCGTTACCGCAAGACCGACCACAGCTGCAACACCTTGCATCGCCAATTTTTTCACAAGCATCGAAGCGATCATTTTTAGTTGCTCAAGCATTTACACAAACCCCTTCTCTAAAAGATCCATCGAACCTACGTTAAATAATTAATCAGATCACTTTTAAATTTTTTAAAATAGTTCACGATTCTTATCGGTCAATCTTAAAAAAACTTTAATTTCTAGTCGTTATGGTTATATTCTTATATATGTTCAAACTCGAAACAAGAGTCCTTTTGTTGGCACATAAAATCAGATAGCTGGCATGATTTTAAATGTGCAGTAAAAAGTTTGTATTTATAGCGTTTGCCACTTTCTTTTGGCAGGCCCAATAAAAGTGGTATAAAATTAATGATACTATATTTTTGGAGTAGTACATGAAACACTCAAACAACTTGTTATACTTTATTCTCCTAATGTTTATGGTTATAAGTCAGGCACTCTGCCAACAAAATAGAAGCGAGAAGTTAAACGATAATGAAGAACTAATTATTGCAGAAATTCAAAATGTAATTGCAGCGGATTATCAGATTAAGGAAATTAAAATTGATAATAGTAATGAAGAAAAAAAAGAGATCATAAAGAAAGAAGATGAAGTAAAACCACATAGTTTAAAATTTCAACAAGCATTAGAGGAAAATAAAAAAAAATTACAAGCACGATACGACAAAGAAAAAAACAACAAAAAGCAGAATGTAGAAGATAAACAAAATACAGACACAGATGCTTGGATTTTAGAAAAAAACAAGGAATTTAATTCTTGGATCGATACAAAAAAAGAAATTCTTGATTCATGGATTGAAGCAAAAAAAATATATCATAAAAAAATTCCGCAGTATAAGCAAACACTGGTGCAATTTAAGGCAGAGACAAGTAATCTAAAAATTCCAACACTAAAAACAAATGCAGAAATTAAAAATCAAGAGATAAATATTCAGTCAAAAAAAAATTTTGATTATTTTGTTATTAAGCATGCGCTTTCTATACCCTCAAAAGACCAAGGAAGAAGACCGACCTGTGCTGCTTTTGCGGCGATTAGGGCCATTGAGATTTTATATGCAAATAAAAAATTATATACTCCCCTTTCAGAGCAATACTTTTATTGGGCAAGTAAACCAAATTGCAAAATAAGTCTATGTAGCGAAAGAGGTTCATGGCCAATTCAAGGATTTGAACATAGTAAAAATTCAAAATATCTAGATATTCCAGCAAATAGTGCTTGTCCATATAATCAAATTTTTTCTCCAGGCAATGAGACTCAGATTCCTTTAAAATCATTATGCCAAACAGGCATTACCAAAGTTAAATCATACTCGCATGTAAAGACTCTAGAACAAATTATAGACGCCATACGCTTAGGATTTCCAGTAATTGCGGCATTAAAACTTGACGAGCGTTTTTATAAAAATGATGGATATATTTTTATTGGGAAAAGACCAAGTATTCCTGTAACAATAAATGAACACGCAGCGGGCCATGCTGTACTATTTGTTGGCATGATGCAACTGCCACAATCCCTTTGGAAAGAAGAAGGGAAAGTGTGTCTTATCACCGCAAATAGTTGGGGACTTGGATGGGGCAAGGCCGGTCACTCATGTATTAGTGAAAAATGGATTGAAAAGCAGCGCTTTAATATTCCATTTATCGCACTCGAAGAAATTGAAGTGTGAAATGTGTTGTGTTGTGCTTTGCTGTGCGACATAGAAAGTATCACGCACTTAAAAGAGAAGTAAGCTAACCGCCATTATAAGCATTCCTGTAACAAGACCGTAAATTGAAATATGATGCTCGCCATACTCTCTTGCAGTTGGTAACAATTCATCAAGCGAAATAAAAACCATGATTCCTGCAACAAGGGCAAAAATTACACCAAAAAATATCTCATTTAAAAAAGAACGAAAAAGAAAAAAACCAATTAAAGCACCTACTGGTTCTGCCAGCCCCGATAAGAATGAATATATAAATGCCTTTCTTCTACTTTTTGTTGCATAGTAAATTGGAATTGCAACAGAAATACCTTCGGGAATATTATGAATTGCAATAGCAAAAGCAATCGCCAAACCAACCTGCGGATTTTCTAAAGCACCAATAAATGTTGCTAATCCTTCTGGAAAATTATGAATAGCAATAGCAATTGCCGTAAAGATTCCCATTCGTTTTAAGTTTGATATCGATGCCACATCTAAATCTTTTGGAGTATCAAAATCTTCTACTGATTTTATTTCGTGTGGATTTTCAATACTTGGAATCAGTTTGTCGATAAGTGCAATTAACAATATTCCAGCAAAAAAAGAAATTACCGTAAAAACATATCCTAATTTATCTCCATACATCGTCACTAAAGAGAGTTTTGCCTTTGGAAAAATTTCAACCAAAGAGACATAAATCATTACTCCTGCAGAAAGTCCCAAAGAAAAAGAGAGAAATTTTTTATTAGTAGTTTTGGTAACAAGCGCGAGTAGGCTGCCAACTCCAGTTGCAAGTCCAGCAAAAAGAGTCAAAAAAAATGCCAACCAAAAGTTATCAAAATTCATATAAAAATCCTTTTAGTCTCTTGATTTTATAATGATTTAAAAAAAATCTTAAATAAAATTTAAGACTTTGGCAAAAAACTCCGATATGGATCTGGTAAAAATTAAATCATTTTGATCAAGTTAAGGAGATAAGCTTTATGAAAAAATTAGCAGCATTGGCCGTTATCGTTCCATCATTATTTAGTTGCTCGACTACTGACACTGTAAAAGAACGAAGTGTTGCCAGTTATGATGATAGTGCTGAAATCGTTAAACTCTCAATGCTTGAAGAAAAAGAACAGGCACTTGAAGATATCGATTTAAATGACACTTCTTTAAATTTTAAAAGCCTTTCTGCAATGGGAGGCACAACAAAAAAGAATTGGAGAATAAAAAAAGCAGATGAGGCCATTGCAGGGTTAAAATGCACAAATGGAAATACGAATCATCATGCAGCTGTTGCAGCATATAATCTTGGCAAAAAACTACATTTTAATATCTACCCTGTTGCCATTTATAAGAAAGTAAAAAGAGTTATAACTGATCAAAATGCAACTTATAACATGGATGAAGAGTGTGCGTTAAAAGAGTGGATTGATAAGTTTACCCAATACTATTGGAACAGAGAGACCTTTGGTGGTGCTAGCAATAAAAGCAAGGATCAACTAATATCTGCTCTTAGCTGCAAAAATAGTGTGGATCTTAATCAAAGCTACTATTTTTATTCTGAATCAAAGCGAGGGAACCCATCAATCAACGATAAAATGACAATTTATAAAGGAACAACCACACTAAAAAAAGCTGTTAGTGATTTTTCTAATATGATGCTCATTGATGTTTTAGTTGGAAATAACGATCGTTTTCCCGGAGGAAATGTTTTTTTTAGAACAGAATCTGGAAAATATACAATTGATGAAGCAAAAAGAACCGTAGTTTATCAAGACGCTCGATTTTTTTCACTAGACAATGAAGCAGGAATGAAAAGTACAGGCTCTAACGCCAGAGGAGATCTTATAAAATTTGTAACACGATTTGATGAAGATATGATTAAAAAATTAAAACAACTAAAAGAAGAACTTCTTTTAATCGATCAAAAAAATATTCCCGACGAATATTTCTATCTAAGATTTCCTGTCTCAAAAGGGAAAATGAAGGCCGTACAACTTGTTATTAATAATATAGACTTCATTTTAAAACATGTTGAAAAACAAAAAGAAATTTGTGGTGAGGGAAATATATATTTTAAATAACTTAAAAAATATTTTTTTTACACTCTTTTTTTATCTTATATTTTCTATAGGCTATTCTAGTATTGCATCCGCGCAATTAACAATAGCCTCTACGGCATTATGTCTAAAAGAAGTAGAACTTCAACTAAAAGAAAATCAAATAAATGATTTATTAACCGATTATGATAACGGTTTAAAGACAAGAGAAGACATCAAACATTTTTTAAAAAATGAAACATCAAAAATGACAATTCAAGGAAAATTAGACAATGTTTTAATAAATGGGATAAAGGGTCAAGAGCTTGCAACAAGCGGAGAATGGCACTACGGCATGTTTACATATAAAAACAAAGATAACCAAGATGCAATTATAAAGTTATTACCACTAAGCAATGATATGGAACAACCATTCGAGGATTTATCTGAAATTTATTTTGCACTACGTGCGGCAAAAATGAATGGGCCAAAAATCTATTCTTTTGGACAAGCTCAAATAAACAACGAAACTGTTAACTATGTCGAGATGCAAGAACTATTTGTCGGCCAAGAAAAAGAATCTATAAAAGATGCTCGTGCAAAATATAAAAACTCAGATAAGAATCTATTTATAGATTTTTTTAAAAATGATACAAAAGCATACGATAAGTTTGTAACAAATATTGCAGCACTATTTTATAATGCACTTGAGAAAAAAATAAATCCAATTGATCCTGATTTTATGTTTAACAAAGCTGGAGATGTATATTGGATAGATTCAGCTTTATGGAAAATAGAAAATGATCCCACTCAAATAATGATTAAGTCAATTGATCCATTTCTAACTGATATAAATGAAATAGGAAACCATGCTTTAATTATTAGAATAAAATTAAAAGAGATGGTAAAATCATCTACTTCTTTAAGTGAAGCAGATAAAGAAAAAATAATAAAGTTTTTGTAAAATAGTGAATATCTTTTTTTCTCGTTATACTCTATCTTCTCGATTTTTCAATCAACCGCTCAACGATCGACGCTAAAGGAATTGACTCTAATTGACTGGCCTTCTTTGCAAGATTTTGCCAAGAAATAGGAAGCCTTGTTTGTGTATTCCAGTTCTCATAAATTTCATTATCAAATTGTGATTTTGCCTTAAAACCTTGTTCTATCGTCCACAGAAAATCAGGATGAGCATTTGCATACCACTCTCCACCAAGAATCGAGCCATTATTATCAATCTCTAAATCATAACGATAGCGAATAGTTTTCGTGTCACCTGTAATTTCTCCTTCATAGTCTGTAACATAAGAGATTGTTTCAACAACATAGGTAACATCCATTTCAACACCAACAACCCAAACAGTTCTTGAATCTCTGTATGGAATATTATACCGCGGATGTATTCCTTTAAAAATATCTTGAGTAAAATCTCGCTTTAAAATTTTTGCATCTTGCCAGCGCGTAAATCCACCATGACCTGTTTGTGGATTAAAATAGCGATAGGAGTAGCTCACTACAGGGTGATTCCATACTTGAAAATCATAAGTTGCATCCATCACAAAGCTTTGCTTATTTGCCCCAATTTTTGAAACAACGACCTGGTGCCATGTTCCAGGATTTGAATCAAAACAATCCTGCTCTAGCACTCGTCCTGTTTTTGTATCAGTATGAGGATTTTTTATATTACAACGTCCCCCTAAAAATTTTGTTTTTGTATATGCAGTTGCCCAAAGCAAAGTTGCAAGACCTTTTAAGTCTGAAGGATAAAAAGTGATAAAAGTTTTTCCATCAGCGGCAAGTGCCGTTACACTTTTTATCGGTTTTGGAACCAAATAAGAGGCCACGGCCCATCCGTGACACAGTCCCATCCACGAATCAACAGTCCCATCAATATTTAGATGCTCTTTACCTGATGCCCACATTTTATTTGTTAATGAAAAATTATAATCACCCACTAAAAGATCATATTTTTCTGCAGGAGATAATCTATTTACCTGATTTCGATCTATATAAAATTGTGCTGGTCTACTATAGTGTTGAAAATCAAATAACTCTTGCCAACTATACTCTCCAAGCCTCTGCCCTTCTTGATAGCGATAGGCCAAAGAGCCAAGGGCCAAGGCCCAATAATCTCCAGACCAAGGTTTAGAATTTAGTGATGCTGATAAAAGATTTCGTGATTCAATTTGATTTAGATTATACAAATGCTTTTGATTTGAATCAAAAAATCTTGGTGGATAATCATTCTCTGCAATTCCTAGCTTATTTGTTTTTCTATCTTTTAAGCAGTAACTATGTCCATCAATTATCTGACAAAAGTTTTTTCTAACTGCATCTTTTTTTAAAACAAAATCTTGAAGATCCTTCTCTTTAAAAATGACAATGCCGTTTGATTCATTTTTATTTCTATAAGGCAATTGATTCATAACTTTTACGGGATCGCTTGTTAAACTTTGAAAAAAATCTGAAAAATTTTCATCTTGTAAATCTTTGCCATAGGAAAAAGAGAGTAAAAAAAATTGAAAAAAGAAAACAGAAAAAATCACAAATTTATTCCACATGCCGGCGCCCCCAAAAAAGAATCAAAAATATGATTACGCTGCAATGTAACGCCCAAAAAGCTGAATTACAATCAAACGCGGCCTACTGTGAATAAATGACTATATGGCCTTCGCAAGTAATATGCGAACTTCTTTTTTCTGTTTTTTAACCTAATAGGTAAAAAAAATGGGCTTTATTTACCCTAGCAGGTAAAAAAATGGACTCTTTCTTTCTTTTGTCAGGCAATTTTTGTCGTTATTCTCGATATTCTAACACCATCGAACTCATCTCCGGAACTGTTAGCTTAACTTGAGAATCGGCAATATCAAAACATTTTTCAGATAACATATCACAAAGCTTGCCAGTAATTAAACCATCGGCAGAGACATTCACGCTTGTTGAAAATGTGTAATTATTTTTATTAAAGACAACAAAAGAGACACTATTTTTATAACTCATACTATAGACAAAAAATTTCTCATTAATCCAGCGTTCATTTCTTGTCCCATGACGAAGCGATAAATGCTTTAATCTCGCATTTGATAGTTTCTGCAAGTGCTCAAAAATCATTTTTTGATTATTACTCCAGTCAGAGAAATACATCATTCTCCGATTATCTGGATCTTGCGCACCGGCCATTCCAATTTCATCACCTTGATAAATTAATGGAATTCCGGGCATCGTAAAAATAAATGTAAATGCCATTTTTAGTTTTTGATATGGCAACGCTCTATCTGGATTTTGTGGCGGATTATTCCATGCACGATATTTTGCCACCTCTCCACCGAGTTGAGAACTATCTGGATAAAAATCATTGTTTGCAATACTAATTGCTCTTGGAATATCATGATTCCCAATAAAATTACTCATCAGTGCATCTGGATAATATTTTTGCCAAACAGTATCATTAAAATTTAAGAATTTATAAAATTCTCTAAAATTCATTTTATCGAGTAAGAAAAGATTTGAGAGATTAAAAAAGAGTGGAAAATCAAATTGGCCATCGATTTTTTCTTTTCCTAAATACTCTCCAATCTCATCATGAATACCACTAAATGTTTCACCAATTAAATAAAACGGGATACCTGTTGTCTCTATGTTTTGCTTAATTTCAAAGCGTAGATTTTCAACTAAATCCATCTCCATGTGCTTTAAAGCATCTAGCCTGACACCATCAAAATCAAAAGTTTGAATCATCCATAATGCGTGATTAATAACAAGATTCATCACCTCGGTATTTTTAAAATTCAAATCAGGTAGATATTCTGTAAACCAACAAATAAGAGGTTTATCCCAACCACAAATAAAAACTTCTGTAAAAAAATCTTTTCTTTTTTTCCACAAAATACTTTCTTCGTGCACATGATTGGCCACAAAGTCAGCAATTACTCTAATACCTTTTTGATGGGCGGCGTTTACCAAGGCTTTTAAGTCTTCGCTTGTTCCAAAGCGCGGCTCTATTGGTATTATTCCTCCTAAATCATTTTCATCACTGTAACCAAGAGCGATCGGCCAATAGGAGTGATACGCTGAATACTGATAGCTATCTGAAATTCCAAGTCCACTGCTCGATGTGTTTGTAATTGGAGAGCTAATATAGAGCGTATTAACACCAAGAGATTCGAAATATCCATCAGAAATTTTTTCAATAATTCCCTTAAAATCTCCTCCTTGCCAATTACTTTTATATGGAACATTTACAACTGGATTATTATTAGAACTATCTCCATCAACAAAACGATCTGTTAAAATTTGATACATAATTGCATCTTGCCAAAAAAACTTTTTATTTTCTATCCAAATGGGAAGATATAGATTTTTACCAACATTGCCATATTGATCAACCACTTTAAAAAGATAGCTGTATTTGCCTTCTGGTAAATTTTGTGCGCTCACAACAAACTCTTTACTGCGCAAGCGAAATTCTAAATTTATCTCTTCACCATTTAAATAAACTTTGCTCTTTGATAAATCTATATCGCCACCAGAAATGCCTGCACGATAACTTACAACAAATTGATAACCACCGCCTGTTTTTTCAACAGGAGCTTTAAGAGATAGAATAGGTTTTTGGCAATCAACAACTCTTAAACGCGGAAAACGAAGATTGTTAAAAAACATATGAGGAACACGTTCTCTTTGTTTGATGGCCCTTGCATCTTTTTTTGAATAAAACTCATAAGGATAGTCGCCTGGGGCCAAAAATAATCTTTTCTGCCAACGGCCATTTATAAATTGCATTGGAGTATCTAGAAGCCACTTATTAAACGTTCCGCGCACATAAACTTCTTGATCAATTGTTCCATCAACTTCTAAAAAAGCTTCACATGCTGTTTTTACTGGTGCAGCGTTTATACTCCAAGAAAATAAAACTAAAAATGAAACTACAATTTTAAAAAGAATAGACATTATAACGACCCTTTGTTTTTTTGATGATTCATCAACAATATTGGAACCAAAAAACAAAGAGTCGTCAAACACTTTTGATAAATAAAGGTTTACAATTGAACGTATATATTGCGATCGCGAACTTTGATCATATCCAAATTAAGTTTTTTGACTCCTTCTAAGAATCTTTTATTAAAACTAAAAACAGTCATAAAGTTTGCTTTTTTAAGTCTCATCTTAAGAGTCATCAAATCCTCATTCCAAAATAGCTCTCCTTCTAAGCGAATCAAAGGTTTAAAAATAAACTTTTTATATACCACTCTAATAATTAATTTATTGCCTTCAAGCATAACTTTTAAATCTCGAAATTGAGGAGGCAAATTTGCTGCAATAACTTCCTTTAATAAATCTGCATCAAACAAATCATCAAATGGCCCTGAGACATAACCCTCTTCATCAACATCAGAACTTCTATACTCTCTTTGACTTTGCGATAATCTTTTCTGAAGTGCGATTTGTAGATCATCATGCATCTTTGTAACTCGCTTATCGGATAAATAAGGCAGCTTTGTCGAATTTGAGACCTCTTTTTCCGATGCATTTACAACAAAAGAAAAAGCAATCAATAAACTAAATACTAAAAAAGTTGAAAATATTTTTAATTTCATTTCATCCTCCCATGAATCAATGACTTCTAAAAAAAAGAGTATGCCATTTTTTGTTGAAGATCAGGCCTTTTTTCGGTAGAGTTTTTTACTACACTTTTTAATCACTTAAAATTATGGAATTTAAGCATGGCGATTAACAATCTAGCAATTTCTTACATCGAACAAGAACTTAATTTAAACCAAAATTCGATTCGCAGCGTCTTAACAATGCTAATCGATGAAGAAGCAACAGTTCCTTTCATTTCTCGATACAGAAAAGAAAGAACAGGAGGCCTTGATGAAGTACAAATTAGAGAAATTGCCAAGCAGTATGACGATTTTTTAGAAAGAGAAAAAAGACGAGAATTTATTTTAGAGACACTAAAAAAAGATGAAAAGCTAACACCTGAATTAGAAAAAAAGATTTTAAGTGCAGCAACAATTAATCAATTAGAAGATATCTACGCTCCATTTAAAACAAAGAAAAAAACTAAAGGTCAAATTGCAATAGAGGCGGGACTTTTACCTTTATTTGATCTGCTTATGACCGGCAAATATTCTTTAGTTGAACTTGAAGAAAAATTTTCAAAAGATTTTATCTGCAAAGAAAAAGGCCTTGAAAATTTTTCTACATGTCTTGATGGAATAAAAAATATTCTTGTTGAAAAGGTTGCTCATGATATTGAATGCAAAGATGTTTTAAGGAAAAGATACTGGAGCGAAGGTAAAATTTCTTCTATAAAAAAAGAAGAGGCCGAAAAAGAGAGTGAATGGCAAAAATTTAAAGATTATTTTGAGTTTGAATCTCCCTTATCCGAATTAAAAAAAGAAAAGGCCCTCCATCGTTTTTTAGCAATTCGCAGAGGAATGATGCTTAAAATTTTAAGTGTCAATGTTGTATATAGTTTAGATGAGGCCGTGGCCTTCTTACAAAAAAAATATCTTCCAGAAACAGTGCACACTGACTCTTTAAAGTTTATATCTGATGCGATTTCGCGAGCATATAAGAATCATATTCATGATTCACTAGATTTAGAAATCAAAACAGAATTAAAAAAATTGGCCGATGAAGAAGCAATTAAAATTTTTGGAACTAATTTAAAAAATCTACTTTTAATGCCATATCTTGGAGCAAAAACAGTGATGGGGATTGATCCTGGAGTTCGGACTGGTTGTAAATTAGCAATTGTTGATATGACCGGAAAATTTATCGTAGATACCGTTATCTATCCGCATCCACCACAAAATGCCGTTAAGGAATCAGCAGAAATGGTTTCAAAGTTAATCGATCATTTTAAGATTGAATATATTGCAATAGGAAATGGAACATTTGGCCGTGAAACATTAGAATTTTTAGAGGATAATGTTAATAAAGTAAAAGATGGAAAAATTAATGCTACTTTAGTCTCTGAAGCTGGGGCATCTGTTTATTCGGCCTCTGATTTAGCAAGAAAAGAGTTTCCAGATAAAGATCTAACTGTGCGAGGAGCAATTTCAATTGCTAGAAGATTTCAAGATCCCCTTGCAGAACTTGTAAAAATTGATCCAAAATCGATTGGAGTTGGACAATATCAACACGATGTAAATCAAACTGCGCTAAAAAAATCTCTTGAAAGCGTTGTTGAAAGTTGTGTGAACTTTGTTGGTGTAGATTTAAATACTGCCTCTGCTCCACTTTTGTCATTTATCTCTGGGATTGGTCCAACACTTGCTGATAATATTGTTAAACATCGAGAAGAGTCTGGAAAATTTATCTCACGAGAAGCTCTTTTAAAAATTCCAAGATTTAGTAAAAAAACCTTTGAACAGTCGGCAGGATTTTTAAGAATTTACGACGGAGAAAATCCTCTTGATTCAACTTTCATTCATCCTGAAAATTATGAACTAATCAGTAAGTGGTCAAAAGAAAAAAAAGTCGCTCTCAACGATCTGATCAGAAATGAGAGTTTGGTAAATCAATTAAAAACAGATCTTAAAAAAACGGACATCGGTAATTTTACATTAGATGATATCGTAAAGGCATTGATGGTTCCTTCACAAGATCCACGAACAACATTTAAGTCAACCGACTTTCGAAGAGATGTTAAAAAGATCGATGATCTAAAGATAAATGAATGGTATACTGGTGTTGTAAATAACATCACTCAGTTTGGTGCATTTGTTGATATAGGAATTAAAGAGTCAGGACTTTTACATATCTCGCAAATTGCCGATAAGTTTGTAGAAAACCCTCTTGAGCATTTAAAAGTTGGCGAAGAGATAAAAGTTAGAGTGATTGAGGTGGATAAAGAGAGAAAAAGAATCTCTCTCTCATGCAAATCCGAGCAAAAAAATCAACAATCTTTTAATGGTAATCGGCCCTCTGATAGCAAAGCAGCTAAAAAGCATATGCCAAAAGAAGAAAATTTAAAAAATAATGCATTTGCAAAGCTTAAAAATTTTAAAATCTAATAGATTCTCTTAATTTTTTTTAAATTAAGCCGACACGCTTTCATTATGAAAGTTTTTATCTTTTTTGTAATTTCCCTACTAATTATTAATCAAAGAGCTTATGCCCTTTTAACTTGTAGTGGTTTAAAACAAGATTTAGAACAAATAACAAAAGTTCACCAAGGACTTTTAGCTGATGAAAAGCAAAGAGAGAGTGAAAAAGAGTTAATAAAAGAACTATTTGAACTTCAGACTTATTTAATAAAAAAAGTAAAAGAGGTCTGTGGATGCGATGATTTTTCTATAACAGATTGCAAGGTTGAGAAAAATTCCAATACAGACAAACTTCTTGCAGAGCTTGATGGAATATCATACGAACTCAACCGATCACTTTATAAAAAAGATGATAAACAATCGCAAAAAGCAATTCATGATCTTTGTAAAAATAATCAAGTTTATGCCGTAGCAAAAAATAGTTGCAAATATTACTCTGAAAAACAGACTCAAAAAGATGAGGCCGCATATTTAATGAGAACAAGTAAGCGCTACACTCTTGGATATGTAAAAGATAAAGAAACCGGCGAATATAACTTCTACAAAAAGGCCAAAAGAACTTCTACAGCTGAAATGGTTGGAATGTCGGCCTTGACTACTGCCGCAAAATTTTTACCTACATACCTCAGTATCAGGTCAGATAACTCCAGAATTGATTACTTAAAAACCCAAGGGATCTGGCAGAAACAGGCCCAGCACAATCAACTTTTTTGGTATAAATACTATTTAAGCAATCCGATGACCTATCAATTTTCCAACTATGGATACACCAATTATAATTTTGGTACCCAATATGACCTCTATGGCACCTATCAAAACTCTTCAATTTTTACTCCGACATCGACTTCTAGCACGTCTTCAACGACTACAAGTCAGGAACCGGCCGTTTTTGATCGAAATGCACCGTAATTTAGTCGGTAAGATTATACTTACACCACAAAGCAAAAGTTGCACCAATGCCTCCATTTAAATAATATGTATTATCTTCTTTATAGATAAACTCATCTTTTAATAGCGAATGCGAAGCTGCCTGTATCGTTGCCTTTGTAATATTAAACTGCAATTGGTACTCGTTTGAAAAAATATTTTTTCCATTATATTTAGAAATAATTTTTATAACCTTAAGCGCTGCTGGCGTAATATTTTTAATAATAGTTCTGCAAATACCATTATACTCTTGTACAACATCAGCTATTGCTGTTTTTATATCTGCTTCTTCTATCACATTACTTGATGATTGATTTAATCTGCGACATAGATGCTGCACAAGTTTTGGTTCACCATCTGCGGCACTATATAATTGATTAAAGAGTTTTTGATCTATTTTCTTTCCCAACTTCCGTTTAACAAAAAAATAAAAATCACTAGAATCTATTGGCCCTAATTCCATCGGAGTAACCATGCCCATTAGTGGGGCCGAACCTTGGAACATTTTTTGTAAAATATGTTTTTTGGAGCCAGTAAAAACATAACTAATCTTATCATGCTTTTGAATGTATTTGCGAATCGTTGCATCTATAGGTTTTTTTATTTTTTTTATTTGCTGAAATTCGTCAATACAAAAAACGGCCTTAAGTTTATGGCGCTTAACATAATCGAACAGCCCTTCAAAAATATCTTCAAATAATTCATCAGCTCCTCTTGCCGCAAGCTTTGGAACAATCGATGGAGTTCCATCATGATTGATGCCTATTTCAAATGTTGCCTTTTTAAATAAATTGCGCAAATTTTTTATTAGCAAATTGAAATCCATTTTCATGGAACGCGCCACGGCCCTGTATAATTCTACGGCCAAATCCTGTTCATCAGAGATGTCGAAGATGTCAGCATAAATACCTAAGAACTGCTTTTTACTTAAATGATTTTCAAAAATTTCATGAATTAACGAAGTCTTTCCCATCCTTCTTTTTGCGTATAGCAATACATTGGTAGAATCCGCAAAATACTTATTTAATCTTTCTATTTCTTCACTACGTCCACAGAAATTTTCACCAGTAACAATTCCATCATAAACGAAAATATTCATAAAATTACCCCAATATTCAAGCAGTTATCAAAGTATACCACAACAAGTATTTAACCACAAGTATTTAATTACTGGTATTACTTTTACATACTTTTACGCTAGTCATTCTTTTTTACACATGACAGACATTTTTTGATCTTTTTTTGATTTTTTTAGGATATCATTTTCACTGGTATTACGCCTAACTGGTGGTTGGCGCGTTTTTTATATATTTTAGGGAGCAATTGTAATGGACTACAAACTGTTTCTCATTGCCATAATCTCTTTTTTACTTAACGGGTGCTTGCAATCTCCAAGCACCAAGCGCAATGATGGAGTCATTCCTACATCAAATAATAATCCTATTATTGATATTACAAACCCAGAAAATCTCTACTGGTTTACAAATAGCGCTACAAGCAAGGGATTATTACAATTAAAAATTGATAATACCTCTGGAGTTTATTTAAGAGGGAAAAATATCAATAACTACCTGTCAAGTGATAGTAACTTTTATACCGATACAACCAAAACAAAACTTCGCCCCTACTGTCTTATCGTAAATTATAAAATTACTGATGCAAAGTCTCAGCTAAGAATTAAAGCAACTCCAATAAAATTTAAAGGTGAAAATCTTTTCTCTCTTAACTTTAGTCAAAGCGAAACAAACAATCAGACACTATGTCAGGGAACCGTTTCAAGAACAGATTCATCTGGTGTTTTAGAAAACATCGCTAGTGTAAACAGCGCATTTTTACCACAAAACATTTGTCCTACATGTACTGGAACAATTCATTCTTTGGATAATCAGATTTTTT
This sequence comes from uncultured Bacteriovoracaceae bacterium, assembly GCA_964497525.1. Lineage (GTDB taxonomy): Bacteria > Bdellovibrionota > Bacteriovoracia > Bacteriovoracales > Bacteriovoracaceae > CAZCDT01. The sequence continues at coordinate 15,743 of CAZCDT010000048.1, forward strand.
TATATAACTCCGTTAATAATTTAATCAGCGACAACACAAAAATTTCGCAAACAGTTTTTGACTTTTCCCATCTTGACTTAGAATTTCTAATCTCATCAACACCGGGTACATCAGATGAGCAATGTAACATCGATTGCATTGCAACAGGAATTTATGATTGCTGTATCGATAAGCAGTGTGCAAAAAATGGTGCATTAAGACCAAATGCTCAAGACCAAGAAGGGTATGAAGAAGCGGTTAATGATGTCACAACAAATCCGCTAAACTTTATAAAATATGATCACATCTATTTTGTTTGTAAAAATATGCAACCAATCCCTCCAGATCCTGTAGAACCAACTCCTTCAGATCCTGTAGTCACTCTTGAGCAATTAAAAAAAGATTATGAGTGTATGATTGGTGCAACCCTGACACCACCTGATTACTCATCTTGTACTAATTCGCCAACCTATTCTGGAAGTGGAACAAGTAGCGACTACGACTATGTTAAGCTAACTGTCTGGAAGAGATGTCGATGCGATACTTCTTCGACAAACCATCCGCTTATTTGCGTTAATTTTTCTCTAAAGCCTGTTTATCAAAATCCAGACAATCCAACGACCACACCTATAAATTACATCTGCGATACCAAAGATCCAAATGTATCGACAACATATAGCTACAAAGATTTATCGGTCTCGGCAAAAACAATTCCTCATCGTTTTTATCGCCAAGACAGTGGTGATTTTGTCGCAGAAGATCAGATAAAAACTCTTTCTGTAGCGCAAGAGGGAGAAGAGTTTACTTACACTGATTATGCAAACTATCTTGAACCAATTAGTGGTGCATTCAACATGAATGCGATTTTAGGGCCAATAACCGTTGATCTTTCAAAAGCACGGCCCGCAAAAGAGGTTTTAATAAATTACGATCAAACATATATTATAACCGTTAAGGCAAATTCTGGTTACGCTTACTCTCCCTGTTTTATGGGCTGCTCTAGTGATTCATGGTTTTCTGGATATAGTGCACACCCTCGTTCTGTTGATGGACTAGGGCTTCGTGCAAATCCAATAACCACTTCTAGAACAGGCGATAATAACTATGGATTTAAGGGCAATTATGAAGACACTCATTTTGGTCGCGCATGCTACATTCCGCCGACGATGATTCCATTTTCTCACTATCCAAATGCGACTCTTTCAACTCAAAGAAAGAATCGCTTAGAAACACAGGCCGCACTTTTTGCAAATGGTTACCAAAAAGATTGGTTTGGCTTTAATAAAGGGGCCTTGATTGGCTCTTTTAATGGAGTGAGTTGGTTTGCCCTCGGAACGATCAGAAAAGTGCGATCTACCAGCACAAAACTCATGCTTGCAATCAATGCACCATTTGCAGATCTTGCAACAAGTAGTGCCTTTACTGTTACAATTCTTCCAGAAGTAGAACCAACCTCTGCGACAGAATATGATTATGACCCTTCTCTGCCAGAATCTCCAGCAGCACTTCAAAATTTAGGTGCTAGTTGCCAACGCTACCATATGTGCGAAAAAGATTCAGACTGTATCACACAGCTTGGTTGGGAGTATATGTGTATAGACGTTGCAAATTATAAAACTCATTGGCCCAAATTTGATATGGATGGAAATGAAATTGCAAATACCTATATCCAAAAAGCAACATTTACAAATACAAGTGGCAACAACAAAATACTACAATCTCTTCCAACTCTTGATGGAACCAAAAGATGTGTTTATCGAGGAGCAGGAGCACCATGTAAAAAAGATTACTCAAACCTAACGGCCAAACTTCAAAAAAACTTCACTTGTGCTCCAAACTTTTACTGCGCCGATTTAGATGAAGCAAAATTTAATCAAGAAGTTGTGAGAACACCAAAATGGTTAGAAGACTTTTTGTTTGGCATGGATGCAAATGTACTTGGACGACCACTCTACTATATTGGTGCAACATCAAATCTAACCGACACTATTCGCACCAACTTATCCAGCAACCTTTTAATTAATTCATCTGTATCTGGAGATAGTGCTAGTAATTGGGGAATTTGTCTTTCAGGCCGCACAACAACAAGTAGTGCGCAAATTACTCAACATCAAAATGCAGATCCAGATAGTCGAACGGATTACGTCTCCCAAATCGGAGGATGCAACTCGTCTTTAACTGGTACAAATAGAGTAAGATCTTGTCCTGTTTTAAATGACGACGAAGATGATGTTGATAATGCTGGAAACTATATTTTTTCTCCAACACTAGAGCAAAGAAAAATGCAAAACGGTTGTGGCCTTGAATCACTTGATGCAAGTAGCAACTCTCCATTTTTTGAAATTGAAAATGATACAATCCCAAATCTAACATCGTTTTTACTTCCGGGTATTGCTAAAGATGGTTGTGTTAGAAGGGCCGGGAGTGTTTGTCACACAGACCTTGACTGTGCCCCAAATATTTATCACTCACTTAAAGCATATGAATTTGATCTTTCTTACTTTGGAAATACTCTTGCAGAACAAAAATATTGGCAAGAAAATTTAATCTGTGGTCAAGCGGAGCTAAAACCTGTCAGTACTCAATCTAGCAATTTTTTAACTTATGATTTAAAAAAGAATCGCTGCTGCAGACCAATTAACGAAACTCTTACGATGTATACAAGTGTAAGTAGTACTCTACTAGATCAAGAGATGCTCGAAGAATCAGATACGAGCATCAATCTTTTAATTAATTCTCCTGGAGAAACAGATCCTACTCTTGCAAACCGATATTCTCGTTTTGTAAATGCGAACGCGACGACCCTTGCAACAAACCCTCCTGTTGTTACAGTTGATACAACGCCTAAATCTGATCAGTGGAAAATAATTAATGAAACAGGAACAAAAAGTTGTTGTGGTGGCGGATGGATCAGACTTTTTTCTGATGGTACTCATGATTGGACTATTACTAACAGACTATCATTTTCTATTGAAAACTTTGCTTGCTTAAATTATGAAAACGATCTGTATGTTGCTGATGATAGAACTTATTTAGCTGTAAATTCCAACTACTCTAAAGATTTAGGTCTTTTGTGTGATTGGCCTTATCCAGATTCATCTGGTAATCGCGGATGTTTACAAATTCCAATTAGTTTTGGTACTGGCTATAGCATTATTGCACCAAAGGCCATTGCAAATAATAACGCAGAACTTTCAACACTATATCTACCAAATGATGCAACCTATGGCGTGCAAAGAGTTAGTAGCGACTCCCCTTATTTGCCACCGGCCCATAATTCGACTAATCCAAGAGAGAACTTTTTTAAGGCAGGAATGACAACGCTTGAGCTTAGAATTCCGTCGTATATTTCAAAAGGAAACTTAGAGGAAATGATGTTTGGTGAATATCCGGACCTCCCTGCAATTGGAGACAGAGTCCATGTTTCTTACTACCGCTTAGCTGGAGATAATACTTATATCTCTTGCGGCGTTGATGAGCCATTTCAGATGCGTGCAAATTGCACAATAGCAACAGCTCTTATGGATAAAGAGTACTGCATATTCGAAGATGGCGGATATACCATTCTTCGACTCCAAACAAATATAGATGGTAATTGTGGTGCGGGCACCCCTTTTTACTTGGCCGGTGTAAAAATAAAGTATAGAAAAATGAATACGAAAGAATACGGATACAATGATGGTCTCCCAATAAATCCATACGGAGGACCATTCGATGATATCGACGAAACAAGACAAGGCCTTACCGCCGGAAACGCCATGTACTATCTTACAAAACTTGGACGCTTTGACCTTTTGGGTATTCCTCAAATTTTTTATGAACCTCTTTATTGCAATAGTAATATGTCAAAACTCGTTCCAGGACTATTTAAAGATGCGGCCGGTTCTTTACTTTATACACGAACAGACTTTGATGCCGCGGCTTTTAATTACAGTGGCGCGATAAATTCTCGCTCACTAATGCAAATCTATGATGCAAGCGCGGGAAATGATGACTATGCAAACCCCGGAGCAAATGCTGGAAAAATTGTCTATCAAGATAAAGTTGCCATCACTCCTATATTTAAAGGCCACTCATTTACTTGCTGCCTAAAATTGGGACAAGAGACCACTTCTAGTGAAAAATGCTGTAGTAATTTTTCAATGACTGTAAATGGAAAAACTTATTGTCGCTTGCCAAATGGAGTCGACTTAAATGTCTACTTTAACAAATTTGTTTCAAGCGAAGGTGTTGGCAGCACTCTTCCTGGAGGCGGGCTTGATCTTGATACCGATTTTATTCCAGAAACAGGTGAACCAAAATTAACCAATTCTGTATCTGATAAATTAGTCACTCTTGGAGAAACTTTTTGCCAAACAAATGCTGTTAGACAAGGTGCTGCATTTGGTTACTACTATCCTCAGCCAAATACAGGTATTTTTGGAAAGTTCTCTCCGTTTGGAGCAACAAGACCAGCAGATGTAGAGGAAGCAAAAAAAGCGGCAAAAGTTTTTAGCATCATAGATAGCATAAATGATTACAATGAAAATGATGCTGGTTGGATCGATAGTGCTTTAAAATTTACCAATGGATATCGATGGAATCATCATTGGTATTGCGATGGAGACGCAGCTGATTAGAACGAGTGTTTCTTGAAAGGATTTTTAATTATGATAAATAAAGTTCAACACATTCCGATTAGTAGGATGCGCAATATTGTATCTATTTTTCTAGATCGCATTCGTCGTCACTAATACCCTGCCAGCATAAGAATCAAAATAAATGCAGGGCCTCTTTTAAAATATAGGCAACAAACAAAATTATCGATGTATGTTATTTGGGCACGAGCAATTTCTCAACTAATAAATTCTGATCCACGCTTTAAAATTTTAAACAGTGCTCTAATTCGTAAACCATGGGGAGATACACTTACAATATTTGAGGAAATATCTTTTTCTTTTACTTATCCAAAATATTATTGTGAAGAAGAAATTCCAATGACATACATTATAGAAGATGTTGCACAAAGAAGTGATCACGAAATAAATTCACTACTGCAATCAGCAGCAAAGATGACAATAGAAGAGATGCCAGCATTTCAATCAATAAAAATGATGCTTAAAATACCAAGTATTTTTCATGCTCCACTACTGTGGCTAGTCGATTTATTTCGCCGGCCAAAATCATCTGATGGAACAATTTGCTTAAATAATCTAGGCCAAACATCTGTAACATCTTGCGCCCCTGAATCTGCAAAAACACTAATGTTTGGCATTGCAGGAATTGATGAGAATAATATCCTAGAACTAACACTGACTCTTAATCACTATGTTGTTGATGGCAAAATATGTGCTGATTTTTTAGACAAGCTAAAAATAAAAATTGAATCTTTGAGGTAATAAAGATTTTGCATTTAAACTATTTTGTGCATAATAGCCTGATGCTGGAATTTGCAATTTTTGTTGCGTTGTAATGTGTTTAACCCAAACCTCTTTTTTTGATACTGGTTTTTGTTCCATAAGATTTCCTCCATGAAAAAATGTTAATCATAGATAAATCTTTGATTAGATATTAGTTATACCAAATCCACTAAATAATGTCGGTTTTTAAATGGCGATTTGTAACGATCTTTTGTTTTTAAATTTTGCTAAAATACTCGACGTAACAACGGCTACGCCTGCGTTTTTAGCTAAAATTTAAAAACAAAATCTCATCACAACTTGCCATTTCTCTCCCGACATTATTTAGTGGGTTTGGTATTAGATTCAACAGGGGGATAAAAGAGCGCTTACTTTTAATCAAATTAAAAAGTTTCCTTTAAAATATTGAAAACGTATTTTTAAAATTGATTGACTCAAGATTTTCTTTTTTTACCGCCAAATCTCCAGAATAGATAATTATTCCCTTTCCTGCCTTCGGAATATTTTTCTGAAAATAGTTAATTCCTTTTTCAAACTCCAGATTATATGTATGAGATGACTTGATTTCGATAGGAATAAGTTGATCCTCTTTTTTGAAAACAATGTCTACTTCATTATTATTACTATCTCGAAAAAAATAAATATTTGATTCTTCTCCCTTGTTTAATCTCTCCTTCATTGCTTCCATGACAACAAAGTTTTCAAAAATATTGCCGACTAATGGGTCACGTTTGAGTTGTGTTATATTCTCAATTCCAAGTAGATAACAAAGTAATCCTGTATCTACAAAATAGTATTTGGGTGATTTGATAATTCGTTTGCCGAAATTCTCAAAATACGGAGATAGTTTGAAAACGATAAAAGATGCTTCTAGAACAGATAACCATTCTTTAAGAGTAGTGCTTGATGCACCGACATCGCTTGCAAGGGAATTTAGGTTCAATAGCTGACCAACTCTTCCGGCCATCAATTTTATAAATTTTTCAAATAAAGTTATATCTTTTATGTTAATCAATTGTCTTACATCTCTCTCGATATAAGTCTTGTAATAATTTGAGTACGCTTTGGTGGGATTTAGTCGATCACGAATTATACGCGGAAAAGATCCCTTAAAAATGCATGTTTCCTTATCTATTGTTTGGTATTTGGGATTTTTTATAATTTCTTTCAGACTAAGAGGCAGTAATGTTAAGATTGCAGTTCTTCCTGCAAGAGATTGAGAAATTTCTGATCGTAACTGTAACTGATGTGAACCAGTAAGAATAAACTGACCTCTTGTAGAAGATGAGTCAACGATACCTTGAATATAAGAAAGAAGCTCTGGAACTCTCTGTATTTCATCGAAGATAACATTTTTTTTATATTCGTTCAGGAAGGCCCTTGGATCAGATGCCGCATAGGAGCGTATATCTGGATTTTCCAGCGAACAATAGGTGTAGCGAGGAAAACACATTTTACATAGCGTTGTTTTTCCAGATTGTCTAGGCCCAATAATTGTCACAACGGGGTAGCTTTTTGCCAGATCTTTTAATTCAGTTTCCATACTTCTGCGAAACATGGTTTCTCCATTTTTGATTATTTTATATAACAATATTATATTGTTATTATGTATTTTTCAAGTTCAGTATTCTTTTTACATAAACCTTTAAGTGATAAATAAAAATTATTCCGACCTGTTCGCACGCTTTTATTCTTCTTTTTTGACCAAAATTTTATGAAAAATAATGAAAAAGGTACTTCTATTTGGTACAAGCAGAAGTACCTTTAATATGTGTTTCAGTTGTAGATTGTTCAAGATGAAATGCATTTATATTTATTTGGCAAGTAGGCCACACCAAGGTCTTTTGGGCCAAACACCTCTAAATTACAGTGACAAGCAATCTCGAATTGTTGAATTATGCGCAGTCAGAGTAGACAAATTTGTCTACTTATGGTATGCTAATCATGTATGGAAGAAAAACGCAGAAAATACACATTAAAGCAGAATATAACGGTTAATGAAGTAGTGATAAACGAGGTTGTGATTGACCCACATGTTGACAAGCATAGCGATCATATTACTGATGAGTTAATTTTATCTCTTGTTGAACTACTTGATGGAAAATCATTCATCCCAACAACAAATAAAGATGGGTTTGATTATTTTCTCTCAAGGATTTTGTATAATGAAAAAGTTTACAGATTGGTTTGGCTTTTAGAAAATAACCAATTTTACATAGGCGTAATAACCTCTTTAAAAGAAAAAGGAGTAAAACATGACATTCCCGAATAAAAAGAATATTGAAAAGATATTAAATGAAATTCAAGATGCAAATCCTACCCTTGTAATTGATTATAAAACGGCATTAAAATCTGATATTTTAAAATATCAACTATGTCAGGCATTCGTAAAAGTTTTAAAGGAAGAGAATCTTTCCCAAATAGAACTGGCACACAAGTTAGGGGTTGATAAGGCCATTGTGAATAAAATAGTCAATCACAAGATCGATACTTTTACAGTTGATCGCCTTATGGATTTATATTCGTCCATAAGATCAATTGAAGTGTTTTTGAGAGCAGGATAAAATGCTGTAGGAGCAAATAAATAGACGTATAGCAATTACAATTAATTACATAAACCGCTATTTTGTTATTTATGTATAAAGACAGAGAAGAAAATATCTCATTTCTTCTTTTTCCTCTTATCCTCTACTTGAGGATAATTTTGGCGACTCACAACACTATAACAACAATTCTCCGAGTGTTCATTGGGCGATCAAATTTGACATAAATCTCTTTTAAACTTGTTGGAACATCTGTGGAATTGTTTTCCGGGAACATTTCTACAATATGAGGTTCACCGCGACCAAGAGTTGATTCTTTTTCAAATATTCAGTATATTCATGGAGAGAACCGCTTTTTTTATTTACTCGCATTTATTGATATATTTA
>CAZCDT010000049.1:0-23050 GCA_964497525.1 uncultured Bacteriovoracaceae bacterium
CGATAAAACCTTTTCGCCATTGATTACAACAGGAGATGACTTTTTGTTTAAAACCCGAAGGGAGTTTTTTCCTTCCCAAATTTCAAAGTCATTTGTTTGAAATACTTTTGCAAAAGATGAGTCAATTTTCCCCTGCAAAATATTAACAAAGTCGTGAGGTCTTACATCTTCTTGAAGATAAAAGTTGTATTGCCCTAAATCAGTCACGACCAAGAAGTTAGATTTAATCCCTTTTTGTTTTGGTTTTATGATCAAGGTTTTATCGCTATTAACTTTTTCAATAAACAGATCATCGCGTGATCCTCCAAATGTAAAAGTTTTCACTGGGTCGTTAAACGTCAAAACGGTTACGATGTTTAATCCTAAAAAAATAGTTGCCACCTGTTGTGGCAAGAGTGTCATTAGCATAATTTACTCCTCATCTTCTTTGTTTAAATATTGTTCATCGATGTTGGCGATTACCATGCCAAGCTCTTTTTCAGTGCTTTTAAATAGCTGTAGATCAAAAACACGAGGCCCTTGTTCATCTTTTAAAACTACGCGACAAATGCTTTCTTTTACTGAGACTTTTATAATCTGAGCATTTTCTAATTCTAAAAGGTCGGGATTTCTTTTAAGTGCCTTGTAAGTCTCTTGATGAAAAATGAGGGAACTAATGTTGTTTTTTAAAATTGATTCTATGCCAAAATAACATATTTTTTCTTGCAATGCTGCTTCAGATATTACAGGAAGATCGGCCAACATTTTTGTATTGTTGTTTTTTGAATAAATAATAAAAAAATTCAAAATAATTATTAATAATACCAAAAAATTTGTTACAAAAAATGGGTAGGCCTTTAAATGTTCCCAGAGTTTTATTACAGTTGAATCAAAAAAAGCATAAAGTGAATCTTTCATGAATGTTTCCTTGGTTTTAGTTTTGTAAAACTTGTTTTGCCTGCTGGATTTCTGACTAAAGGACGTTTACTTGTCATCTCTTGTTTTGGAGTTTGTGCTACTTTGGAAATTGGTGTAAAACTCCTAACAGGTCTTTTTACTTCTGAATTTGTAAAACTAGGGCCTGCCTCTTTTTTGTTTCTTTGCGGATTTGTAACGCTTTTAAACCATGCCTCTTTTTGCCTTTCATGTTGTTCTGATTTTCTAAAAAATATTTCCTGACTGCCTGATGGCCCACGTTTACCGGCCTCGATGTTTTTTACTACATCAGAATGTTTTAAAACGACTTCTCCGTGTCCGGCACTATGAAGTGCTTGTGCTGCTTGTCGTTTTTGTTTTTCAACTTCTCGCGACTTAAGAGGATTGATCATCTGGTTAGATGCAAGAATACATTTTTCACCCAATCCAACTCCTTCTTTTAAAGGGATTAATGAATTTTTTGCCCCTGCAATTTCACTGGCCGTTTTTGGTGCTCTCTCTTTGATTATGTTTGATTTAAAAAAGACGCTGTCTTTAACATTGCCAAAAGCTGTTTTTGTCCAGTTTCCAACTCTTGTTGCAACAGTAGCGACACCACCTGTTAATAGAGAACCGGCCGCCATCTTCCCAAGTTTTTCGCCAATAGTAGAAACACCCGATCCATCCATTAGCTTGGCGGTAATGACTGGAGTAAATAGAAGCATTACGCCAACAGCAACTAACAAAAGCAGTTCTTCAAAAGAGTTTCCATCGACAAGTTTGAAAGATTGATAGGCCGAGCCTAAAAATATTAGAGTTGTTGCAACAACCCAAGGCATTAGAGCACACCATAAAGTGCTTTTAAGTGCCGATCCAACAGATTTTGCGCCAAAACTAAAGACATGAATTAGGGCAATAATTCCAACAAAGGCATAAGCAAAGTGATAGATCGAAGAATAGATAAATTTTAAAAATAAAAGACAAAGCCGAACAAGAATCCATAGCAATCCAGAGAGAATATCATCTCGTAAAAACTGAACCTCCTGGATAATATCCCCCCATGTTTTTGAAATAACTCCTTCGTCTTTATTTGCTTTTTTTGTTTTCTCGGCCCGCACTTCTTTTCTAATCTCAAATCTCGCCTTTTTGAAATTATCCAGTTTAGTGAAAATATTGCTGGAGTATTTAGGCATATCAAGAAATTTATCAGCAAGAGTTAGACTTGTATTAATCACTTCCATGTGAAGAGGAATGTATAAAGATAAAATAAGCATCGAAAAAATAGCGCGCTTTAATGTCTGGGTAAAGTCCATCTCTCCTAAATATTCAAATGCCAGTGCCCACAATAAAACTGCTGGCATCAAATACCAAGAGTAGGCCACCAAATCATTTGCAACGGTTAATAGAATTGGCGAATTAATTAAAAGAGTATCTTTTAGTACCTCAGTCATTTAATTTCTCTTTTTTTTAGCAGGCATTGTTGCTTGATGATTGTAGTAGCGTTCCCAGTTTGTTTTATCTTCTTGAGCTTGCAGTGCCACATAGTTATCGCGAGACTTCATATCGATTAAATGATCTTCAATTTTTAAAAGAGTGTTGTTGCTTCTGATCTGTTCATCCAACATATATGCATTTGTTTTGGCGGTTGCTAGTTGAACATCTTTTGTTGAAGATGTTGCAGGAAGTGCGGCCCTTCGCATCGCCATGCGCTGTTTTTGACGATTGCGACTGCGCTCTTTTTTGTTTTCTGCTTTTGCGATCTTTGCGCCGACAAGCTCCATTTCCATTCCAGCAATAAAGTCTTTGGTGTCTAAAACGGTTCCTTTTAAGGTTCTGACGGAATCAACTAAAGATGCCAAATCTTGAACATCGAGTTGCTCTAATGAAATCAATTCTTCGATGTGATATTGAAGTCTTTCTGCGAAGTCGATTTTTTCGTTGATAGCATTCGCAACCGAGGTGAACTGCTCGGTTACTTTTTTTTGCGTTTCTAAAAGTTCTGATAGCTCTGCAAGTTGGCTGGCCGTAGTACTGCACAATGTTGCAAGTAGCAATGTGTCTTGACCTAATCCAGCATGAACCTTGGGAATAAAAAACATCCAAAGACAAATAATTAGGGTCTTAAATTTCTGGAGCATATTGTACCGCCAGATAGCTGTGAATGATTTTTTTAAATTCAAAATCATCGATGTATTTGCTGATATATTTGTTAATGGCATCGGAGTCCTCCTTAGTGGTGTTGAATAAAATGTACTCAAGCGGCGATCCAAAATAGCGAACGCATTTTGCACATGATTCGCTTTTGTAATAAAATTCGCTATAGACGCCCTTGTTGCCAGAAAGAGAGCTAACTTGTTTTACGTCAAAGTCATTAATAAATGCGTTAGGTCTTAAATCCTGTCTAAAAATTAATTTATGATAAGAATTTTCTGCGACAACTCTTCCCACATCTAGGCGAATAAAATCTTCAAGGCTTTGAGATATGGCAATTGCTGTGGCCCCTTCTTTTCTAAAGGTTCTAAAAAATTGAACGACAAAATCAGATGCACGATTTAAAATATTCCAGCACTCTTCAAAGACAAAAATTCTTCGGCCTGACATTGATTTGAAAAGTTCGATTAAGAAAATAATTAATGCTGGCAAAATGCGATCAGGATATTTTGAGAGATCAACAAAGGTAATGTTGGTACTTACAACTTTTTGATCAGAAAAATAATCCCAGAACTCTTCAAAATAATATCCAATTCCATTAAAAGTGATTTCCAGCTCGTTAATTAATTCCCTAAAAGAAATGTCCGGTCTTTTTTGTAAAACATTTTTAATCTCTGCAAATAGTTTGCCCTGTGCTTTTAAGTCAAAATCTTTCGGGTCAACCATCGACAGAATTAATGCTTTTAAATAACTTGGATCAGAAAACATCATCGGATTAAAAGACTTAGAAAAAGAGTTGCCGCCATTGTAGAGGGTGTTTCTTAAAAAAGAAGCGTTGTAATCTAGAATAATTGCTTTAGCACCAAGTTTTAATTCTTCAAAAATGACTTTGTTAATGGCAAATGATTTTCCACTTCCGCTTCTTCCAGAAACCAAGACGTTGTTGTTATCTGCATCTTTTGAACCAAAATTAATTTTTACCTCAACGCCTGATCTTGAAGTAAAAGGCACACCTTCCGAATTTATTTTATCCATTGATAGCGGTAATAGATTCACCAGATAAGAGCTGGTTGCAGGGTGTGCCCTGATAAATCTTGGTGGTAAGAAAAAAAAGTTCTCTTTCCAGAAAACTGAAAGTCCTAAAGTTTCAACAAGGCCTTTGTAACCTCGAAGCTCCATTTGTCCTAAAATGCTTTCGGCCTCTTTTGCTATATCGGCATTGATTTTTTGTGATCTGATGATTATCCATGCTTCAACATTAAAAAGTGATTCAACGCCGTGAATGATTCCTTCTAAAATGGATTCACTCTCAGAATACGAAGCCTCGCTTTCTATATCCCTGATATGTTTTTGAGTGTTGGAAAAATGAATCTTTCGTTTTATATCAAGTAGCGACTTTGCTTTTTTTGAATCTAGTTTTTTAAAGTTAATTACAAAGTCACCATAGCGAGAGAGTTCACAAATATCGGGGTGTGGCGGCATTGAGTAGATATTGATCATCTTGGTTTGCCATAAATTACAAACCAAGGTATCTCCTCCAACAATTGTTGGATTAGAATAGAGATCATTCATTTTATAAAAATGAGTTTTGACATCATGGGCCGCATTGACGACACAAGATGGAGTCGAAATTGATTCCATGCCTGTATTGATAAAAATCCTTCCATCAAGATAAAAGATTCTAAAAAAATCATTTGCAGAAAGATTGCTGGCCCAATCTTTGATCCCATTTAGAAAGTCATCTAATATGTCGGCCGGCATCTGTTCTAAATCAGGAGGAAGCATCTCATATAAATAGGTTGTTTCACCGTTTTTAAGAACTATTTTATTACCTTCAATTGTTTTGATTGGAAAATTATGATTCATAATTATAATCCTTTAAATTGCATTAAATGTTTCCAGTCGCGCTCGGTCACTCCTTCAAGCCAAAGCTGCAAAACGTTTCTTTGGAAAAAATAGTTGATTAAAATTTTTCCAATCAAGAGAGCACTAATCACAACCATGATCCAAAAAGGATTTATTTGAAACGTGGCCAAGAAGAAGATCACGATCCCAATCCATACGATGTCGGTAATTTCTATTCCTAAAACTTTTGGATACGCTTTTAAAAATGCTGGATACGTTGTTTGTTTATTCATAATCACACCCATGTTTTAATTGTTGATACGATGATTCCTGCACAAAGTGCGAGGATCATTCCAATGATTACTTTTTGTAGTCTTTCAGATGCATCTTGCTTTCCTAAAACAAAGCTGATGGCCGTAATAATTAGGCCAATGCTTGCAAGCTGAACGACAAACTTAGAACCGTTTCGCTCGACCTTTTCTGCTACCTGAATAATGTTTTTTGACCAAACAGGTGTTGTCATAAGCCAGATCAAGGGAGCGTATAAATATTTATTCATACAACTTTCCTCCTTCTTCCCATAAAGTGCGAGGAATACCCTCGATAGTTAAGTCAACAATATATTCTTGAATTTCTTGATCAAAAAATTGGTAATCTTTAGTGTCTACAGAAGTTTTATCTTTCCATGCACAATTGTCAGAAACAAAACCATATTTTTTTGCCGTCCGACTCTCTGATGGAAAGACCTCTAAAAAAGCATTCTCTTCGATGTTTAAAATATCTTCATCAATAATTTCAAATTGAACTATTCCACGTTTGAGAAAATTTTGATCTGCAAGCAAAACTTTTTCTTTGGCACTATCTAAATTATAAGTTTTATTTCCAATCATTAAATTGATGCGGTAATTAGATAAATCTTCAAAAAATGGAAGTGGCGATTCTTTTTCTAATGTTTTATCAAGATAGGTTGCAACGCAAGCGGCGTCATGCCTTCTGGTTATTCGATTAAAGCACATGTAGACATCGCCACATCCAAAAGCGTGTCCTCCAATTGTGCCTCCGCCAACAGGAAAACTTGGAGGAGCATCTTGGCCTGCTGGAGCACATTCTCCAAAAGATTCCCACAAGTATTTTTTGTAAATAGCGGTGTAAAGACCGTTTTGACCACCTCCGCAGCTAAGGCCGTATAGTCCACAACTTTTACAATCACTCGACCAGTGCCATGTCTGCATAGGTAGCGATCTGCTTTGAACGCCATACTTTTTTTGTCTTCCAGAAAATCTAAGAGTAAAAACATCTCCAGCTTTTACTTTGCCTAAATTAATACGAGTGGTGGCATCTTCTTGATGAGTTAAACCTTTTTTTACAAAGATGCTCTTTTTTTCTTTTAATCCCTCCAGCAGCTCTGATACCGAAGCACAAATAACAGCATAGGTTTTTCCAGCATCAAGAGGCGAGTCAAGCCCAAGTCCATCATCACTTAAAATAAGCCATAATTTTTTTTCAAGATTACTTTTGGAAACATTGGTAAAATCAAAAGGAAGTCGAAGTTCACTTTCGATGTCTCCAATTTTAACAATAGTATTGTCCGCATCGAGAAGAACATTTTTAAATTGATAGAGCAAAAATTGATGTAGATTATCGGATACCCTATCTATTTGTGTTGTAACATTGTATGTTGCTGTCTCATCTGGAGTAGAAATAATTACTCGCGCAGTCTTTGCATTTATGCCATCAAAATAATTATTTGATGAAATAACTCTCTCGTTCTGAAGTTTTAATTTAAAAGAATCGATTGTGGCATAAAGTGGCGTGTCGTTCTTAATAATACTATTTATTTGAAATGGAGATAGTTTTGCATAACTTAACTGCAACAAGCTTTCAGAAGCGTTTGTATCGGCATTACTAAGCAGCAAATCGATATTTTTTCCTGCTTGTGATGTTGCTAACTGTGTTCCAATTTTTGTCAGCTTGAAAGCATCGTTGAGAGAGTACAACGTTAACGCAAAATCAGTTGATGATAAAAATGCAGGATGCGAATCTGCTTCTAATTGATAAAAAAGATTTATCTGTCCACTGTGAGCGGCAAGCTCCCCCTTGTTTAAGAGATATTCATCAACCGTTGCTTCTGTTGCAAATCTTTTAGAAAAATTCCATCCAGATATTTGAACTAAATTTAAAAAGCGTTTATCCATTTGCCAAGAAAGCTCCATGCCTCCGGTGTTGGCGAAAGTTGCCGCTTCGCGAACTAAATATTTTCTTAAAAGATTATTTTCTTGATCTCTTTCTTTGTCCGACTCGATAGTGATCAGCTGATTTCGCTCTTCTTGACTTAGTGCGATATTAAATTGAGCAAGCGCTGAAATATTTTCTCTGATTTTTATTTCTGGAAGGTTTGCAATATACGGATCAGTTCCAGAATCAAGTTCATCGGCATCAGAAATCCAGTCGCCATCGGAATCAATAAATGATGGCGCGACTGTTTGATGATTTTCTTCTTGTAATAGTTGTTCTGCCTTCCATGCGCATGAATAAAACAGTGCGCTTATTAATATTAATTTAAACATGCTTCCCCCTTGCGTTTGTTTAGCAAATCTCCAAAAGTTGAAATTTCGATTAAAAGATTGGTTAGGTGTTTAACTAGACTTGGATTGTTTTCAATTTCGGACTCTCTAAGCATCGACACCATCTGCCAAACTTCTGTCTCCATCTCCTTAGTTATCTCTAGTGCTGTTTTAGTATTCATAATCCTGTCCTCACTACTAATGCTTGAAAGCGATTGATTGAATTCATGAGTAGATGATTGTTGGAGATTTCTTCGATAGATAAAATTCCAAGAAGTTCTAAAAATTGATTGCGGATTCTTTTAAAAGTTGTTTTCATTCTTCCCCCTTAACTTGTTAGTAGTAGCGGCCGGATGTCATGTGCATGGCATGCTCTCTTGCTTGCTGAAGAAAAAAATCATCAGCATGTGCAACTTTTATGGATTTTAAAAAATTTCGGATTGTACTTTGAATACGATCAAATACCTGTACGGTAGCGTTAATAATTTTAGATAGACTCCTGCCTAATGCTTTAATCATGTGCATTTCTCCTTGTTAGTTTTTGGCCTTTGTTGTCATTACTATCGCAATCGTTGTGCCAAGATTGATGAGACGATTATCGAAAGCGTTACACATTCGGTATTCGGTGCGTTAAGTGTTTTAAATGATTTGATCTTCATTGTTTTATTTTTTAATTTTGAAAAATTTTGCTTGCCGTTTCATGAAAATAAAAATAAAAGTTTGTGCCGAAACGGCACAAAACAGTGTGCCGAAACGGCACAGATTCAGGAAATATTTCGATGGCAAACGAAAAAATAAGTATCTTAATTCTGGAAGACGAACCAGCTCTTCGTGAATTTCTTAGTGAACGTTTGATGATCTTAGGCCCTATTTACAAGGCCGCAACAAAGGATGAGGCCTACACTATTCTTAGTAAAGAAAAAATAGATTTGGCCTTTATTGATCTAAATATAGATGGTCAGTTCGACGGTTTAGAAGTGGTTCGCCGTGCCGCAAATAAATCAATCTATACAGTCGTGCTTACAGCACATGATTCCAAAGAGCACTATCACGAGGCTTTGGCCGCAGGCTGCCAAGATTTTTTTGCTAAAACAAATATTGATGGAACCATTGCAGAAGTTGTTAATAAATATATCAGCAATAAAAATTCTTTTAAATATCATTCTTTTATTGAAAATGAATTCATCACTAAAAATCCAGAAACAATGCGTACTCTTGAATTTGCATTAAAGAATTGCACATCTGATTTTCCAGTTTTAATTCAAGGAGAAACTGGAATCGGAAAAACTAGATTGGCGCAATATTTTCATGAAATGTCTGGTCGAAGTGGTCAATTTGTAATGTTAAATTGCAGCGAAATTGCACCATCTCTTATTCAATCTGAAATTTTTGGCCACAAGAAGGGCTCCTTTACTGGGGCCATTAATGATTATGATGGTAAAATTAAACATGCTCATAACGGAACACTTTTTATAGATGAAATTTGTTCAATGCCAATGGATATTCAAACAAAACTTTTAAAAGTATTGGAAGAAAAAACATTTCATCAAGTTGGTAGCAACACATTGATTCACTCTAATTTCCGTTTGATTTGTGCTGCCAGAACAGATTTGGTAGAACTTGTTGCGCAAGGAAAATTTCGAGATGATCTTTATCATCGTATTGATTTTGTAAATATCCGTCTTAAGCCATTACGTGAGCGGAAAGATGATATCCCTCTACTTTTGAATAAGTTTGTTTCAACGGGTAGAAGAATTGAATTTACCAATGACGCAATTGATATGATGGTTAATTATAGTTGGCCGGGTAATATTCGAGAGTTGATTAAAGTTGTTGAAATGCTTCGCAGTGATAATATCAATATCATTGATATTAAAGACCTTCCGCCACAAGTTTTAAATAATAATGTCAGCGGCAATTTATTATCTGCTAAACAATACGATCATTGTTTGAGAGTTGGAATAAAAGCATTTTTAAAAAATATCGAAAGAGAAGTTTATGCAAGATGTCTTATTGATTGTCATGGTGTTAATAAAAATGCAATTTCAAAATTAGGGATTGGGAATCATCGTTTTTATAACACTCTCGGATTAAGTAATAAAATGAAACAAACAGATCAAAAATTCATGGAGACAAATAGTGCTTACATACAATAACAATTTACAGTTAGCGACACACAATGCCATTAATAAATGTTCTGGACTTGTTAGTGCTCACTCTCTTTTAAAAACAACGATCTTAAATCCTAATAAAAACTTACGGGCCGTTCAAAAGAAAATGACAGAAATAGATATGCTTATTAATGAAGTTCATGAAACGTGGCAAGAAATGAAAAATGAAATTAATCGGCAAATAGATCAGGATAAAACTATCGAGGTGAATAATGCTAATTAATGCCCAGAAGAGAATATTGAAAAATGGAGCTGAAGTAATTCTGCGTTCACCAACATTAATAGATGCTGAACAACTTCTTATTCATGTCAGAAAGGTTCATTATGAATCATATCGTAATCTAAATGGTCCCGCGGATAGATTTGACAGTATTACTATTGATGAAGAAGCAAAAACTTTAAGCGATTTTGCCGCGAACCCAAAACAATTTATGATATCGGCTTTTTTTGACAATCGCATTATTGGAAATATTAGTTTAATGCAAATGTCCAAGAGCTTTTTTGTAAGGATGAATGCAAGTATCGGAATGGGATGCGAGAAAGAATTTTGTGGTATTGGACTTGGTACAGCTCTAATTAATTATGCCATAGAAAATGCAAAAGCAATTGGATTACATCGCTTGGATTTAACTGTTCGTACCTATAATCAGGCAGGCATTGCCCTGTATGAAAAAGTTGGTTTTCAAAAGGTAGGACTATTAAAGGATGCTGCGCTGATCGATGGTCAATACAATGATGAATATCTTTATCAAATTATATTGTAAAAAAAGGGAGATACCAATGAAAGGACTAAAATCATTTTTAAAAAAATGTGCAGGCATGACACCAATGTTTTGCACCTTAACCGCATTTGTTATGGTTGCATCAAAACTAACAGATAAATTTATTGTAATGACAAAAGGCACTGGCGGCTGATCGCTATAAGCATGATTATTTTAAGATTACCTCTATTAATTATTTTTTATCTGGGATTTGTTATGGCCGCAGAATCTACATTGCCCACAAAAGAAATTGGGTTTTCTAGCACAATTTGGTCCTTTAAAAATGCTGAACTGCCGAGTGAGAAAACATATATCTTGTTTCATGGTTTCCCAGCTCAAATTGGAAACCGCAATCAAGATATAGCTTTGGCAATTCACCAAGCAACAGGATCAGATGTTTACATGCTTCATTACAAAGGTCTTGAACCTAGTGATCCTCAGTTCTCATTTGTTTATTCAGTTGAAGAGTCTGAGATTTTTATTGCTGAATTATTAAAAAAATATAACTATAAAAAAATAAATATTATTGGCCATAGCTGGGGAGGTCTTGTCGCGATAAATGTGGCCGCGACTATTGATAAAAAATTAGATCAACTAATTCTTCTGAATCCATTCAATACTTTTCCAGAAAAACCTGTGCTGGAATATATAACTGATGAAGTGGGAAAATCTTATCCACACATTTTCACTGGTCTTAGTAAAACTAACATTATGCTTGATTTAGAAGTTGCTCAAAACCAGAACAACCCAAAACTATTTGTACAAGATATTCAAGCTGAAAGCATTGTGGTAATTCAATCAATAGAAGATAATGAGGTTCCTGTAGAGACAACCAGATCATTTATTCAACACATCCCAAAAGCAAAATATATAGAAATTGATAGTAATCATGATTTATCCATTAATCGTGAAATGGTCTTAAAGCTGATATTGGATAATTTGAGGTAATATGTTTTTAGGAAGGTGGTATAGAAGATTTAAGGCAATCAGGCAAACTACTCTAAAAGAAGATGGCCTAATAAATTTATCTTCTGATTTAGATATATTTATTGGAAAGAATGCTCAGATTATTGCTAATGCGCTGGTTCGCATTGGGTATCCGCTTCCCGGAATGATGCCAGCACCATCTAAAAATAAAAGCGTTATTATTCTTGGTAAAAATTCAAAATTAATTTTTAATGGCCCTGTCTTTATAGAATCTGGAGCAAATATTAGAATTGCTGACAATGCTTGCCTGACGTTTGGAGGTGACAATTATATTTCACGAGATTTAACTTTGCTTTGTGCTAAAGAAATTATTATTGGCCAAGGCACAAGTATTTCTTGGAATGCAACTTTGATTGATGACGATAATCATCATTATAAATTTACAAATGGAAGAAAGATTAAGGGCACATACCATCCATTAATAATTGGAAAAAATGTTGGAATTCAATTAAATGTCACAATACCAAAAGGAGTGACGATTGGTGATAACTCTATTGTTAGTGCGGAAACAGTTTTACGACAGGATGTGACGGCCAATTCGCTGGTATATAGCAAATCATCCTTGGAGATAAAGCATGGTTATTCAACAGATTACTAAGATATATTTTAACAAAGAAAATAGAAGTCAGGTTATCAATATAACTTTATTGGCCTTGGCTTGGTGTCTTTTTATTGCAAGTGCCTTTAATTACCAACACCTTTCATGGTTTCCATGGCTGCTTGGTTCACGTATTTTAATTGCAGTGGTTGGAGGAATTCTTGCTGGCATGCTTCTAATCGGAAGGATTAATTGTAAATTTAACTGGGATACTTTGTACTTAATGCTATCTCTTGGAGTTCAGTCTAGTCATGGTATTCTTGAATCATCTAGAAGTGTTGAGTTTTATAATTTTACTGGGATTTTATTTTTATTAACTTCGCTTTCTTATCGAGGAATATTTAAAGAATGGTTTAAAAAAATATTTTCAATATCTTTTTTCTTTTTAATTGTGCCAATATTTTTTAAAGACAGTTCACTAATATATCCAATAAATAATTTGATAGATAATTTTAGTATGACAATAGCTGTATTAGTACTCGGGATGATTATGGGTAGAATAAATACGGTTAAACATCAGACCTATGCCCAGCTTTTACTTTTACAAGATCAATATCAAAAAGAGTTAAAAGCAGAAGTTGATACATTAAAAAAACAGATAGAAGAAGAATCCCGCTTTTATGCGCTTGGGAAGCTGGGGGCACAAGTTGCTCACGATATTCGTTCTCCTCTTGCCGCACTAAAAACGATCTTGGATGATTTAGGTGATACTCCAGAGACAACTCGTGTCTTTATGCGTTCAGCGATTAACAGAGTTGAAGATATCGCCAATAACTTATTAACTGATCTTCGTAAAAAAGATGATGCTTTAAATGAGGAGAGAGAAAATAGGCATATTCCGGCCATCATTGAAAGTGTGGTATCTGAAAAGCGTTTAAAATATCGAAATAAATCTAATACTCAAATTAGTTTTGTTGCAACACCAGATTCAATCGATTTTTTTTCATTTCTTGAAGTAGGAAAGTTTAAGCGAATATTATCTAATATTCTTGATAATGCAGTTGAAGCAATTAATCACAGCAGTGGACAAGTTATAATTACTCTTGAATCAAACGATGATGATATTTATATTTGGATCAAAGATAACGGAAAAGGAATTTCTCAAGATGTTTTGTCAAAACTTGGTAAGCAAAATTTTAGTCATGGAAAAGCTGCAGGAAACGGTCTAGGACTTTTTCATGCAAGTACGACGTTGCGAGAGTGGAGTGGTGAATTATTGATTGACTCTAAAGAAGGCGAAGGCACACTTGTAAAAATTATTTTAGTGCGTACCAATCCACCAGACTGGTTTGTGCCAGCAGTAAAAATTTCAAATGATAAAAAGATTGTTGTGCTTGATGATGACGAGAGCATTCATCAAGTTTGGGATGCAAAACTATCTCAAGCAAATATCGCAAGCGACAAAGTATTGCATTTTTTAAATGAAAATGATTTTAGAAAATGGATTATTGATGTTAATGATATTGATCGCTATCTTTTTCTTTGCGATTATGAACTAGTTGGAACAAATATAACTGGCCTTGATCTAATTGAAGAATATGGAATTTCGTCACAGTCTATTTTAGTCACAAGCCGCTATGAAGAGGATGCGGTATTTATTCGCGCTAAAAAACTTGGAATTAGAATGATGCCAAAATCATTGGCACACATTATTCCAGTATTTCATTTTGTAAAAAAACAAGTTGCTTTAAGATCGGATGTGGATGCTGTGATTATTGATGATGATATGATTGTTCATCAAAATTGGAAAAGGCATGGTGAGTTGAATAACAAAAAATATTTGATAGTCAAAGATGAAAATGAGTTTTGGGAGAATGCAGATCGGGTGTCATTTGCTACACCGATTTATTTAGATGTAAATCTTGGAAATAATATTAGCGGAATTGATGTTGCAAAACGGTTGCATGATGCTGGATTTTTAAACTTGTCACTAGCGACTGGATACGATGCTCAGGAATTGCAGGTTCCGGACTTTATAAAATCGGTTATTGGAAAAAATTCAGTGATTCACAATATGCACAAAAGGATGGTTGACTAATATGAGGTTTGCTATATTTTTAATATTTGTAATATCCGGTTGTTCCAGTAATGCTATCGAGTCAAATGACGTGACATTCCCCAAGATTGGTCGTCATCCTGAATCATCAAGTTTTTGTTCCGTATTACAAAAAAATGGTGTACCCGCTTATAATCCCAAAACACCTGATTCTTTTGCAATAGATTTGCGAAGATCGGATTTATCCAATGATGATTTGCGAGACCGACTCGCTGATTTAAATTTTGCAAAATTTGGAACGACAACAATATGGCCAACTTTAGAAATGATGCCTAATGATTTTGATCCCACGAGAATTATTGACGATGGTAAAAACCCCGGTCTTGGGATACATAAATTACATGCTGCGGGCATAGATGGCAGAGGAGTTGGTATTGCGATTATTGATCAAACATTATTAACTGATCATCAAGAAATCAAACATCAGTTGCGCTTCTATGAAGAAATTGGAGCTGCCGAGGGCAAACAAGCGGCAATGCATGGTATCGCTGTGGCATCTTTAGCAGTAGGTAAAACTATAGGCGTTGCGCCCAATGCTGATTTATATTTCCTTGCCGTGAGCATGCAAAAAGATACCCCAGAATGTAATAAAAATAGTGACGTTCCAAGTTGCCTTACCTACCTTCATACAGCAAAAGCACTGAATAGAATATTAGAAATAAACAACTCTCTTCCTGCCAATAAAAAGATTCGAGTTGTTTCTATATCGCGAGGCTTTTCAAAAAATGATGATGGTTATCAAGAAATGATTGATGCCTTAAATCATGCCAAGGCCCAAAATATATTTGTCATAACAACCTCTTTAAGAAAGCCGGAAGAATATAGTTATTCTTTCGCCGGTGCTGGAAGATCTTTTTTTGATGATCCGGAACTTGCATCATCATATAGGCCAGGTCTGTTTTGGGAGGCTCATTACATTGGAAAATTTGATCGCCCAACACTGCTTGTTCCAACGGACTCAAGGACCGTTGGGTCTTTTTGTGGAATTGATCAATACTTGATAGGTAGAATTGGCGGTATGAGCTGGAGCGTTCCATATCTTGCAGGCTTATATGCTTTAGCCGTACAGGTTAAACCAGATATTAATCCAGAAATTTTTTGGAACACGGCACTAGATACTGGAAGTCGAATTGAATATACAAAGAATGGACAAACAATGTCGCTTGAAAAAATAGTGAACCCTTATGCGTTGATTATGAAAGCCAGCAAGATCGATATCTCTGCTGATGAGTTTAATCAATTTGACAACAATCAATGGCAAATTATTAATCGCTCAGACTCCGAGACTCGGCAAAAATATATTGAGCAAGAAATGCAAAAATGTACTGCGAATTATAACAAAATGTTTAAAACAATACCGCCGACCTTATCGCTATATATGTATGGGACGATATATTCTTTCATTCAAGGTATTCAGGATGAATTTAATTTTTCTCGTGAAAATGCTGAGCGTTTTAGAAATGGTGGTGCGCCAAGGCCGATTAATAACAAACAGGTATTATATCCGAAGATGGGTGGTCGAAGTCTTTGTCACGAAGTCTTACACCATTATGCAGAGGCCAATTCCAGCAGACAGGGACTTGTAAATATTAAGTGGTTTGACGAAGGCTCCGCCCAATATTTTTCTGCTCAGGTTTACCTGATGTCGCTTGAGCAAGATCTTACATATGTTCGCAGTAATCTTGCGGATATAATACCTGTCGAGAAAATGATTAAGATGGAAGATTGGTCGATGCTTTTCAATGATCCTGCCAGTCGAAAAATGTCCTATGCCCAAGCGACTTTAATGTTCGATTATTTTATAAAAAAATTTGGCGAGCAGGGATATCTTTTGATGCTTGAAAAAATGAAGACTAAAATTCCTGCGCAGGCTTTTGGGGAAGTGACGGGCATGAGTTTTGATGAATTTTTTGAAGGATGGAAACAGGAGTGGGAACTATGATGAAAATAATTGCGATATTAAGTTTGTGCAGTGTGATAATTTTTCAACATTCCTTTGCATCAAGCTCATTAAATATTACTCTTAATTCAAATGCCCCGAATGAACAAACAGCTATGAAATTACTGGAGGAACTATTTGTAAAGTATGATTTGGGTAGGTATAGCTATACTAAACGGATTTTTATTAAATCTTTCTCTGTTCCACATAGTCATCCTGTCCTGACGCTAAATACAAAACATATTCAAAATCCAGATCGCTTTCTCTCTACGTATCTACACGAGCAAATACACTGGTTTTTTTCGTTGGAGCATAACCAAAAGAGTGTTGAAAATTTTATTAAGTTCATGCGAGAACAATACCCGGTTGTGCCAGATGAGCAGAATGGTGGTGCTCAAAATATTCGATCGACCTATTTGCATTTTGGTGTCTGTTTTTACGAGTTAGAACTATTGGCGGAATTGATCGGTCATGATAAGGCGATTGATGTTTTTAGAAATAATGATGACATATACTTTTGGATTATTGATCAAGTCCTGCAAAATAATGATTTGATAAAAAATGTATTGATTAAGGCCGGACTTCCTTGGCAGAATGTGGAGTAAAAGACTGGTTTGTGCCAGCAGTAAAAATTTCAAATGATAAAAAGATTGTTGTGCTTGATGATGACGAGAGCATTCATCAAGTTTGGGATGCAAAACTATCTCAAGCAAATATCGCAAGCGACAAAGTATTGCATTTTTTAAATGAAAATGATTTTAGAAAATGGATTATTGATGTTAATGATATTGATCGCTATCTTTTTCTTTGCGATTATGAACTAGTTGGAACAAATATAACTGGCCTTGATCTAATTGAAGAATATGGAATTTCGTCACAGTCTATTTTAGTCACAAGCCGCTATGAAGAGGATGCGGTATTTATTCGCGCTAAAAAACTTGGAATTAGAATGATGCCAAAATCATTGGCACACATTATTCCAGTATTTCATTTTGTAAAAAAACAAGTTGCTTTAAGATCGGATGTGGATGCTGTGATTATTGATGATGATATGATTGTTCATCAAAATTGGAAAAGGCATGGTGAGTTGAATAACAAAAAATATTTGATAGTCAAAGATGAAAATGAGTTTTGGGAGAATGCAGATCGGGTGTCATTTGCTACACCGATTTATTTAGATGTAAATCTTGGAAATAATATTAGCGGAATTGATGTTGCAAAACGGTTGCATGATGCTGGATTTTTAAACTTGTCACTAGCGACTGGATACGGTGCTCAGGAATTGCAGGTTCCGGACTTTATAAAATCGGTTATTGGAAAAATGCAGATACGTTAGGGGTTTGTGTGAGTAATTATAGTAATAGTTTAAAGGCGATTATTGTTGTTATTATTATTTATAAATATTAGGTTCAAACTTGCCAAAAACAGGGGGTGATTAAGAATCTCTCTTCTGATTGTGCCGACGATTCTTTTGCACTAAAGTATATTTATCCTTTGTAAATTTTATCGACAACTTGAACTTTCGACGGCACCACGCCTCGCTGTTGTTTCGCAAAAATACCCTAGGGATTCATCCCATCCTTGGTGTGTACTTGGGACGCTCCAAACATGTACTCCAAAATCGATTGCTTTGTTTGCAGCGATTGCCGCACCTCGATTTACAAGAGAAAAGTCACTAGGGATTGTTTCCCATAATATGATAATAGTGTTGTTTTTGATTTTTACTTGTTGAATTTCCTTTACACTTTTTTTTAAATATTTCAGTGCTGTCGCAATCTGTATTTCTTTAGAATTGTTTTTTTCTAACACAAAAAAAGAATCATGCTCGATTTTTTTTGAATTAATCATTACTGGTGTTTCTTGTTTTTGTTTAGAATCTTTATCTTTGGTTATACTTGACATGTTTGCTGTAGATCTTTTGCTCTCATAGTTTTTAATTGAATACACGAAAAAAGCAACAGCCACAAAAGCGGATATCCATGCTGCAATATTTAATCTAGAAATCTTGTTTTTGTTCTCGATTGTTTTTTCTTGACCAGACGTGTTTTTATCACTCAATTTTAAAGAGCATTCTTCTGATTCAGTATGCGAAGAATTAATTTCTTGTGGTCTTGTGTTTGTAACATTTTTACTGGTTGCCTGATTGATTGCGTTCATTACTTGTTCTTGCTTTGGTTTGCTTTTCTGATTAGTTAACGCATCAATGAGACAAAGAACATGAAAAAATATCCCGGGTATAATCAAAAATATATATCCTAAAACTACTGCAATAAACCAAATAAAACCTGCTAGTAAACTACCTTTATATAATTGTCCCAAGCCAGGAATAAAAAAACTTAAAATTGCAGCGACTCCGACGCTGGGTTCATTTAAAACCTCGACAATATTAATATTGTTCCCAGAGATGGGAACTCCACACTTTGGACAAGAATGGGCTTTGTCAGAAATCTTATGACTACACTCCGGACATTGAATTAATGACATATTTATCCTTTGGAAAAGTTATAATGATGCGTATCGGTAAGTCAAAACGATGGTTTAGTGAATAATTAATTCAACACGGTTAATTTTTCTTAACCTTTTACTGTTCATTCATAACTTATTTTAACTTAATAAATTATAATGAAAGAAAGCACAGCACCAAGTTTATTGCGAAAAATTGAAGACAAAAATATGTGAACTTCACTGGCCAATAGAGCTAAGTGTTACCGCATTGCTTGTTTGCTTTGTTCAAAAAACAAGAGTTAAGCTTTTTTTATACTAACTGAAATTGTAAAATTTGAGAACTAAATATTAATGAAAGACTTCAGAAGTTGTAGGCATCTCACGATATTTTATCTTGCAGTAATTTATCATTATATGTAGCCTACTCTGCTTTTTAAAGATTATAAAATAATTACCAAATATCTTTTTTATTTATCGAAGATAGAACACCATCCATTAGAGGTTTTAGGCAATTCCCTGCCTGCTGAACCTTCTCTTTATCTGACAACTGATTGTATGCCCACATAACCGGTTGCCCTGTAGCATGAGCAATAAAGAGGTCTTCGAATAAGAATCTTATCTTTTTATCTTTTGAATCTACTGTTAAAATGAAGTGAAGGGAATAATCGTTTATGTCACCCGTTTGGCGGAAAAGGTTACATGCAATATTTCCTTTCAATATAATGGTTTGACTGGCGAGATCGTTTCGCTTGAGTGTACTAGATATATCCTGAAATGTTTTAGAAAAATATTCCATAGCTTTAGAATGATTTACTTCTTTTTTTTGAGAGGTCTCTTTTACAAATGTTAATTGCCTTTCTTCTTTTGGAATAATTCCTGTTGCGCATGAAATAAAACTAGCAAGAAATAAGATATATAATAATACTTTCATGAAAACCTCCGAGATAAATTGACGTTTTGGCAAATTAAAATATTTTATCGACAGCATTCATCGGTGGTGAGTTCGTAAAACTTTAGTTAATATTTGTTAAATTTACGTAACTGAAAGTATCTTTAATATGTATATTATCTATCTTTAGATCGCCTCTTTAGTAACAAATTTACTAAAGGAAAATTATTAATTACCCGTAAAGATTATTTGTTAAAGTGAGGTGTAACATGAACAAATTTTGGACTATCTTTATTGCTGGATTGTTTGCATTAATTTTGGGTGTTTTTGGATTTATTATAACAATCCCATTTTTTATCTGTGCTTTTATTTTTTTAGTAGTGATAATTAAAAAAAATCACATCAACATACACGTCTAGCTAGCATTATTATTGGTCTAAGTTGACACCAGAGAACTTTCTCCCTTGGGAATTTGTTGGTAAAGGTCTCGTGAAAAATCAGGATAGGTTACCGCAAGGATACGTTTGAACTAACTCTTTTCTTCAAATGCTTATCCTTCTTGGATTAGTTGTGATTTTTATTGTCAAAATGGTACGAAGAAGTATTCCTTTAATTCGATTAAATTTAACAAAAATTTACTACCTCATTGCAAATACTCCATTGTAGTATGAATTAAACTGATTTATTGAAAATAAACAATGGAGTATTTATGCAATTAGATGGTCATCATACGGCGACATACGTTGCGGCAAGAGCTGCTGGTTTTTTACACGATGAGGCCTTGATCGTTGCTTACTCTGCACAATATGTAGATGATGCCACGAATAGTGGAATAATTCAGTTTGTTGATAGCGAATATATGTATTCTAGAATTGCCTCTGCACACAAAACTGTGGACCATCATAATTTAATGGATTTTGATAACCATAACGTTTGGCTGCCTTTTCATTTTTTGCCAAGTAATTCCTGTGCCAAGAAAGGAGAAGAATCCGAAACAGAAATATCAAAAATTGTATGTGAAGAAGATAGTGATGTAGCTAGAGATATGCTACGAGCTGCTTTGACTGATAGAAATACACCTAGAGGTCTTTATCGTCTTGGCGTTGCGATGCACGTTTATGCTGATACATTTACTCACCACGGATTTATTGGTGCTCTTAATGAAGCGAATAGAGTATCTGGTATTACCTGTGGCAACAAAAAGATGGATAACGAGATTTTATGCTCCACCTTAAGTGATCTTGCGTTAGAGATTGCTAGCAATTTTTGGGCATTTCTTAAAATGATATATTATTCGCTAAAGTTTATGATCAAAGAAAGAAAATCATTTTTGATTTACTACCGAACTTTTTATTCAAAAGAACCTCTTGGACATGCACGCGCTTCGGTGTTTCCCGATCAACCTTTTCTGAAATGGGAATATGTTAACTGGAAAGGACAGAAAGTTATTCGTAATAATCCAGAAATATTTTCAAGAGCTATAAATATGATGACCAAGGCAATGCGGGCTTGGCGAGCTAACGATGTGACAATGATGCTTGAGCAATACGATGGGTTAAACCAAAATGATAACGACTTGGTTTACAAGATTATTACAGATAACAATAATCCTGATGCGATTATACGCCATCGTGCTTGGATAAATAATTTAGCTCAAGGAAATTTTTCTTTTGGCCCAGTCAGTTTAGCTTATATTAGCAAAGGACGTGGTAGCTGGAAGTATGAGGCATTAGATACAACGAAGGCAAAGGATTCGGGGTATGAAATGTATCAATTTGATCCATCTTTTATGGATAGCAAGTGGAAACTATTTCATGATGCGCTACAACTCCATAGAGTTGCAATCATCTATGATGTTTTGCCAAAATACAAGATCTGCATATCGTAAAAGAAACATCTCGAGTTAAAAACCAAATTATAAGCTAAAAAAAATATAAAAAGTGGGAAATTTTTAAGTAAAATAAATGGGGAGAATTCGATTAAAATTGACAAAGTTTTAAGCAATTATCAGGTAAGGATATATGGGCAAAAAAAGATCGTTCTCAATTTATCTCTTGAAAACATCGTTTAATGCAAGCAACGCATTAAAGGCTGAACATTCTCTGGAAGCTGCCTCAGCGACTAAATTGCCAATCGGAGCATCGTTATATGTTTCTGATACTCCTGAAACAGAACCGTGGTGGAAGGCATTTTGGGGAATACGAAAAAATCTAAAACAGTTATCGAAAGGAGCAATTGTCTTTTTACCATTATCAGATCGCTGTTTTGCCTTAACATTTGGACATACTTATCACAATCTTAAAAGTGAAAGTTATGAGTACGATTTTGGTCTAATGGTTACGCTAAATAGTCTTGACCCGGAGAAACTGAAAAGCACAGATGTGCTAGAGCCAAGTGTTGCAAAAAGGCAAAGGATACAAACCCCGCTGGATTCCGATCTTACATATTTTGATTTTGACCGTGATAGTTCGATTATCAAATCACTTACTGGAAAGGTGAAAGAAGAATACCGAACTCTTTTTGACAATGCGACTGGTGCGAGTAATCTTAAGATCACGTCGGATGTACAACCAGACGCATTGCTAACACTATGTGGTCGCTTGTTGGGGATTTACAATAGAGATGATTACAAAAGAAATTTTCCCGGAATTCATAATATTTCACCTATAAAAGACCCACGAGTGCTAGGGCTACTAAATCAGGAGATGATTGGTGCTTTTGTTGCGCGGTCAAATAGTATTGTTCTTTCCATTCCTGAGATTGTTGAACACGGCGGAGCACTCCATGTAAAATTTTATGGAAATGGAAGAAGTCAGGTTTACGATGATGTGAGGATCGAAAACTATTATGAGTATTTGGAAGATAGTACAGTTTCTATTGAGTCGCTAAAATCACACGATATGGCAATATGTGACGATGATGGAAATACCAAAAGTTCTTTTTCAATTTATAAAAGTATCCTTTTTGATTGTTTACTTGATAATAAAAACTATCATTTTTGTGAAGGTAACTGGTATTGCGTTGAGTCTAGCTATATCACGATTTTGAAAAACGGACTTGATCGTTTTTTTAGAAACACCTCCCTTCCTAATTATATTCATTCAAGAGAAAGTGAATATAATAAATCTGTTTCATTTGCTGATAGCAGATATGTTTGCCTAGATGCAACAAGTATATCTCCTAGAGGTCAAAAAGCAGTAGAGCCTTGTGATTTATATTTTGCTGAGAACAATACAGCAAAGTTGTTTCACATTAAGGTTTCCACAAGGTCAGCACTTTTGAGCCATTTGTTCAATCAAGGGATCAATTCAATTCAACTGATACGATTACAATCCGAAGCTAGGGATAAATTGAAAGAGCTAATCAGAGGACGCTTGAATGGAAGTCACGAATCTGATTACATTGCCCCCATCGATTCGGAAAATATTGAAGTGGTTTTTGGAATCGTTACGAGTAAAGATGCGTCTAGGATGTCTGATAATTTGCCATTATTTTCAAGAATAAGTCTTATGAGAGTATTCAAAGAATTACAGTTAATGAAAATTAACACGGCTGTTGAATTTATCCCTGATACTTCAGTTGAAGCAAATGATGGTCAAAATTGATCGGAGTATAAAAATATGAAACGAGCTTTACTAACATTAATTAGGTTGAAATATTTTACTCTTGGTACTTTCCATGAACGATGATATCATAAAAAATCAAAATTGCAGATTGTGTAATTTGTTGTAATTGTTATATGTCTATTTA
>CAZCDT010000050.1:0-23016 GCA_964497525.1 uncultured Bacteriovoracaceae bacterium
GTTGCCTCAGGAAATGAAGCATCAAATAATGATCAGTATCCAGATTCTCCAAGCGGAATTAATGCTGATAACGTTATTTCTGTTGCAGCTACTTTTGAAGAAATAGGAATTGCTAATTTTTCAAATTTTGGAAAAGAGAGTGTTGATGTTGCAGCTCCGGGAGTCAATATTAGATCAACAACTCCAGGAAATATGTATCACAGTGTCAGTGGTACAAGTCAAGCTGCCCCATATGTTTCAAATGTTGCAGCAAGGATCTTAGATATCAATCCAGAATTATCTGCAAAAGATGTTAAGAAAATAATTATGGATACAGTTGATTTTAAGGACTATCTATTTCTAGTAGTTGCCTCTTCAGGAATTGTAAATAAAGAGAGAGCAATGCGTGCGGCAACTCTTTCGTTATGGATGCCGCTTGGAGAAGCGATTGCTCAAGCAAAAGAAGATGTAGTTGCAAAAAAGATGAAAAAAGATATGAGAGATGTTGAGTCTATGGGAGATGTTGATTTAATACTTCCAAGATTTAATCCTTTCTCAATTTAAAAATATATTCTGATTCTATAATACTTGCTTTTCAAAAATTCTATATATGTGATATAGTTGGTTTTTTATTAAAGTAAAAAATCAGGTGTTTTTCAGATGCATATCGCTAGAATTTTAGCTCAAAAAGAAACTGTATTTAGTTTTGAATTTTTTCCTCCAAAAACCCCAAAAGGTAGTCTTGAACTCTATGAAACAATAAAGGGGCTTATTCCTTTAAATCCAGGATATGTCAGTGTTACATATGGTGCTGGCGGTAGTTTAAGAGAAAATACTCATGAATTGGTCACAAAACTACAACAAGAAAATCGTTTAAATGTGGTTGCTCATCTAACCTGTGTGGATCAATCAAAAGAGGATATTAATCTTATTTTAAAAAGATATGATGAATCAAAAATTCATAATATTATGGTTCTTCGTGGAGATGGAGTAAATGGTGACAAATTTATTGCTCACCCAAACGGATTTAAATACGCATTTGAATTGGTAGATTTTATAAAAAAGAATTATCCTCACATGGGAATTGGTGTTGCAGGTTTTCCAGAAGGTCATCCAGATACACCAAATAGATTAAAAGAAATTGAGTATTTAAAACAAAAAGTTGATTATGGGGCCGACTATATTTGTACACAAATGTTTTTTGATAATAATCAATTTTATGATTTTTGCGAGCGATGTGAACTAGCAAATATAAAGGTTCCAATCATCGCAGGCATTATGCCTATTACATCTTTAAAAGGCATGCAGAAAATGGCACAACTTTCTCTTGGCACAAAGTTTCCGGCAGGGCTTTTAAGAGCTCTTTTGCGGGCCACAAGCGATGAGGGAGTTGAAAATGTTGGTATACATTGGGCCTCAAATCAAGTGATGGATTTGATGGATAAGAGAGTGAAAGGCATTCATTTTTATACATTAAATAAATCATTAATAACCCAAAACATTTATAGAAGTGTTGGGCTTTAGTAATTCTACTGGGATAAAAATATGAAAATAAAATTCAAAGATAAATTTAGTTTTCTTTATAATATTAAGCGCTGGAATATTGAGCTGGTAATGCTAGGCCTTATGCTTGTTCCTTTAATGATGCTTATGTCATGGGTTTTAACAACTTCAGGCATTGGTGCAGATATAGAGCTTATAAGAAGAACATTGATTGCAACATCTTTGGGTGTTATTTGTTTGCTTATTTGGATTTTAGGAACTTCTGTAATTATAATAAATCTTTTAAAAGATATTTTAAGCGAAATTAGATCTCTTAAAAAATAAAAAAAGAGTTTCAATGATTAGATATATTCTAAATTTTAAGAGATTCTTTTTTTTTAAAAAAGCAGGATTTTTTAGTATATTCACAATTGCTTTACCTCTTGTTTTAAGCTCAACATCTTATACCGTAATGCAATTTATTAATCGTAAATTTTTATTTTGGTATGGGAGCGATGATTTTGCGGCATCAACACCTTCCGCGATGCTTGCTTTTACTTTTTTATCTCTATTTTTAGGAATTACTAATTATTTGAATGTTTTTGTGGCCCAATATTTTGGAGCAAAAGAAGAAAAAAGAGTTGGAGATACTTTATGGCAAGGTATATTCTTTGCCCTTTTTTGTTGGCCATTTATAACGCTTTTAATTTTTTTTGCAGACGATATTTTTACTCTTGCAGGACATGTTGGAAAAATTAAAGAATTAGAGATAATTTCTTTTAAGATATTTATTTTTGGTTCTATTTTTTTATTATTAAATTCTGTTTTTTCTGCTTTTTTTAGTGGTCTTGGAAAAACTAAAGTTGTCTTTTTTGTGCGTGCATTTGAGATGCTAGTTAACGTGCCGCTTTGTTACTATATGATTTTTGATAAAGAATGCTTGTTTCTTGGAGGTATTCAAGGCGCATCAATTGCAACTGTATCAGCGAGTGCGCTGGCAACAATTTGTTTTTTATGTTTTCTAATATTTACAAAAGTCAGAAAACAATTTTACATTTTTTCAAGTTGTCGATTTGATATAGAGCTTTTTTTAAGAATTTTAAAATTTGGCACTCCTAATGGTGTGCAGTTTTTTGTAGATATTTTTGCAATGTCTTTTTTTCTTTTAATGATTGGAAGATTATCGGCCGTTGAACTAGAGGCATCAAATGTTGCGTGGAGTATGAACTCTCTTATTTTTATGCCGATGGTAGGCCTTGCAATCGCTTTGTCTACAATTTCAGGACAGGCAATTGGGCAAAGAAGACTTTATATTGCTCATATCGCAACGTTAAATACTTTTGTTATAATGATCTTTTGCATGAGTATTATAGGATTTATTTTTGTCGTTTTTCCAGAACAAGCATTGTGGCTTTTATTTTCAGGTAGAGAAGATATAATTTCTTATGAGATGGTTGAACTTTCGAAATTATTTTTAAAATTTGTGGCATTTTATTCTGCTTTTGATGCACTTGCTTTAGTTTTTTCTGCAACAATAAAAAGTGCAGGTGATACTAAATTTGTTATGTGGGTGACTCTTTTTAATTCTATAGTGTTTTTGGTTATTCCAAGTTATTTAATCTGTGCTGTATTTAAGCTTAGTGCAGTTTACTCTTGGGTTATGATGAGTATTTATATTATGGCCATGGCAACTTTATTTGTTTGTAGATATATAAATGGAAGCTGGAAGAGAATGCGTGTAATAGAAAAACAGGTATGCTGATTCTATGCACATCCTGTTTTTCGCCGACTTTGTGCCCATCCTGGGCACGTCGGCATACAAAACATCCTGTTTATATAAAAAAAGAGGATGCTTCTTTTTAGCATCCTCTTTTTAAAGCATAAATTTATAAGAGCTTGAGTTAGAACGTATAATTTAATTTTAATTTTGGACGAAACTCTTTTCTGCCTTTTAAATCGGCCCCATCATTTACTCTATTGATGTTATAGTAAGATAGTACAAGTACTGTATAAAACTCAGGAGAAAATTTATACATATTTTCTAAACCAACTTCATGAGTCATTTTTACATTTCTTGTTTTTGTAGATAAAAGATATATATCAGGACAATATTT
Source organism: uncultured Bacteriovoracaceae bacterium (assembly GCA_964497525.1). Classification (GTDB taxonomy): domain Bacteria; phylum Bdellovibrionota; class Bacteriovoracia; order Bacteriovoracales; family Bacteriovoracaceae; genus CAZCDT01. The sequence continues at coordinate 3,576 of CAZCDT010000050.1, forward strand.
ACCAAGCACAGATGTTCCTAGTTCAATATAATTTTCTTGAACCATATAGTGCTTATTGTGCTCATCATATTTATGTCCAAATTGATCAAAAATATAAAAACTTGGAGTTGTAAAATCTATACTTGGAGTTATTTGATAATACTTATTTGCCGTATCTTTTGATTTTTCAGGAGTATAAAAACCAGATGCAAGCTTTATTGATCTATCATTTTGAAGTTTTATTAAATAACTAGCATAAGTTCCAACGTATGCTACATCTTCTGTTTGCGCTGCATTATCTGTGTAGGTGACAGTTCCATTTAATGTTAAATTTTTATAATTAAATTTTAATGCCGTACCTAAATCAACGCTATATGCCACTGATGCTAAAACATCGTGATTTACAGAAGGCATATTTAGTATCCTTCCATAATCGATACTAAACATCTCATTATAGGTATAAGTCATATATGCTCTTGCAGCATATAACCCAGAAACAGTCGTTGCTTTTGCATCATCAAAATCAGAAGAAGTGTTGCTTGTTTTTGCAAACCAGCTTTCGTTGTAATCAAGTCTTGTATGAAACGACCATTTTTTATTTGTTTGACCATCGATATAAAATCTAAAATATGGAATTTCTACTTTGTCTCTACCTTTTTCAGAAAGCCAGATTTCAGAAAAACCAAAAAGCTTTACAAAGCTTTCTTTGTTTTCTGAAAAGTAGATTTTATAACCTTCGTCAGTTCTTTCACCTTTTAATGCAACTTCTTGTGCCAAAACAGGTAAAGCTAAAACTACTAGCAATATCAACATCAAACTTTTAACCATCTTTTTTCTCCTAAAAGTAAAGTTTTTTAAAAAACGAACTCTTTTTGTATATTTATTTTATAAAAGAGGCAAGATAATTGTCTTTTGAAGTAAGTTATTGGAAGGAATTTAGTCAAATTTTAAAACAACTGGTGTCACAATAGTACCGAAATTGCCTCTGCAGTTTTTTTATTTTTTTCAACTAGAATAAGAAATGTAAAATTTAGAACTAGGATTGGAGATTTTTTATGAAAAATACAAAGATAGTATGTACAATGGGGCCGCAAACTTCGGGGATTCCAAGACTAATTGAATTAATAGATGCGGGTATGAATGCGGCCAGACTTAATTTTTCACATGGAACACATAAAGAACATAAACAGATGGTTAAAGATATTAAAGAAGCAGCACTACTAGCTAAAAAAAGCATTGCGATCATCGGTGATTTATGTGGGCCAAAAATAAGAGTCGGTCAAATTGAAAATGGGGCCATTGATTTAATTGAAAATGAGACAATTATTTTAACTCAAGAAAGTATCATCGGCACAAGTAAAAAAATTTCTCATTCTTATAAGGATCTTTACAAGGATATCAAAGTTAATGACCGAGTTTTATTAGATGATGGCCTAATTGAACTAAAGGTTATTGAGATAAAAAATTTTGATATTATTTGTAAAATCATTAACTCTGGAAAATTAAAAACCCATAAAGGGATGAATCTACCTGATTCGAAACTATCGATATCATCAATAACAAAAAAAGATATTGAAGACATTGCTCTTGGAGTTGAATTAGAAATTGATTACTTTGCTTTATCTTTTGTAAAAAATGCAGAAGATGTTTTAGAGGCAAAAAAATATGCCGCTGGTATTCCTATCATTGCAAAAATCGAGATGCCTGAAGCAGTACAAAATCTTGATGCAATCATTGATGTAAGTGATGCCTTGATGGTTGCTCGTGGAGATTTAGGGGTCGAATTAGGTCATCAAAAAGTTCCATTAGTTCAAAAACGAGTAATAAATGCTGTAAAAAGAAAGGCCATTCCTGTTATTACGGCAACGCAGATGCTTGAATCGATGATTCAAAATCCAAGACCCACAAGAGCTGAAGTATCTGATGTGGCAAATGCTATTTTAGATGGAACAGATGCTGTAATGCTTTCAGCAGAGACCTCTGTTGGAAAATATCCTGTTGAGGCCGTCTCAATGCTAACTTCCATAATTAAAGAGTTAGAAAATGATAATTCTCATTGCGTGTTACCAATACCGAAAACAAAGGAGAGTTCTTACTCTTATTCTATTGCCGAAGGTGTTGTAAAAATTGCTGAAAATTTAAAACTTGCAGCAATTGCTGTTTACTCAGAAAGTGGAAAATCTGCGGCCCTTATTTCTGCTCAAAGACCTAAAGCACATATTATTTGTTTTTCAAGGCATGATAAAATTTTAAAAAGACTTGCAATTTTTTGGGGAATTCGTCCACTTTTTGGAGAGTGGGTAAAAGGCGTTGATGGTGTTGTCTATCAGGCACAAGAAGAGCTTTTAAAAAGAGATCTTGTAAAATTTGGAGATGATATTGCAATCACATTTGGGATGAAGTTAAAAGATGAAAAATTTCAAACAAACATGCTAAAGCTTTGGAAGATTGTTTAAAAAAATAATTCTATAGTGAGTGAGTAGTCATTAATCGCTAGGCAAAAATCTCGTTTTTATGGAGAAAAATTAATTCTTAAGCAATAATTAAGGTAAAGTGTTAATTATTATTTTAGGAGATTTGAGCGTGAAAAATTTTATACTCCTTTTGTCTGTTATTTTTATCTGTTCTTGTACTTTTTTATCTAAAAATTTTGAGCGCACGATTTTGATAGAATCAAATCCAACTGATGCAATTGTTTATGTGATGTCGTTAGAAAAAAATGAGTTTTTAGAAATAGGAAAAACTCCTCTTACACTTTCTTTTAAAGAAAACCTTCCTAAAGAGTTAAAAGATACAAAAACGTTGGTTTTACTTATCGAAAAAAGAGGTTTTGTTTCTCAAAATATTGTTATTGATTCTAGTGTTCAAAGAAGTGTAAGTATAAATCTGACTTTAAAAAGTATTGAAAATTGGAATGATCCAACAAATAAAAACTCTTCAATTTTTGTAAATGATGTTGGAAGAAGGATTCAGGCAATTTATCGCTATATAAGAACAGGTGAAATTGAAGCGGCAATGGCCAATATAGATACTTTGATTGGAAGCTATCCTGATGCAGCAATTTTTTATGATATCAAAGGTAGTTTAAACATGCTTTCGGGTGATAATCAAGCAGCTATAGCACAATTTGAGAGGTCATTACAACTTCGACCCGACAATGTTGAAACTTTAAAGGTATTAGATGAATTAAAAACAGGTAAAAGAGTAATTTCGCCATCAATGCAAAAAAAGTCAAATCAAAAAAGCAGTATAAAGAAAAGAAAAAAAAGTAACAGAACGAGGTAATATCGATGAAATCTAGCATTATTGGTGTTTTTAGTGCGATCATTCTAACAACAATTGCCTTGTTTGAAGCGACTCCTCAAACTGTTGTTTACGTTAATCTTGTGGCATTTTTGATTGTTTTTGGTGGAACAATGTCTGCTGCAATCATTACTTTTGGAGTTAAGGATCTATTTAAGATTTTTATTACATCAAGAAAGGTTTTTTCAGGAGAACAATATACTCCAAAGGCAATGATTTCTCAGCTTATAGATGTTGCTGTAAAAATAAATAAAAATAAAGAGAGTATTGGATATTTAGTTACAGATAAAACTCTACATCCTTTTTTACGAGATGGATTAAAGTTTATTTATAATGATTTTGATAGAGATCAGATAGAGCGAATTCTTTTATCTTCACTTTCGGAGGTTAAAGAGCGTTATATGCGCGATGTTGAAATTTTAAAAACACTATCAAAATATCCACTATAAAATAGTTTTTTTTAGGAGCATTTTGTGAATAACTCGTTACTTTTTGAAGTTTCGTGGGAAGTAGCAAATCAGGTGGGGGGAATTTATACCGTACTTCGATCAAAGCTTCCGGCAGTTTTATCAAGTATAAAAAATGAATACTATCTTATTGGCCCTTATTTAAAGGATGATGTTTATAATGAGTTTGAAGAAATAGAGTGTGAAAATATTGCGATAAAAAAAACTATTTCAGAGCTTGCGACACATGGTATTTTTATTAAGCATGGTATTTGGCTTGTTACGGGAAGACCTAAAATTCTTCTAGTATCGATAAATGAAGGTGGAATGGGTAAAACTCTTTTTAATATGAAAGAGTCACTAGAAAAAGATCACAAGATTTACGGTAATTGCGTAGATTCCTTGCTAAACCAATCAATAATTTTTGGTTTTTACACATATCTATTCTTTAAAACATTAAACTCTTATAATAAAAATAAAAAAATAGTCGCTCATTTTCACGAATGGCTTGCTGGTGTTGCAATACCTCAGATAAAAAAAGAAAACTTAAATATATCTATTGTCTTTACAACTCATGCAACAATTCTTGGCCGCTATCTAGCGATGAATAGTGAGAATTTTTATCAAATTTTGCCCTTTTTTGATTGGGAAAAAGAGGCACGTCATTTTGGAATATTACCTCAAGTACAAATCGAAAGAAGTGCAGCACATAATGCCGACACTTTTACAACTGTCAGTAATATAACTGCAAATGAATGCAAACATTTGCTTGGCAAAGAGGTCGATTTAATTCTTCCAAATGGAATAAATATTGAAAAATTTGAAATGATGTATGAAATGCAGAATCTACATAAAACCTGCAAAGAGAAAATACACGAACTAACAATGGCCCATTTTTTTCCAAGCTACTCGTTTGATTTGAAAAATACTCTTTATTTTTTTACATCAGGTAGATATGAATACAAAAACAAAGGTTATGACTTAACTCTGGAGGCCTTGGCCAGACTTAATTGGAGGATGAAAGAAGAAGGAATTAATAAAACAGTTGTGATGTTTTTAGTAACAAAAAAACCATACTATGCAATAAGCTCAAAATCTCTTTATTCTCGTGCTATTTTAGATAATATTCAATCATGTTGTGATAAAATTCAAAAACAAATAGGCGATAAACTTTTTTATCAAATTGTTTCCAATGCCAAACATGAAATTCCAGATCTTGCATCATTAATAGATGAAACATCTTTTTTAAATTTAAAACGAGCTCTGTTTGCCTGGAAAAGTAAAGAGCTTCCACCAATGGCCACTCATTCTTTAATCGATAAAGAAAGAGACGAGGTTTTAAATTTTTTAAATATCAGTGGTCTTAATAATAAAGAAGAAAATAAAGTTAAGGTTATCTATCATCCTGATTTTATATCAGCAACAAACCCGATCGATAAACAAGACTATGATCAATTTGTAAGAGGGTGTCATTTAGGCATCTTTCCAAGCTATTACGAGCCATGGGGCTATACTCCTTTAGAGTGTATGGCCAGAGGTGTTCCAACCATTACAAGCAATTTAACAGGGTTTGGAGATTATATAGAAAAGCATATGCCAAAAGCAAAAGAGCGAGGTGTATTTGTTATAGATAGAGTCGCAAATGACTTTAATATGAGTGCAGAACAATTAACAAATCTCATGTTAGAATTTGTTAAAACAACAACGAGAGAGAGAATAAAATACCGTAATAGAGTAGAAAATGCTGCCACTTCTTTTGATTGGAAAGTCTTGATAGAATATTATCAGAAGGCCTATAAACATTCGTTAAAATAAATGATCAAAAAAGGGTAGCATATGAGTAAAACATTACTTGTCGGAGATCAAAGCAAACTATTTAAGATGTATGCTTTAAATCTTAATACATATGTTGGAACAGAAGTTATTTCTTTAAAAAATCATCAGGATGTTTTTCAGTTTTTAGATTTAGTAGGAAGCGTTGATTTAATTATCACCAAGGCCTCAATTGAAGGTGCAGAGACTGCATCACTTATTAGTCAGTATTTGCAGGCCAAAAACCACAATACTCCTCTTTGTATTTTAGGAGAGGAACCAAAACTAAAAGATTGCCCCGATATTTATCATTTAGAAGCTGGTGTTGAAATAAAACTTTTACTTCAAACATCGGCAAAAATACTAGGTGTTACAGCAAAACAAATGGTTGAGCAAGTTGTTGGAGACTACTATCCCATTCCTTTACAATATTTTTTAGGCCTTTCTGCCCCAATATGTGATGTTTTTTTACGAATTAAAAAAAGTGATAATGACTATCAGTATATAAAAAGAATGCATGCAGGAGAAGTTTTTGAACAAGACGTTTTAGAAAAATATAAAAAAGAGGGAATATCAAAACTTTATGTACCATCAACAATGAGACTGCAGTTTACAAATAGTATCACCAAACAAGTGCTTGATAGACTAAATAATCCAAATACAACACCAGATGAAAAAATCCAAATTCTTGATCAAACAACAGCAATCACATATATAAAAATTCATGAAGAAGGGCTAAATGAAGAGACGGTACAGCTTGCAGAGGCGTGTATTTCTCACATTAATAAAACAGTAGAAACTTATCCACGTTTAGGAAAACTTTTAACAAAATTAATCGAACAAAAAACAGGGTACATGTATACCCATTGTCAAATTATAAATCATCTTATCAATTATTTAATCGATGCCTCTGACTGGGGTAATAGCGAGCAAAAAGAGAAGATGGGATTTGTAACTTTCTTTCATGATATTGCATTTGCCGCAGAAGGGCTTGATACGAACAAACTTGTTCAAATAGAAACTGAAGAGCAGATGAAAAAAACAGTTTTATCTGCAAAAGAGTTTGAACTTGTGCAAAATCATGCACTCGTTGCAATGAAACTTGTAAACGAGTTTGCACATGCACCAATTGGAGCAGATATTATTATAAAACAGCATCACGGCAGTCAAACAGGTGTTGGATTTGTAGAAAATATTCCATCAAGCATTTCTTATCTTGCGGTGGTATTTACAATTGCAGAACATTTAACGCGTATTATTTTAAGACTTGATTCTTTAAAAGATGTTAACATGCCTAAAATTGTCGATGAAATTTCTAAAGGTTATCGCAATGCAAAACATGTAAAGATTCTAAATTCACTAAGAACATTTAAATTCTAGCCTGTCTTTTTTAATTTTTTAAGATACCCCAACTCATGTGCGGGACTATTTTTAAGTTGCAATCGCCTTTTATTATACTCTCCGGTCGTTTTCACACTTGAATGGCCAACATCTTGTGCGACTTTAAATATATCAACTCCATTTTCAAGAGCAGAACCAATATAAGTGGCCCTTGCAGAGTGGGGACTAATTTTTTTGTTAACCCCAATAAGTTTAACATATTTTTGTACAATATAATCCACAGAAAATGCAGATAGTGGTTTATCAATATCAGAGCTGTTTAACGGATTTTTTGTTGGTCTTAAAATATAGCTTTCGGGAGTAATTGGTCTATTTTTGCTTCTTAATTCCAAAATATAATCATCTAAAATTTCAGCACAGCTTGTATGAATTAATTTTATTAATTTTTTCCCACCTTTGGCCTTTATTTCGATAATTTTTTGTCCTTCAAGCTCTCTGTAATCTTTAAATTTTAGATTAATTAGTTCTGATTTTCTTATACCTGTCGAAAATAAAAGATAAATCACGGCCTTGTGTAGTTTTTTTGATTCTGATTCTGGTAAAGATTCTAATAATTGAAACATCTTCATCACATCATCATCGGATAAATCGTTAGTGTTTGTAACAACTTCTTGTCTTGGTCTTTTGATACTTGTTGCAGGATTAAATTTTAAAAGATTTTTTTCCACTAAAAAATCCATATAACTAGAAATTGCTGAAAGTTTGCGATTAATACTTTTGGGGGCCATGTTTTTTTGTGTTAATTCATTTCGATAGGCCACAATATGCAAACGCTCAATTATCTGAATTCCTGAAAAATTGCTTGCTAAAAATTTAAAAAATAAAGCAATATCATTTCTATAGGCTTTTTTCGTGTGTGGTGAAGCAAAATTTTCAAAGAATTCATACTCTAGTTGCTGGCGAAAGAGCACAGATTCTGATTCTAAATCATAATTTTCATTTGATACAACACTAACAACTTCAAATTGATTTATAACTTTCTTGTTCATATTAAAAATTATAAATCAATTTACAAAATAATCAGATAGGGGAGAAACTTGCCTAAAATTGTCTTGCAATAAAAATACCTGCTCCCATCATATCTCTTTTTAGCATATATTCAGATGTTTGATAGTATCGATGAATAACTTTTTGTCTTTCATGCTCTTTCCATAATTTGAAAGAGTATTCAAAAGTTTTATATCTTTTACCAACGGCAAATTTTGCACCAACTCCGAAACCTTTTTTATAGTCTGCATAATTTTTATTATCAGAGTTAAGAAATAAAGTATGAAAACGAAAATTTACAAATAAGCTCTTTTCCTTGTAAAACTCTTGCTCGAAACTTAAATTGATTTTTTCTGTCGGCTTTTTGGTTAGGTGTAGGTGAGTGTTTGTATTAAAAATGTCACTATCGCTTAACGAAATAAAAGTTTGATCGTCTTTTATAAATGTTGTTGTAAAAACCCCCTTGGAGCTAGGATAGTATTTAAAGCCTAATCTACGATATAAAAGAGTTCTGGCATCTTTGCCTTGAGTTAAACTCAAGCTATTCTTTGTTTGATTTGGAATAAAAAGACCAACCTCTGTTTGATAGTCTAATGTACTAATTCCGACACCAACAAAAAGACCGAAATTTTTATGTCTAAAAATATACTCAGCTAAAATTCTACCACCAAGTCTTGATTCCATATCCAAATTTGATTTTGAGCTTGTAGATGTATACGCCAAATCCTCTTTCATCAAATCCATATCAAGAGACACTTTAAATTTAAATGGAGCACTTTTTTTTCTTCTTTCTTCTTTCCCAATTTTTACAATAACAGGAGCTGGATCATCTAAAATAGGTTTATAAATTGCAACTTTTTGATTTAAATGATCTTGAATTGCGAGCAAATCTTTTTTATTAACTTCGATATTATCTATATTTTTTGAAAGCACAAATCCTTTTACAGAGTCAAGCTCAAGGCCTTTTGGTGGTCTATAATTTCCATTTTTTTCAATCACTCCAACTTTTTTACTAGGAATAAAAACTCTATGTTTTGGATCAAATTTATCATTAATACTTGGAGCAATATAAATGCCTGTTGTTGGATCTAGATATCCTCCTGCAGTTGGAGCATACTCTTGAGTTTTCTCATCAAAAGAGCCTTCCGCAGGAGGTTCATCTGTTGTAATAATTTTTTCTTCTTCTGCGATTTGTTTTGTTGTTTTTTTAATTGGTGCTATAGCATCACTTTTTTTCAAAGCATTAAACTGAACTGGAGAAATTTTTACAGGAAGAGTTGGACGATTTAGACTATCAACAACACCAGCATATCTGCCAGGAGAAACCTCAACAACTTCGTTTGTTGCCAAAACTTCTTCTATTTTTGCAACCTCTTTTATTTCATCTACCTTACGATCAAGTTTTGCCATCGCAACTTTACCATCAAAAGTTAAAAGAGATGTTGCAAAATTTTCTGGATTATAAATTGTTTGAAACTCTGTACCTCTAACACCTAAAGCAGCAGTTCTTGTTTTTACAATTAACTTATTAGGCGAAAGACCATCATTATCCTTGTTTGCCTCTTTTATTACCTTTGTTCTAATTTGCCCAACTAAAAGATTTAAAATACCACTTTCTTGTTTATTTATTTTTTCAATAAAAATTTTACTTTTAGGTCCTAAATTCATAATAGAACCATCGATAAATTTTACACGGGCAAAACTTTTATCGTAAGTTAAAATTGAACTTCCTTCAGGAAGTTTATCCTTTTCAAATAGTTCCTGAGCATCGTGTTTTCCTGGAAAAAGTACAGTTACTTTTCCTTTTAATTTTATAACTTCAGCAACAATTGGAGCAGCAAAGCTTTGATTTGAAATAAATAAAAAAATAGAAAATAAAACTAGAAGTCGCTTCATAAAAACATCCTTGTTTAAAATGAAAAAAAGAATATAACTAAAATTATATAAAGATAATTTTATAAGGTTCTTAAAATATTTCCATAGAAATTATAAGCATTTAGAACAAGATATCTTAATATATCCGCTCTATGGTATAATTGCCCTTATACCATAGATGGTTATCGGGAAATTTTTGCCTAAAAGATTGATTCTTGATTACATTTCATAAGGTAAATACAATTTAGATTATATTTAGATTATATATAGATAATAAAACCTAGAGAGATTTTATGGGCAAAGAATTATCACGTTTTGAAATTAATCGTATGGTAAGAAATGTTTTACAAAAAAATAATGTGGATATGCCTCAAATTCAATACTCCTGTATGGGAAAACATGTGCACATTACAGGCACTTTAATGAAGGCCGGCAATAAAGACTTTACACCAAAAAATATTGAAAACTTAACGCGCGAATTAAGTGGTATTCCTTGTGTTCGCGAAATCATGTTTAATCTAGAAAATTGGAATATTGCTGGTGGCGCCATTTCCGCGAAAGATTCGAATGAAAAGAAAAAAAATGCTGGTTCTGGATCTGTTATGGCCAGTGGAAAAAAAGAAGAAGGTATTGCAGGCCAGAATATTGATAAAGATCGCGTAAGAAAAGCTTTTCAAGATGAATAATTTGAAAATGAATAATAAAGACAAATAATTTTTTACTTTATCGCTAACTTTTTTAGCTCTTTAATAAAAGCATTAAACTCATTTTGAAATGTAATTTTATCTTCTACAGATAGCATTTCTGGATTTATTTGACTCCAGCTTTCTTCTAATTTTTCTAACGTTTTTAAGGCACTGATTGTGCGATTTTGAGTTTCATTAGATAACTCGAAAAGATAATTTTTATGTTCTAAGGCTTTAGATAGAAACTCCACATAATCATCAGGAGATTTTAATTGGTGATTTAAAATTGGAATTTCAAGAGTTCTTGATAAAGAATCTTTTAAAACTAAATTTTGACCATCAAGAAAGATATCCGAACTTAAGTCCAAGGTGTTTTCGATATTACTACTTTTTGAAAACTTTGTGATTAAGTTTGAAATAACATCTTGAAAATCTTTTAAATTATCTATTAACTGCCCAGAGACCGCATTTGTCCCGGCCAGTCTTTCTTTTACAAGCTGTAATGTTTTACCTATTTCGCTATGTTTATAAGAAAAAACATCTTTTAGTTTTTGAGCATAGATAAAAGGATCATTAGAGAATGTATAAAGTTCGCTAACACTAAATATTCTTGGGTATTTTTCACCAAGAGCTTGAGCTCCACCTTTAAAAACCAGATGAAATGCAGAATCAATATTTTGTAATTTCTTTTTATAAAAAGAGGCGTGGCGTAATTCATGAAATAGCCTCTGCCCTTCTTTTTCATTTAATAAAAGAGCGGATACAGATTCAATTCCTAGATTTATATTAAAAGTATCAGGATCAAAATAGGCGTAATTACCACGCAAAAGATTTTGATAAAGATCAACGGTTGTATCTTCTAGCTCATAATATTTCGTCATTTTTTCTAACAGGCGGATTGTTTTATTCGAAGATTCTTTTTGCTGAGGTAAAAACTTTAATATTAAATATGGAGAGTTTGAATGATCATCTATCATTGTCACTGTCTGCACAGCAATTTTTTGTTTTAATAATGCGTCTTGTAATGCCAAAATTATTAAATCATTTTCAGTAATAAACTTTTTTGTAAAATCATCAAAAATTTTTGCTGCTCCATCGCTGTTTGTTTTTTTTATTTCGATAAATTCTTTTCTTAAACTATTAATTCTTGTGCCTAATTCATCTAAACTATTTGTAAATTTTTTTCGCTCTAAAAACAAATAACTATTTTCAACTAATAAACTTAAAAACTGTCGACAACTTTTAAGGCCTGAAGATATTGAGGCAGGATTTCTATGACTTATCTCTATGAAAGAGGTATTCTTCAAAAAATACTCTCCAACAGTGAGAGGGAAAAGAAGTGTAAATAATATTACAAATAAAAGAAGTAATCTCATATAAATCTTGTCGGCAGTTTATTTAAAAAAATTAGAGTTTTGCCAAACTGCGTTGCCCGACATTCTTAATCAACAATTCTGCTTTGTTTCATTTGAACTATTAAATCTTTTCATGCAAAATCTTCTAAAGGATTTTATCATGGTTAAGTTAAATGATTGTTTCAAAGGTGCTTACGTCATCCCAATGCTTGTTATGGCCATATTTCTAATTGCCATGAGTCGTACCTATTTAAATCAAGTTCACTACATAATTGCCATCAGTGCTTTAATTTTTGCCATTTTTTCTTCAGTCCATCATGCAAAAGTAATCGCCCTTCGTCTTGGTGAAGTTTATGGAGCACTAATTTTAGCGCTATCTGTGACGATTATTGAGGTGGTTTTGATTTTAATGGTAATGAGTTCTGGTGGTGTTGCTCAAGCAACACTTGCTAGAGATACAATATTTGCAACACTTATGATTGTAATAAATGGAGTTGTTGGTTTATCTTTAATTCTAGGCGGAATAAAATATAAAGAACAAGGCCTTCAGCCACAAGGAACAAGCTCGCTTTTAGCTGTGCTTGTTGCTTTATCTGCATGTACGCTGGTACTACCCTCTTTTACAACATCTACAACAGGGCCAACATATAATACGATACAACTTTTATTTGCTGCATCTGCGTCGGTTATTTTATATGTTGTATTCGTCATAACTCAAACGATTACTCATAAGCAATATTTTCAACCAACAGAAAAAGAAGAGTTCAATTCTTTACATGTTGAAAGATTAATTCCAACAAAGACTGCTGCATGGGTAAGTCTTATTTTTTTAATAATCTCTCTTAGTGTTGTTATTGGTTTTGCAAAAATGCTTGCTCCGGCCATAGAAAAAGGAATTTTACTGCTTGGCGCTCCAAAACAGGTTGCAGGAATTGTTATTGCAGCAATTATCTTGCTTCCGGAGGGATTAACGGCGATTAAGGCCGCACGACTTAATCGGTTACAAACCACACTAAATCTTGCTCTTGGATCAGGTGCCGCCAGTATTGCTTTAACTATTCCAATCATTAGCATCTATTCAATTTATACGGATTACCCTTTAGCTTTAGGACTAAATTCTAAAGATGTTGTCTTTTTAGTAATCTCTTTTTTAATTGGTAACATGACGCTTGGAACTGGAAAGACAACCATTTTGCAAGGTGCGGTACACACTGTTGTTATGGCCGCGTATATTGTTATATCTTTTTTTCCGTAACATGCTTTCGCGGAACATGCCTGGTTGTTTTCATTAACTATATGTGTCGATTCTAGCGCTGGAACTATTTTTTTTAGCATAAGATGACGCAGGTATCCTTAACACTCTTGAGTTTTCAAGTATTGAAAACTCAAGTTTACCAATGACGAGTATATATAAAAATTTGATGCTTGGCACCTTTTCATTTTCCTTTTTTTGATCGATAGTTAATTTTAAAGATTCAACATAAGCAGGATATCGTGCATGAATATAAAATGGATTTAACGCATCAGACTTATCTTTACTGCCTTCATTTTGATCTTCCAAATAGTCATCTTCTAAAGACTCTCTACTTGTAGAAGAAAAAATTTTCTCTTTTATATTTCCAAAAAAACCTCGAGAGATACCATCTTTAGGTGGTGTTGTACCAACATACACAGTAGATGCGGCCAAAACAAGAGATGTCGTAACTCCAAGCATTGTTAGAAGGCTTTGCGAGACAATCTTTCCACCAATTACAGCAGCAATGCTTTTAAAATTATCCCACAAGTAAATACCCATCATTTTTTATAAGTAGTATTTAACGCGGACTCTTCGACATAAATGCAATAATTCTCGAGTAAAATTCTTTAGTCAATTATAAATTATAGTATAATAACTATAAAAAATTTAATAAAAAGATCTTTAAATTTAGAGTGTTAAATCTCTGGCGATTTTTTAAAAAAAATTTAGAATTTATTTTTTTTGCCAACTATTGTGGGCGGTTGCGAGTACAAATTCTCACTTGTCGCTTTTAGTGAACATGTATGCCTTGCACATAACTGACCACTTAATACGGCATCTTCCATTTTTTTCTTTTCAAAAATATATGCCAATAAAAATCCTGCGGCTAAGGAATCTCCGGCCCCATTTGTATCGACAACGGGTAAATTAGACACTGGAATATTGTAGTGCTTTATTTCATCAAGATGGCCAACCATCACGCCATGTTCACCCATGGCCGCAACAATAATTTTATTTTTATCAAAACTTAAGTAGTGAGAAATTGCCGCATAGGGATCTTTAATATTCACTGTCGAAAAAAATATAAAATCAGAGTAATTTACAAAATCTTGTCGATATGGATCATTTAAATCTATTACATCTTGCAAATCACAAGAAATAATTGCTTTTTTTTGTTTCGCCATTGGCAAAAGTTCTCGCGCCCAATTAGGAATATTAAAATGAACTAACTGTGCACCTTCTAAAATCCTACTGCAGATTTCTTTATTTGGTGACAGTGTCATATGACTCTTGCCATCATAAAAATTTTTTCTTTTACCATCTAGAAAAACCAAATTAACACTGCGGCTTGTCCCCGCAGGATCAATAAACACACCAGAAGTATCTATTCCTGATTTTTGTAAACTCTCCTTGATAAATTTGCCCATATAGTCATTACCTACATATCCAATAAAGGCACAATTCTTCTTAAAACTTGCCCACAAGCGAGATGCATAACCTCCGGCCTGTCCAATATAATCTATGTTATCTGTAAAGTTTGCCTCTACCTGCCAATTTATGCCATCACCCTTTAAATAGATATTCGTATCAATACCAATATTTCCAATAACCACAACATCAAATTTTTTCTTCATATTTCCCTACAATACAAAAATGTTTTATACTATTTCTACTTACAGCAAATATTAGGAATTAATATGCAAAAACGCAAATTTGGAAATACAAATCTTTTTATTACGCCCTTGGGATTTGGCACGTTAACGATGAGTCCTTTGCAAAGAGGCCTATCAATTAATGAAGGAGCTAATTTACTTTGTGATGCCGCAAATGCAGGAATTAATTTTTTTGATACAGCTCAAATGTATGGTTCTTATCCTCAACTATCACAAGCATTAAAACAACTTTCAAAACCGATAAGAGATCAAATCATTATTAGTAGTAAATCAGCAGCAGCGTCCTACAAAGATATGACAGACGCTATTGATCAGGCATTACAAGAAATCGGAGTAGAAAAAATTGATTGCTTTTTACTACACGCAGTCAAAAGTAGAGAGGATTATATCAATAGATCACAAGCTCTAAAGGCCTTAAGCGATGCCCAAAAAAACGGCAAAATTTCTTATATTGGGGCAAGTACTCACTACGTAGAAGTTTTAAAATTTTTAATTAAAGAAAAAGAAATTCAGGTTCTTCATCCAATTATAAATAAATTTGGGGTCGGTGTACTAGATTCCTCTCTTGATGATTTGATTACAATTTTACAAGAAGCATCAAATAAAGGAATTGCAATTTATGCAATGAAGCCTCTTGGTGGTGGTCATTTAAGAGCTCGGGCCCAAGAGGCACTAAAGTGGGCCACAACTCAAGACTTTATTCACTCTGCATGTGTCGGAATGACAACAAAAGATGAACTGATAATGAATTTAAAAATTGTAAATAATGAGATCATTTCAGATGAACTAAAGACAAAAGTCCAAACAAAAGAAAAAAAATTATTTGTTAATCAAGGTCTTTGCATTGGATGTAAAAAATGCGAAGAATCTTGTGACCAAAAAGCAATCGCTGTTGAAAATGGCAAGGCAAAAGTTGACATAAATCGTTGCGTTATTTGTGGATATTGCGCAAAAACATGCCCTGTCTTTGCCCTTAGAGTAATATAGTATAAAACTGCCTATAATGCGTGTAAAAAAATTTATGCTAAAATAAATTTTATGAAAGCTCTTTTTTATTTTTTATCATTTTTTTTTATCTCAAATTTATTTGCAGATGAGCTTGTTATCGTTCAAACAGTTTCTGGCACCAAAGAGACGTTTGTCATAAGAAAAGGTGCAGAAGATGGAATTACTCCAGGACAAGAATCTCTTTTTACAAACAATGCCATTAGTATTTTGGCCAAAGCGATAGAAGTGACGAAAAATTTTTCTGCGTGGAAACCTGTGATGAAAAATGCAGTGATTCCATTTAAAAAAGATCACTACGTTATCTACTCCCCTTCAAAAGAAAAAATTTGGCAAAACATTGCAGAAATTCATTCTCAAATTTCCGTTCATCAAGAATTAAAAGAAAATCTTGGAGAGCCTCCAGAATTTCATTGTGTAATTAAAGGTGGTCTGGCCCAATCTTTTAATACAAGAACAACTCTCGTTAGTAGTGAAAGCGAAATTGATCGCAGTGGACAATCTATCGAAATATCTTTTGGTAAAAGAGTAATTCCTGAATTTGAAATGAATTTTGGTTTTCGCCTTGATGCTGAAAAAGAAAAGGTAACAACAAAAAACTCGACACTACCAATTACCTCTACAAGCAATCGCTACATGCTTACGACAGATTTTACATATCACTTAGGAAATAATACTCGATATAATAATCCTGATTCCAGCTTTTATGTTTCTCTTGGGGCTGCTTATGGGCAAAATAGAGCTTCTATTTTAGAACATAAAACCAAAGGCAGGGCCTATGTATTTCCTCAAGCAAAAATTGGAATGCTTCGCCCTCTAAACCAAGATCGGTCGCTAGTTTTTGAACTCATCGGAGAAGGGATAAACGTTGTAGATAATTTTGCCAACAATACTTCTCAGGAAACGACGATGTTTGTTGGACGAGCAACTTTTGGTGTTAGATTTTAACGATAACGATAAATCTCATCAGGATCAACAGGTTCACCATCTCGTCTAATTTCAAAATGAAGATGAGGACCTGATGATCGGCCAGAATTGCCAAGTAATGCGATTGTTTGGCCTTTAGAAATAAGTTGTCCGTGAGAAGTTAAATTTTTATAAGAATGAGCATATAGAGTAAAAAAACCATCGTCATGTTCAATAACAGTTAAATTTCCAAAACCACTATACTCGTTTCCCGTATATACGACTCTGCCGGAAGCAACAGCAATAATAGGCGTTCCAATCGGACCAGGAATGTCGATCCCATAGTGGTTACCGCTACTTCTTCTACCAAAATCAGAACTTATCAATTTTATTTTTGGTACAGGCCATAGAAAAGTGTCTGAATCAATCGATCTACCATATCCAATACTCGCAGGAGAACGTGCCTTAACACTAATCATACCTTTTTTTTCTGGAATAAAAATACGACTATGTGGTGGAAAAAATTCTCGATCACTATTTGCACTTTTTATTTCCCATGCTTTTATATTAAAAATTTGCGCAAGCTGGTCGGCAGAAATTTTAGAGTTAAATTTTACATATCTGCCACTTTGCAGGCCACTGCAACTGACAAAAAGAAACAGACATAAGATCAAATAAATTTTCATACAAAATTTCATCGGGATAAAATCTAAAAAGATTAGAAAATTATCGCAGTTGGAAAATTTTTCTAGATAAAAAATAATGCGAGGGTGTTGCGAGCGTGGAATATGCGAAACTGTATCGATTTCAATTCAATTCTCTTTTTCAAAAAAAGTGGCCTTATATTAAGGCCACTTAAATTATGCTTTTACAAAAAGAACTTATACCAAACCCACTAAATAATGTCGGGAGAGAAATGGCAAGGCGTGGCCGTTGTTACATCGAGTATTTTAGCAAAATTTAAAAACAAAAGATCGTTACAAATCGCCATTTAAAAACCGACATTATTTAGTGGGTTTGGTATTATATTTCATTCTTCATACATGATCCAAGTTGCTCTTGGCACTTTGTATCAACAGAAAAATTTGCAACATTTAGTGTTTCTTTGGTTCCATTTGCAAAAATAATTGTTTTGATTAATTGAGTACCCCATGTTCCTCCACACGAGCACTGAATGAAAGTATTTAAAACAGGTGCATGGCCATTGCTAGAACTAAATCCTTCTCCCGAACAACGAACCTCTGTTTTCATCATAGGAGAAACAATAATACTACTTCCGATATCTAGCTCAATTTTTTGCAGTTTTAAATCATCTCTGGCAAAGCTAACAGTTAAAGAGATTAAACATAGGCCTGCGACTAACATTACTTTATATGCTTTCATAATCTTCTCCCCCCATTGGATAAGTTCTGTTGTCTGCTTAATAGCAGATTCTATGCCAACTTCTTGCGACGAGTAATTATCTGTTTTTGCATGCGACATTCAAAATACTAGTGTCACTTATTCTGTTTTGGTATCTAATTGCCACCAAGATTTTTTAGTGGGTTTAGCGTAATATTTACTCTACAATATTTTAAGCACTCACACAGACAATAAGGATAGTATATGGATCAAACACCAACATCATCTCAACTACAATTTTTTCCAGTTCCTATTTTTGCAATAATCATGGGCCTTACGGGACTTGCCATTACATATATAAAAGCACATGAAGTCTTACACTACCCACAATTCATAGGCGATATCTTACAAATATCTTCACTAATTCTATTTGCACTCTTTTTAATGATATATTTTTGCAAAATGATTTTTTTTCCAAAAGAGGTGATAAATGAAATTACTCATCCAATTAGAATTAATTTCTTTGCCACTATTTCGATATCTTTTTTACTTCAATCTATTTCATTTTTTGATAGTCAAAAAGTGTTAGCTGAAATTTTCTTTTATCTTGGAACAAGCTTACATCTAATTATTACAATCTATACTATGCGTTTTTGGATAAAGGTCCCTCTTGAGTTAAATAACTTAAATCCTGCATGGCTAATTCCAATCGTTGGTAACGTAATTATTCCTATCAGCGGCATACATTTTGCCCCAATTTTTATAAATATCTTCTTTTTTTCAATAGGATTTTTCTTTTGGCCTATTTTATTTACCATAATATTTAAAAGAATTATTTTTCATGCCCCTATGCCGGAAAAACTTTTACCAACTTTTTTCATTTTTATTGCGCCAGCAGCAGTTGCTTTTATTTCTTATGTTAAAATTCAGCAACACATTTTTGCATTAACAACAATACAGTTTTCGCTAGATTTTTTTGCATGCTTTCTTTATTGCATTGCCCTTTTTTTTACACTGCTATGCTTGTCAATGAGCACAACATTTTTAAAAATAAAATTTGCTCTCACTTGGTGGGCCTATACATTTCCTCTTGCCGCAATCACTATTGCATCAATATTAATGCTTTCACTAATGAAAAACTCTTTATTAATGCCTGCAAATGATTTTTTCCTATACCTTATAAATTTTTTGATTTTACTTACAACACTACTTGTTGCAATTATAGCTATCAAAACAGCTATTCTTGCAAGTAAAAAAGAAATATGTGTTAAAGAGTAGAAAGGGCATCCATGCACTTGGTATGACTTATCAGTATTATTACATTCTACGTTCAAGCATTTTTAAAGTATTATCATTCATTTATCAACACCAGTTGTTCAGCAACTAATAAATAGATTCTGGCCTGCCAAACATTTCATTTAAAACAACTTCTTGC
>CAZCDT010000051.1:0-9029 GCA_964497525.1 uncultured Bacteriovoracaceae bacterium
CCCTCTTTTTCGAGAGGGATTTTCTTCAACAATTTCAATAAATTATGGCGGAGAACATGGGATTCGAACCCACGAACGAGTTTCCCCGTTACACGCTTTCCAAGCGTGCGCCTTCAACCACTCGGCCAATTCTCCTTAAAAAATAAGTATCACTTTTTTAAAAAAACGTCCATTCAAATTATTAGAAACGATTCTACCAACGATATGAAATAGAAAAAGAACTTTCTCTCATTTTGTCGTTGTACTGACCTAAAAAAGAATTTTTCATTTTCACTCTATCTTGAATAGATAATTCGATACACAATTTTGGCTGCAACCAACTCACTCCAATACCTGTATTTTTTTCATCTTTTTTTTCATCTCTACCTGTTCCAAATCTTACAAAAAAATCAGACAAGACTCTAAATTGCATAGCTGCGCGATAAAATTTTGTTTCTGAAATTGACTGAGTATAATCACCACCTAAATCTCCAATGAGAAGAATAAAATCTTTATAATTATATTGAAGTCCAAGAGTTGCTTTGACATCGGTAGATATTTTTTTCATAAAGTCATCAACAACAAATCCCATTATTAAAGATTCTGAAACCAAATGAATTACACCAATCGATGATTGAGAATACTTATCTTTTACATAATTATATCCATCAACACTGTCATCGTCTTCACTATATCTATATGTATACCCAAGGGCAGATTTTTGACCAATTGGTGAAGCGATTGCGGCAGCATATCTTTTTCTTTTATCATAATCCTCTTGCTGCGTTTGGTAGCTAATAGATCCTTTAAGTCTTCCTGCCGTATCAGACAATACAAATGCTGATGCATCCGGTTTTGGAGGATTTCTTGTCGGTGCCCAAGGGTCTGGATCATAAGTCATATTTGTTTTTGTTTTTTGATAGTAAACCGAAGATGAAACAAAAAACGCAAGAGGGGCCGGATTCAAAAAGGTAGCCTCATCTAACAGCACGGAAGCAATGCCTGCTCCAGCAGTCGACTTTAATCTTGTACTTTGGAAGTCATGGACTCTTGCAAAAGAAACTTGCACATCAAGAACTAAAAAAAACAAATTTAGTATAATAATCGCTCTCATTATTCTCCTTAAAGCTACACTTGTATTTAAAAATAGTTTAAAATCTAGTGTCCATTATAGCAATTGGAGATTTCATGAAAAAAACAAAAGTTTGCCTATTTATTGTGCTATTGCTCATAAAAACTACATTTGCAAAAGTTCCCACTCCAGAATCTCTCTGGCAAAATCTGAGTAATCCAAACATAAGTGGAAATTTTGTGACCATGTCCACCATTATAGAAGGCGATGGTATAACATCCCCACGATATGTCCAATTTATATTTTCAAGAGAAAAAAATGATATCGTTAATCTACTACAAACCGACTATTCTGCGGCCCAAATGCATAATTCTCAAATCATAAGAAATAAGATTATCTATAATTTACATGCAACTTTGTTAAAAGAATCATCATCAGAAAGAGCATTTTTTTATGGGATATTACTCTCTCTTGTATTAAACGATCCTATTGCAATTGGAGCCCTGATTGCAAAGCAAAGTTCTGATTATCAATCAAACGATCAGTTACTAAATACAGAAAAAATAAAATTGATGCAAAACTACCTTTCTTATCTTCGCACAATAAAAGATGATCGTACAAAAAGAAAATCCCTAACATCTCCACTAGACCCGGCAGACTTATCTGAGCAAAAAAGAATTAACTCTATTTTAAAAGGAAACACACTCCCTTCGATTTCAAATGTTTCACTAACAAAAGATGGACCAAGTTTTTTTTGGAAAATGCACTTTAATAATTTCTTTGCTCTATTTACAAACGAGGACTACAAATTTTATAAAATGGTATTATCATACAACGATCAAAACCTCACAACAACTGCAAGTAACTATTTTATGTCTAACGGAACACACTCTCTACCAAAAAACATTCAAGTTAAAACACTAGAGAACAAAGCATATAATCTAACAACTCTCTCATTTACCGAATATCAAAATCATAAACAAAAAATTGGAGATATTTTACTCTCTAGAAAAATAATTAAAGAAGACGAACTAACTATTCCATCTTTTTTATACTAGGCAAGAGGACATGAAGCAATATTGCCACGTGGCCGTAGATTGCCCTCTTCCGCAAGAGCATTTCACTTATCAAATTAACAGTACCATTGGCCTACTTCCTGTTGGCACACTAGTCAATATACCTTTTGGCAAAAGAATTACTCGAGGCATAATAGTAAAAAACTTACTTGCCCAAGAAGATTTAACACCAGATATTTCTGTTGAAAAAATAAAAGAGATTGATTCAATATCAGACACATCTATTAAACTTTCTGCAAAGGAAATTAACTTCTATACGTGGATGTCTGCATATTATCATTACCCGATGGGGCAACTAATCTTTGACTGTTTACCTAAAAAAATGAAACGCCCACGCGCTCTATCTTATCTGCAAGGAAAAAACTGTTCTTTCGATTTTAATTTAGGAGACAATCACAAAGAGATAATCCAAGGCATAATGAAAAATATCGTTAATGGCTTTCAAAAGCACCTCATACACGGAGTAACTGGAAGTGGTAAAACATTTATTTATCTTTCACTAATGAAAGAAATTCTACAGACAAAATCTGTTTTATTCCTTTTGCCTGAAATAAATTTGACACCACAGTTTTTAAGTATTTTTGGAAAATATCTTAACGCAAAAATATATTCTTATAGCAGCAGTATCAGCAATTCTGATAGATATGGACTCTGGCAAATGCTTCAAAATGACAGTGACCCAAAAATAATAGTCGGAGTTCGTAGCGCAATATTTTTACCCATTCAAAATCTTGGGATGATTATTATTGATGAAGAGCATGATGGTTCATTCAAACAAGATGACCGCTGTCCATATAATGCAAGAGATGTCGCGACAAAAATCGCACAAGATCAAAATATTCCTGTTGTTTTAGGGTCGGCAACCCCATCTGTTGAAACTTTTTATAATTACAAGATGGCTCAAAAAGATAAAACATTTTATCATACGCTTACATCTCGATATAACCAAACCTCCTTACCTGATATCCAATTAGTATCTTCTAGACAGAAAAAAGAAAAAGATGACATAAAAAAAGATCAAGAAAATATTTGGCCATTTACAGGTGATGTCGTTGAAAAAATAAAATTAGCTTTAGAAAAAAAAGAGCAAGTCTTGGTTTTTGTAAATCGATTAGGATTTGCAAATTACATTCAGTGCCCATCATGTGGACATAACTTTGAATGCCCAAACTGCTCTATTTCTCTTAAATATTATTATAGAAAAAATACAATGGCATGCCACTACTGTGATTATGCCATCCCACGTCCAGAAATTTGTCCACACTGTCAAAATATGAATTTATACCAAAAAGGATTTGGGACCGAGAGATTAGAATCAATTCTAAAATCTATTTTTAAAACTTCTACAATCCAGCGATTTGATCGCGATGAAATAACAACATTTAATCAATTAACAAATACATTAAAAGATTTTCACGAACAACAAATAGATATCCTTGTTGGTACTCAAATGCTCTCAAAGGGACATAACTTTAAAAATGTAAACTTAGTCGTTATCCTAGGGATAGATGCCCAACTTAATTTCCCTGATTTTAGATCTGTCGAGAGAACATACCAATTACTAACTCAAGTCGCTGGTCGATCTGGTCGATTTGGCAATAAAAGTGAAGTATTAATCTTAACAAATAATCCACAAAGCAGAGTCTTTGAACATATAAAAAAACAAACCTTTAGTGAAATATATTACGAAGAACTTGAGATTCGAAAAATTTGTCAATGTCCCCCTTTTTATAAATTAATAATGTTATACTTTACATCAAAGTATCAAGATAAAGTTGAGCATGAATCTTTTAATGCACAAAAAATTATTACTCATCTGATAAAAGCATCTTTTCCATCTGTGGAAATATTGGGTCCAAGAGCGGCCATTGTCGAAAAAAAATCGAATAAATATACATGGTCTTTAATGATAAGAGGTAAAGAATTTAAAGAGATGCATACCATGCTTAAAACATTTCAAAAAATGTTTAATCCACACTATAGCGTATCATTAAAAATTGATGTAGATCCATACTCTTTAGACTGATATGTCGCAAGTTCTATTGCACGCTAGATCTAAAGTTCATTGGTTGTTTAACTTCAACAACTCCACCGCCGAGAGGTTGTGGGAACCGAATACCACGAAGTACATTTAACACGCACCCAATTACTTGTGGTGGAACATCCCCATCTGTATTACTAACAGCGGCCTTAGTAACAGCTCCAGTCGAACCGATTACAAAGTCAAGAGGAACAACTCCTGAGAAATTACTAGCGGCTTTTTCTAATTCTCTTTGATAACAAGATCTAAACTGCGGCAAATGATCCATTAAAATTTTTCTAATTAAATCTGGATCCATTGAACCAAGCACTACAGTGTCTGAAGGAACTCCTACCATATAGGATCCTTTTTTTTCTGCAATTCCTTCAGCACCAATTCCTGCCTCAAGTCGCCCCTGTGCAGCTCCAGCAATACTGCCCACTTTACCACTAACCTTTGCTCTTTCTAAAGCAGTCGCCGATTCACCAGATCCTGCAAGTCCAGTTGTACCAACACCACCAGATTCCGTAACAACACTTCTGGAACTTTTTGCGCTACCACCTTTACTAAGTAACGAGTTCATTGTGCTAGAAAAATCTTGTGATTTATATGTGTCAACACTACCCTTTGAAACTTGTGATTCAACTTTAACATTTTGTTCCGCAGCTCTTATATTTGGTTTACCACTATTACCGGCCTTTGGACTCACTATTGGTTTTTGAACAACTTTTTTATCGGGAATGGGTGGTAACTTCTCGGCCTTTGCTTTTGTTGTTGTCGCAACCTTTTTTGTCTCAACAACAGGTTTTTTTTCAGGTACAGGTGTCGGAGCTTTTTGAACCGCTTGTTTTTGAGGTTCCATTTTCACAACTTGCTCAACCGGCTTTGGTTTTGGAGGCTCCTTTTTTTCCTTATATAAAATAGTAGCAACTCTCTCTGGAACTTTTTCTTCTAGTACTTCTTTATTCACCTCAATCATTGACAATACGGCTCCGCCAAGCATAAAAAACAATAAACAGATGAACATGTATTTTTTAAATTCACTATCTTTACTAAATAATGGAGCAGGTCTAACCTTTGGAGGAGCCTCCGAACCTCTTACAAAAATTTGAATTTTACCATTAAGAAAACGAACAATCTCTGATTTTTCTAAAGAAATCTGACCGGCATCCTGTTTGCCGGTTATTTTCTTGTCAGTAAATCGCATCAAATCATATCCAGGCAAAATATTAACAAAAATATTTTTATTTTTTATCTCTATAAAAGGAAACTTATCTTTCTTTGCCAAATATGCATACTCAATATCTCTACTAGAAGCCCCTGCCCCGACTAACTTATACACTCCATTTTTTGCTGGCAAATAATCAACCGACATAATCCTATCATCAAATAAAATAATGACCTCTACAGAAGAATCCTGACGATCGTAGTTAAATATTGGCATAATCTCATTTGAATCTTCAAAAATATATTCACAGTAATCTGCCTTAGGATCTCGATCAAGCGGATACTCTATTTGAGGTGCAATATTTTTTGTACTAGGCAATATTTTTGGTTTCTCAGAAGGAAACTCTTTTGTATTAAGAGGTAAAGACTTATTAGCGTTTTGAGGCTCCTCATTTTTATCATCAATCTCTGAAGTACTCAGCATATCTAAGACTGGCGGCACTGCTTCATCACGCACAAATTCACGAAAAATAAATTCATGCGTTGAAAATCTTAATACATCACCAATTTTAAATTCTTGATGAACTATTTTTTGACCATTAACAAAAGTCCCATTTCTGCTATTCATGTCGTAAACATGAAATTTATCTCCATATATCTCGATGATTGCATGAATCGATGTTACATCTGCACCAGACAAAATAACGTCACAGGTTTGCAGCCTTCCAACCACAATTCTTTTTTTTCCTATAACCAAACTCTTTCTACCTGGGCCTTTTTGGGCCGGCACAAGCTGAAATAAGTTATCTTGATTTAATCTATCACCACTTTTTCTTCTTTCTATATTATTCACTCTCTTCTTCCTTGAAAAAAGTTATTAGTTATTTAACTCTAGAAATTGTTCTTCTAATTTCAGGATTAAAATTTTTCCTATATGGGAGCTTGTTTTCAAATTTCTGTTGAAACCTTGGAGCAATTGACAAATCTCCAGGGCCTCCAGAACCAGCATCAACAACTAAATCATCAAAATCAAACTTTTCATACTGCTTGTATTTAAAAATTGTTTTTCCCTTTTTTTCTTGTGCCAATGAAGTATCAAATACGATGGCCAGCAAAACAAAAATAAACAGCAATGCTTTCATCTTTTACTCTCCTAGATATCGCGAAGCTTTTGCATAATAATCAGAAAGACCCCCAAGTTTACCTGAATCAATATGAGCAAAAACAGTCTTTGCATCACCGACTCTTCCATAGAACTTTAATGCTAAGGCATAGTTAATTCCAATGTCGGCTCGGCTCCAAAACTTTTTCTCAATAGCTGAAAAAGTTTTTATAGCATTAACCAACTCACCATTTAAAAAATAACAATTTGCCAAGCCATTTAAAACATCTGGATCTTTTCTATTATAGGAGTGAAGACTTAGAAATATTTTTTGGGCATCTCCAACTAGGCCATACTTTAAGTATAGATGTCCCAAATTAAACATTGGCGTAATTGAAAAAGCATTAACCTCTGCTGATTTTTTATATGCTTCAATTGCCTTTTGATCTCTGCCTTCATTTTGATAAATA
Source organism: uncultured Bacteriovoracaceae bacterium (assembly GCA_964497525.1). GTDB lineage: Bacteria > Bdellovibrionota > Bacteriovoracia > Bacteriovoracales > Bacteriovoracaceae > CAZCDT01. The sequence continues at coordinate 6,887 of CAZCDT010000051.1, forward strand.
ACACCAAGATTATTAATTGCTGGCGCATAATTTTTATTAACGTCTAAGGACTTATTATAAAACAGCTGAGCCTTTCGCCAATTTTTCTGAAGCAAATAACAAGTTCCTAACTGATTCCAATATCCGGGATGAGACTTATATTTAGAATAAAGAGAATCTCCAAGTTTGTATCCATCTAAGTATTTACCCTGATAACAAAGTGATGCAATTTGAGCAACAGGCCCCTCTTTTGCAATCGTTTCAATGCGCGCTTGAGGAGTTCGGGCAATCGTTTCTTTTGCCAACGAATCCCAATCCTCTGCACCTTGAACGTATTGATCCTCATGTGGATCAAATTTTACTGGTAAAGGCTTAATAAAATCTTTGTTATCGAGTCCACTTACATACTCCTCAACACTTTTTGGAGCAACATTAGAACTTGATACATCCTGCTTTGATGTTGAAGAACATCCTACCGCAACAATCATAAAAACAGGTAATACTTTAAAAAATAATTTTATACTCATCATCTGTTACCACCCCTATCCATAATTACAGCTCCCGGCAAATAATTATACTGTAGCTTAAAAGGATATTTTGAGTCGGTTAAGAACCAATAATTATCTTGTGACAAAATACTATTTTCTCTTATTTGTTTTCTTGCGGCCTGCATATAATCATTTGCCTGTTTTCTTAGTGGAGCAATCAGGGCCTCCATTCCTTTTTTAAAAGATGCAACATACTCTTCTGATTTCTCTGGAGGCGTAAAGCTTGCAATATCCTCTGCACAAGAGATATATCCCTCAACCAATATTTGATAGGTTTTTACTATTCCTTTGCCAGAACCAATATCTAAAATTTTCACGGCACTAGCGGTTAATTTATCCAAAGATTCAAGCCGCTGCTTTAATCGTGCGTTATAGGTAGTTTCTGGAAATTCTAATTTTATTTTAATACTAACTTCAAGTTCTTTTTCAAGCCCTATAATTTCATTTTCAGCAATTGCATCCAATGCCTCTAAAGGGACTTTCATTTTTTTAGCTTTACTTTGTGAATAAAATTTTACCATTTTATTCTTTGCCTCTGTAGACAACCGATCCCTTCCCGTTTTCTGGTAGGCTTTAGACATTAAACTTAACGGATAAATTAAATGTGGAATATTATCGCTATTTCCATCTAGGCGATTAATATAATCTTCAACGACACTCCACCGTTCTTCAAGATACAAAGTCCGCAAAACATCAAGCTCTTGCTCATTGATAATGTTATTGGCAATACCACATTTTCTGCCACTACTAATAACTTCTTGGGCCTTAGATAAATTTCCATCTGCAAGATGCATAGAAATTAAATTTTTATAAAAATTCTTCTTATTTTCGTTACCTACAGAGCAAGTTTTCATATAAACAGTATGAGCAATATTTATTGCTTCCTGATTCATACCTCTATTATAGAGCTCTGCCGAAATCACTAAAAAAGATTTATTAAACCTATTTACTTCATCAGCGTTCATCATCTGCAAAGCTCGCTCAACCCAACCATACGTTAATTTCAAATCATCAAGCTCGTGAAACAAAAGAGCAATGTTATATGCAGCATTCTTTTTTGCACTATCATCAACAGTATCGTCTTTATAAATTGCAAGATATGTCAAAAGAGCAGTTTTTTTATCACCTTTACTAAGGGCTCGTTCACCACCATCAAGAATCGATGCGACCAAATATTGATTTATTTTTGTTGCAAGCTTTTTACTTATAATAAAATCTTTATTCTTTACTCTTCCAACCCATTTTCTAACACCGTCTAAATCATTTTTACTCCTATAGTATTCTACAATCTGAGCAAACATCGCTTCATGTTTATCATTGGCCCTTGGATATATCTTTTTAAAAACTAACAATCTTTCTTCTGCTTTTTCGATGTCTCCTTTTCCCATATAATAATTAAACAACTTCTGATGAATTAAAAAAGCTTTTTCACTTCGTGAATCACTTGCCAAAAATGCCAAATATCCTGCAACAATATATTTTTCCTGAGTATCTTTAGATACACCTTTATTCCCGGCCGCAAGAAGCAATCCATTTAGCGATAACTTATACAATTTTGTATTCTTTCTGTTTTTGGCCATCTCCATTACTTGAGAATATTTTTCTGCGGCCTCTTC
>CAZCDT010000051.1:9039-22000 GCA_964497525.1 uncultured Bacteriovoracaceae bacterium
ACCATTCTTGAAAACGCATCTATCTTTTCTTCGGCAATATAAAAATCAAGCTGCCATCCGGCATCGCCTTCTAATATTTTTTGGATTTCAAAAAACTCAACAGTCTGCTTGGTTTTTGCCATCTTCTTTTTAGCATCATGATTATAGGTATTGCTCATAACTTGACGTTGCAAATAGGCAACCTGCTTTTTAACTTGATGTAAAGTGATGTCGTATTGGGATTTGGATAGAAGTCCTTTTTTATGATAATCTGCAAGTTCTCTAGAAATAGTTAAGTGCTTTTCGATTCTTCCAAACCGATCATATATACCAAGTAGTGCCACACATATCTCAACGTCTTCGGCCTCACTACTTTTATATTTTCTCGCTTTTTCATATACCTTTTCAGCAATTAAAGGATTCGAACCTGCTGTCATTTGCGTTCCTACTCGCATTAAACTTTGAAAAAGATTTGCACCAATTTCTTGATAAAAAGAAACAGCATCCTCGATCCGACCTGCATTTACATAAAAAAGGGCAATGTCTTTTTCTACGCCTTTAGACATATCAACATATTCACTTTGCTTACTATAGTCATAAACTTCACGAAGGGTTGAGATGGCCTTGTCATATTTTTTATTATGATAATAACACCAACCGAGGGAATAGGCGTCTTTTGTCCACCATTTATTTTTTTCTGAATTACGAAGAGCTGATTCATAAAGTTTTTCAGCATGTGCAAACTTCTTTTGATTAAAATAAATCTCGGCAAGTGCTAGCTTTGATTTTATATTTACAGATGTTCCAGCGCGAGACTCTTTTATCGCTTGTGCTAAAAATTGTTCTGCATCCTTAATCTTTAAAAATTCTTTTGCATTGTATCCTATTATATACAAAGCCTCGCTTCTTTTTGGAAACTTCTTATATTTTTTTACAAGTGATCTACCAATTTTTTGTGCTTGATCGAAATATTTACCCGATGTCTTAAAATAGTTACTCTTTTTAGTAGAATTTCTAACCTGTGGAGAAAGCCTTAGATAATTGTCGTTTTCTCTCTCCTTAATTAAGCGTGCTTTTTCTAAATACAACTCTGCAACTCGAAGCAAAACAATTGGATCTTCTCCTCCATTAATTTTGTTAATTTTTAATAACTCTATAATTTCGGAGTCAACAACCTCAATTAACTGATTCCTTCGTTCTTCGACTTGTGCAAAAACAAGTGTCGTTGCAAAAAGAACAAGAGAGATAATTTTTAATAAAGCTATCTTCATTTTCTACACTCTGATTTTAGGGAGAACACATAGTCTCCAAGTTCATCTGCCCAAAATTCACCATTAAATTTCCAAAAATATTGCCGATCATTTCTTTGCAAGTTTTTTATATCTCCACGCATTCTGTCTTGTGCAGAACTTACATCATATAAAGAATCTTTTTTGAGCGATAACATTTCTAGCTTTATGTAACTTAATCCTTCAAATGCTTTTTTCATTTGTGCTTAATATTGCCTTAGTACCTTTTGTATATGTCCACCGATAATATCTCTTTGCAAAACCATTCCTTCTAAAATTCCACGTTCAACGTAGCGATTAAAAACTGTGCGTTTATTTTGTCGAACTCTATCCAACTCTTGTTTGGCAAGACCCAAAACTTCTTCCATTTCAACAAAAGTTGGATCTTTTGTTATAGATTTAAGCATTCTTTGCAAAAGCGTATTCCCGTAAGCATATTCACTTTTTTCAGTTACCAATTTATAAAACGATGCGTAAGATCTCTTCTCTTTCAAAAATGCCATTATCAATTCAAATTCTTTCCTGTAAGCATTATTAAAATTATCTACAACAAAATCGGCATCTTTCCACAAGCAAAGCTCTAAGTATGTTAAGGCAATTAACACATCAATTTCTGGATTAAAAAAATCCGAAAAAATAGGCGCTTTATATGTAACAAGTTTTCCTAGTGTCCTATTATAATCTCTTTGATAAAAACTATTCCAGGCCTCTTCAAAGAGTATTTCTGGCCACGCATAAGAGTTTTTAGATAAATCTTGGTATTTTGTATATGCTTTATCGTATTGGCCATTTGCAAAGTAATTTCTTGCAATACCAACCAAACAGTAGTCGCGGTTTACCACATTCCTTTTTTCTATATTTCTATCACTATTTTTTACAGAGGTACTTATGCATTCATTAAAAGAATTTATCGCATGATCATGCTTTTTAAGAATCGTTTCAATACTTCCTTGCAGCAATAAAGCATACGGCATAATAAAATGTCTATCTGGAATTTTATTTTTTATCTGATCTAATGCCTCACTATATTTACCTATTCGAAAATATTTTCGTGCCAAAATATATTTTACAACTGGCGCCTTTGATCTTTGTAAAACACTCTCCGGCAATACTTCAAATTGTTTAGGGCCAACAACAGAGATCACCTGATCAATAAGACCATCGACATCACCATGCCAACTGCCTTTATGATCAACAAGATACTCTTTTAAAAACGGCATCGCGGCAAAATAATAACCATCGGCAACCAGCTCTTTTGCCACATGCGGATAGTTGCTAATCTGATTACCAGTCTTATTATATATGGCCATTGCCCGATTAATATCTGCAAAACAATTAAGAGAGCTATATGCAATAATTAGAGTAATGATTTTTGATATCATGTCATCATACCTTATTTAAAATTTAAAAATTTGCTCCAAGACTGAGTGCTAAGTCGTAATTGGAATAATATTTTTGCTTCCCGCCTGTTGTAATTGCCGCAGGACTTAGTGCTTTATAGTGCATTGTGGTCACATCAAACCTTACATACCAGCTTTGGCTTAGATAGAATTTTAATCCTGTTGTCCACATGATTCCGCTGTGACTTTCATTTTTGTCTGTCTCATTTATTCTATTTACAACGGCCTCTTTATTGTTGTGCTCATTTAATTTTCCATATCCTAATCCCAATATCCAATCAAAGTATACAATTGCTCCAAAAGTATTAACCTTTCCGTAAAATGGAGACCACAAGATCATTCCCCCCATGTAATCATCTACAACTCGTCTAAATGGGATTGTACCAGACTGCCTTACAGATTCCGCTGTCACATTTTCTTTGCCACTATTTTTAGAAAAAACGCCTTCAAATCCCCAGTCCTCAGAAAAAAAATACCCAACCCTTCCTTGAATATTATTACTATCTACAAAGGCACCAGAAGTCGTAATTCCTCCACCTAAAGAAACATGAATTTTCCTGTTTTTAAAAAACTTTCTGTTTTGAAGCACATACACTTTTTTGTCTGGATCAAGCCATGCAAAATCGTATGTTGAATCTTCTCCGGCATAAGAAGTAGAGATATCGATCAGTAAAAAAAGCATTGCACAAAAAAAGAATAAGATTTTTTTATTCATAAATAAACTTCTCCAGTAAATGATACACCTAACCAAGATTAATTTTAACACATCATAAACTGAGAGCAAGAGATCAAAAAAGGTCTGTGAGTAGTCGCTAAAACAATAAAGTAAAAAGGTATGACATTGTCTCTATCCCAAATTGCACAATTTGTTATAAATACAAGACAAACAGTGTCTGTTATTTACTATTGATAAGTCTGAAATCTTACTCCACAAAGAAGATACGGCATCTTCTATTTGCACATATTCAAACATGGTACGATCCGTGCACTTTTCATCTATCCAAACAACTAAAAGATGCACCTTTTTTTTTGTCTTTGTTGTTTGATAAATTCCATATGCATAAAGTTTTAACTGTTCTAGATATGACAGCATTTTTTCTTCACATCGCCCCCCGGTCTTAAAATCCCAAATTTCAATATGATCTTGAGTTTCGATAAAAAGATCTAAAACCGCCGAAATCATTTGTCCTCCGAGCAAAAACTTGACTTCAAGTTCGCTTTTTATTTGACCGCAAATGCTATCTATTAAATTTTTTGCATAACCTAATGCTAATTGATTATCTATGCTCATTCCACGAGGAAATAATATATGCTCGTCCCTAGATAGAACATACTTTGATAATAGCAAGTGAAGCCTTGTTCCTCTTTTTGCGTCCGAAACAAATTCTTTATCATCAGTCTCTTGTATATAATTAAGAGACCAAGATACAAGGTTGTCTTGATCTATATGCAAAACAGATTCTAGATAAAACTTTCTTGGACATAAATACAGTGCAACGATCTTTGTTGCCGACAACTCCCCAACGACTCCAATACTTGCAATATCTCTTTGATATAGACTGTCGATAATCCCCACAGAATCCTGGTGAAAAATTGGCGGATTAAAATTATCGTTTTCAGACAAGGAACCTACATCAACAACAAGTCCTTCACTATTAATATCATATACCCCTTGTTTTTTAAAAATTCTAAAATACTTAATCCAACGAGTGCTTTCTTTTATATCTTCTTCACCATCATCTAGCTTTAAATCTGGCCATATCAAAAACTTCCTTGCACGAGTTGTTGCAACATATAAAAGCCTTTTTCCCTCCTGACATTCTTTTATCTTATCTATCATTTCTTCCATAATCATTGCTGGAGTTTTAAGCCACGTCTTATCCGTTACGGCCCTTTTCCACTTATAGCTTCCTGGCAATTTTCCTATCATATCCATTCTCTGTTTATAATTGTCATTGCCATTTATTCCACCTAAAATTACAGCATCAAATTCTAAACCCTTAGATGAGTGAACAGTCATTATCTGAATGGGATTTGTATCATTTCCGAAAGTAATGCTAATTGAATATTTTCGTTTACTTTGCTCTTCACACATTAAAAATATTTTTTCTAACGATGAACCATGCATTTCAATAATTTTATCAAACAAGTCTAAATTATATGAGAAAAACGAGTTACGAATACCCGTCTGAATTAAAAAAATATCTAATGCGGCCTTTAATCCATAAAGAGAATAATCTTTATGAAGTTTTTTAATTAGCTCTATGCTAAACTTATCATCTCTTATATCTAAATAGTACAAAATGCCTTTTATTTTTTGATGTAAATTAAAAAAATCTTTTTCGTGTTTTGCCTTTAACAGATGCTCTGTACACATCATTAAAATGATGAATATAGGATCATCAAGAAGTTCTAGCTTCACTTGTGCTCGATAACTAAGGTTATTTGCCTTTAATGTTTTTAATAAATATCTCGACGGAGAAATCTTTTTATATAAGACCGCAATATCTATCCGCGGATGATTCTTCTTTAGATCAATAATTTTTTTAGCTATTAACTCACTCTCTAACAAACACTTTTGTTCTTCGCCAAGATCTTCATTTAAACATTTATCTAAAACAAGCTCCGCAACCACTCCATTACCTTCAATCCCAGGCATGCCAGGCACGGCCTGCTCTAATGAAATTTCTGGCATAAGCCACGAATAAAAAGCGTTGTTAAACCTTATAATATTAGGACAGGAACGATAATTATTTGTTAAAAACAAAGCATTAGCTTTTTCTGACTCCAATCTATCTATCAATTCAATTTCACCACCTCGAAATCTATAAATTGCCTGTTTTTTGTCTCCAACACAAAAAATCTTTCCTTGATTCGTAAGTAATCTTTTTAAAATATCATATTGAATTTCTGATGTATCTTGAAATTCATCTACAATCAAATAATCAAAAAGTTCAAATTGTTGGTTTCTTAGTCCTTGATAACAGTAATATTCTAAATCAGAAAAAGAAAGGCCTGGTATCGACAAATAGTTATTCTCAAGATTTTTAAAAACATCTCGCAACAATTTCTCCCAAGACATCCCAGGCTTGCTTTCGCAAAAAAAAGCATTCAAAAACTCCATATTTTTTTTAAAAAAACTTTTAAATTTAGAAATAAATCTAAATGCGTCTACAAGATTTACTAATCCTAGCCTTTTATCCGGAGATGACATTCTTTGATGCTCTACAAACAAGGCATCTATCTTTTTTGTAATACCCATAAAGTTCATTCTTGCTTCACTAAGAATCTTTAAAAAATCATCCAAAATTAAAAACCATTTTTTTTCAGAGTGTTGTTTATAATCGCTTATGTTTATACTTGAAATATTTTGGATATCTGAAGCATTTATTAAAAAAAATTCTTTCCAAAAGTTTTCTTCACAATTAAACATTAGTTTGTCATCACCAAGATCTTTGTTCCACAGGACTCTTGTCGCTGAATCTTGCATTATTTTTGAAAAGACCTGTACCACCTGATCGTGATTATATAAAAAAAGCTCACATGTAAAATCCCCATACATCTCTTTTGAAATAGGAATTTTTTCAATAATCTTTTTAACTTTTAATCGATGCTCGACATCTGTAATAATTTCAAATGCACCCTTTATATAAGCACAGGCTCCACTCTGCAAGGCCATACTGCACAAAGAGTGAATAGTTCCAACAAATAAAAATTTTATTTTTTCTTCAATTAAAATCCAAAAACTTTTATTTCCTAAGTCATTTTCAATTCGCGCCTTAACTTCTCGAAAAATTCTTGCCTTTAACTCTTCCGCGGCCTTTTCTGTAAATGTTACAACCGCCTTCTTTTTAAAAAAATTCTCTACTAAAAAGGGGTCGCTATTTTTGCTTAATTCCTTCGCGGCCAAATAAAAAATTTTCTCTACAATAACAAAAGTCTTACCTGAACCAGCACCGGCAACAAGCAATCCACAATCCAAAGATTTAATTGCATCTTCTTGTTCTTTATTTGGTAGTCTGGCCAAAAGGATCACTCCGCGTTGAGTATCAAGAAATTGGAATGCTTACTATAAATGTTGTTCCTATACCGATCTCGGATTCAACTGCAATCATGCCACGATGATCTTCGATCATTTTTTTTGTTAAAGATAATCCAATTCCCGTACCCTTGCCTGCGGGTTTGGTTGTATAAAATGGTTCAAAAATTTTTGCCAAAATATCTTTAGGAATTCCAGAGGCATTATCTTCTACTTTAAAGACAATGTTTTTTTGATCTATCGATCTCTCAACTACAACTTTGATAACTTTATTCTCTCTATCACCAACATTATCAAATGCATCAATGGCATTATTTATAAGATTTTGAATTGCTGATTCAATATTAACACGATGAACAGTAAAATTTGGAAGTGTGATATCAGGCGTAAACTCAAACTGAACACTTCTTTTCCGCATTTTATGCTGGAGTAAAATAACGGCCTGTTCTATAATCTCATTTGGGGATAGTGTTTCTGCTGGGTCATGACTGCTATCTCGTCCAAGTGTGCGAACACTATTTATAATCTTATCCATGCGTCCGCCCTGCTCTATGATTACATTTAAATTATCTTCAATAAACTCCTTTGAAACATCCTCTCCTTTTTTAAATTTTCTTAAAATTCGACCCGCATATCCAACAATTACAGTTAACGGATTATTAAGCTCGTGCGCAATACTACTGCCCAGTGTTCCAATAGATGAGAGCTGTGCAGAATGAACAACTTGTTGTTGAAGTTTGGCCTGTTCTTTCTGAGAGGCGTCAATCGAATCAAGCATTTTATTAATTGAATTTTCGACAATACCAATTTCATCCCGAGCATTGTTTATTTTTATTCGAACTCCAATATCTTTTGTTTTTTCAATAGAATCCATAGTTTCTTTTAACAATCCAAGTCTTTTTAAAATATTATGTTCAAGCAAAAAGGCAATTGCCAAAAGGCCAAATACTAAAATTGCAACACTCATTATAAATGATTTATAAAAATACTTTTTACCTGCGGCAATAACTCTACTATCTTTATTAATTTCATAGACAAAAATTGGATTACCTGCCATTCCAAGCTGATTGACTGCGCCAATAATACTATTGTCATCTTCGTTTATATCTACAAAATATTCTTTACCTTTTGGTTTTATCTTCGATGAATCAACATCATGTAAATGTAAATTAAGACCCAAGCGATCTCTAATCGCCTTAAGTCGATGTTCCCCTAAGTGAACTATAAAGGCCATATATCCTCGAATATCTCCAGAACCATCACTTTTAACAATCCCTCTGATTCCAACCAGCACCGGAATTTTTTCAAACAAAAAAACGCCACCTAATCCTTCTGCATCAATGTCATCAAAAAGAGATCTAAAATGTTTTACAAATTTATCCTGTAAAACTTTGTTCGTTATTTCCTCTTCCTCTTCAGCGATACCACTCCAAAAAACAGTTAGATCTTTTTTTAGAAAAATAGCTGCATCTACTTTTAAGTTGCTAAATGTTGTTGATGCAAAATTATTTTCTAGATAAGACTTGTCTGGAGTTTTGCCAGAGATAAAGTTATATGTATCATCCCACATCGAATAGTCGCCAGTTACGGCCTTTATGTGATCTGATTCTTGTGCTATGGTTTTTTCAATTCTTTGCAAGTCTTCAAATGTCATTTCCTTTTCTAAATTCGCAAAAGTACTAGATATTGTGCGAGATGATAAAATCGCAAACGCTAAACTTAAAACTGCAAATAAAATAAAAAACACAAAATAAAACTTTTTTCGAAGAGTCATACAACTTGTTCCTTAAAAAATAGTAATGATTCTAAAAGTATACCACTTTTTTAAAAAACCACATTGATTGGTATTTTTTTTACCTCTTTGAAGAGCACAAAAATGACCAACGACAATGGTCGCATATTTTTTCTTTACGTGGATTACATAAAAATTGATGATCTTTTTTAAGACAACTCCAGCACTCTTTCTCAAAAATATCATATCGATCAAAAAACGCGATCTCCGGCATCTGTCGACTTCCAAAAATGCAAGAATCATCAGAAAAAATCAAGGAATCTGACGTATCTTTAAGCGATAAATATCCTGCAACTTTCAGTTTTCTTGTTTTAAATTCTTTTGGTAGATGATTTAGGTAAAACAATAACTGTATTTTTTCCATATTAAAAAACTCAGATATTTGCGGTATCTGTCCTTTACTACGCTTAAAATCCAAAACACCAACTTCTCCATCGTTAAAAAAAATCAAGCAATCAATCCGACCACTGATTGAATCATCACTTATTAAATACTCAAAATAACAAGTTCCTGGAAAAAGTGTAAGCAGTTGCCGAAGATACAAAAAACCATTTCTGGAGTGAACAATAATACTACTCAATGCTTTTTGATACTCTCCTTCACTTAATTTTTTACCTTCTTTTTTAAGAAAATTATTTAAGCAATCACCAACAATAGATTCATTAAAATCATATTCGCTTAGTCTAAACATTGCAGCGACTGCCTCATGCTCAACTCTTCCCAACTCCGCTGCATTTAGCATTAATGTTGATGTGAAAATATCCACTTTCAACCCAGAGAAATAGCTCATAAAACACTGTCTTGGACAGTCTATATACGACTGCAAAAGCGTTGCCGACAAATTTATTTTTGATGACTCTTTAACTAACAAATCCAAATAATTTGCTTTTTTATTTTTACTGTTTATTCCGCAACCACCGGCAACCACAATATCAATTTTTTTCTTTTCAATAAATCCAATCCACGCAAACGATTTTTCTAAAAGCCGTTTATCTAGCAATAAAACATGATTTATATCACTCAAAAAAAAATCTACAAACCCAAAAAACATCAACTCATCTAACGCCCCATTATCTGCTGGAGCAATTGTCTGTAAAACCTTTAATACACTTTCAGGGTAATCTATACTTTGGTACCGCGACGACACTCCTGGATACTCCATCATCGCACATAAAACTGATGGAACTTGCCAAGAACCAATAATTTCTTTATATCCAGAAACTCTTTTTAATGAATTATTTGAAATGCCTCCACCTAACGAAACGAAATAAGATCTCGGCGTAGATAAAAAAACATATTCCTTAATAGTGCGCCAAAAAAAATAATTTATATCTTGTTTCTTTACCGACAAAATCTGATAACGCTTTATTACATCAACAATTATACCTGCGGCCTTAACCATTTTAAAGTTTTTGCCTTCGGTCGACAGACTACTTTTAATGAAACCATTTAGATAGCAAATTATTTCCTCTGCGAGATTTGGATGAGCACCAAAGACAAAACATCTTTCTATTTCATTAACCAAATACAATAACTCTTCTTTCACCAAATCTACTTGTACTTTAAAACCAGTTTCGCTCGAAATTAATTCTTGCAAAAAATTTGTTTTAACATCATCATCTGCCACATAACAAGAATGATGCTTATAATTACTTCCAATAATACTTCCGAGCTCTCCTCTGTTTATTGCAAAAACCTGCCCCTTAACATCATTTACATAATCATCTTGTATTACACGAGAAAAAACAGAAAGCCATATTGGCCAACTCTTGGGTGGCAACTCATCATACCTAATATTAAAAAAGAAAAACCATACATCACAGACTTCTGAAAGATTTTTAATCCAATCCATTTGCACGGCAGATATCTGAGAAAATCCCCAGAAACAGATATGTCCATATTTCTCTTCCTGTTTTATATTTTTTTTTGACAATTCTTTTATTGCACGATGCTCATCACATATAGATCCATTCTCAACATGCTCCCAGAAAACATTTAAAATTATTCTATCTGCCTGATCAAAATTTTCACAAACTTCTTGCCATAAAATCTGACTAGAGACTTTCCCACGAAGGTCAGTAAATATATTAAATAATTTAAAAAACTCATCATATGATCTATCTGGAAATATCGCATTCCACAAAATAGACAACTCTAGTAACAAATCTTTCTTGGCAATTATTCCATCATAAGGAAAATCTCTTGCTATTTGTTGACGAAGATAAGTTGCAATCGTAATACTTTGGATGCCTTGTTTAAATTTTTCCTGAAAAACATATCGTATATTATCTGCACGTATCGGATCGGGAGAAATCCATAAAACAGTTTCTGAATCTTCTTTAAAAATAATTTCATTTTTTTTAATAATATTTTCAAGAGATGAACAAAAGTGAAGATTCAAACTCATTTATTACCCGTCATTTCTACGTTGGCCAAAATATAAACTAACTGCTATATATAATCGTATTATTTTATACGGAGAAAGTATGCTTAATCAAAGCCAAATTTATACCTTTTTAGACGATAAAAACAATTATGCCGTCCATTTTTTAGAGGGTCAAAAACTTGTCTGCGATCTTATCACAACTCATAATATCAAGGGAAATAGTCTTCATTTTTTTAGAAATTCTCTTCTTGCGGTTCAGCCAATTATCTCATTTTTAAAACTAACCGAGCTTATTGGAGTCTATATCGATTCTGATGCACCATTCTTTCGCTACAAGATAGAGGTGGCATCTACGGGACAGACAAGAACGGTTCTAATTCCAGAATCATTTGATAACTTTCCTAAAAAAATTAACGGCGTTTGTCGCATTGTTAAACTCTCTACCAAGGGGAAAACCCCCTATACTTCGGTAATTGAACTAAAAGATTCTACTTTTGAAGATGTCATGAATAAAATTTTTAGCACGACCTATCAATTTGAATGTAGTATAAAATTATCCTCTAACAGCGACCAAAGCATCATGATTATGAAGCTGCCACCAATTCAAGGAGATGAAAAGAGCACAGCAGTGCTTCATCCTCATGAATATTGGAATTTGTTTAATGAAAATTTCAATGACTTATTTTTAAAAAACTTACAAAATCCAAGCGAAATTAAGAGTTCATTTGTTGGCCTTGGGATGAAGTTTTTAGGAACAAGAAATGTTGAGTTTTCTTGCTCTTGCTCGAAGGAGAGATTTATTATCGGCATAAAGGCCTTAGAAAAAAAAGAGCAAGAGTCGCTATTTAGCAATGATATAATCGAAACAAAATGCGATTATTGTAAAAAAACATATCAAATAACAAAAAGTGATTTGGCCTAAAAACAGTAGTTCCTTGATCATTCCTAACTCTGGCTAAAATAAATAATCCCATAATCTTTTCTTAGGTGGTGACCAGAACAGACGTTTTCGGATTTCATCAGCTTCATACATTCCACAAAAATTTTCAGCACTGGCCCCATCCGCAAACACTGGAGATTGCAACTTAGATTCCATATAAGTTAAATAACTACCTGTTTTTTCTAACCCCTCCCACTTATTTCCTGCGGCCGGAAAAACGAGTCCTGTTGACGTTGCAGTTGTTATTAGTACCAACATATCATGATCTCGTGATGCTTCAGATATAAATTTCGCATACAGTTTTTCAAGCTCACGTAAAGAATCTGTCACTCCAATAAAATTCTTATTCTTTAGATTTTCTTCCAGGTGATAATCTTGAATAATAAAAAAGTATGATGAGTCATCAGATTTTAACTTATTAAAAATGGCATCAACATTCGATGTTATGCTAGAAAAGCACCCATTTTTTTGACATGACTTATCATAATATATGCCAGGAACACTTGGTATTTTTTCTTGTTGATGAAATAAATTATCATTACTGCTTTCAAAAGGCTGCATCCTTAAATATTTTACTCTTTTATTAAAAGGATTGTGATCTTTACAACTCCATGCCTCACGTAATTTATTGGTGGAACTTTTGTTGCCGGCCTCTAAAATATAAACTGAATAATTTTCTAAATCTTTTTCGGCCCATATTGGGTTTTCAAAAATTAAACAAGACGCTGTTTTTATATTCTTAGTTCCAAGAATTTGTGATAACAAAACTTTTTCAGAGCTAGGTCTTAATTCGTAACTATTATAATTCCAAATCTTACCGATACACTTTGATCTTTCATAACTCACCTTATCTCCAAGCTCGCCGTTTGAAAACCTTAGCAGTGCAATTTGCTCTTCATCAAATCCGGGCAACTGAAACCATACTACATGTAGCGGTCTGCGATTAAAATCATGTGTTTTTATATTTATACTATTATTAGAAGCACATGAAGATAAAAACAATATAACCATCAAAGTAAAAACATAAAATACGTTCATATAAATCCTTAAATATTACTTAAACCTCTGTTCGAAGTATTTATCTAACTATATAAGTATATCTCTTGTAAATTCACTAGTCGAGAGTATAGACTATT
>CAZCDT010000052.1:0-21720 GCA_964497525.1 uncultured Bacteriovoracaceae bacterium
TTCCCCCAGAAAATCCTCCTGCCTTAGTAAATGGAGTAAATCCTCTTGTTCCTTTTGGATAGTATTTTAGATTCTTAATAAATTCTTCGGCCTCTATCTTTGTATCAATATGAGGAACAATTATTCCGTGTGCACCTTGATCTAGAGATTGTAATTGATACCAATCTTTATTGCTTGGAACACGAATAATTGGAGAGACCTCATGTATTTCACAAGCATTTACATAATTATTAACTTCATTAAAAACTAAAGGCCCATGTTCGCAGTCAATAACAACAAAATCAAGACCACTTTGAGCTAAAATTTCTGTTACCAGTGGGTGTCCAATCGTGTTCCAGGTACCCATTACAGGAATATTTTTTTTTATCTTTTCTTTAACAAAATTTTTTTTAATCATACAATCACTTCTAAGTCATAAAATGTCTTTATTATATAAGTTGCTTCTTTTAGCATTTCACAATCACCAAGACCAGTCAAAACTGCAATTGATCTGGCCTTCGCATTTTTTGCCATTTCTATATCAACGCGGTGGTCTCCAACTACGAGCGTAAATTCTGGATCAATATTTTCATGTTGAAAAATTTTGAGACATGGCTCAGCTGATGGTTTTGCATTTGTAACTAAATCTGCTCCTACAATGATTGAAAATCGATCTTGTATATTTAAAGACTGCATAGCAAGTTGAGCACGATGGGTGTTGTCTGTCGTTGCGATTGCGATTTTTATATCGCTTTGCCAAATTGCATCAATAAATTTTTTAACTCCAGGAAGCAGTACAATAAAGTCATCTAATTTTTGTTCAGACTCTACATCTGCCTTTTTAAATACACTCTCTATTTCTTCCTCAGTAAGATGAGTATTTAATTGTTGTAGTTTCTCTTGAAGCTTTTTTATAATTTGCTTACGAGGAAAAACACCAATAGGCCCTTCCGGTTTTAATTTATTTTTTTTAAGATCGGCACCAAGAAATTCTGATATTTCATAGTGATATAAATCTTTTTGTGGATCGTCTTGAAAAAAACGATCAATGATTATGTTCACCCGGCACTGAATCATTTTTAGCCAATAGTGGTGGATATCAATCAATGTCCCATCTTTATCAAAAATTATCAATTTTATATCTTTTACAATTAAGTTATTTATTCTAATAGATGACATTTTTATGCCTTTTGTGCCAGCAGTCTGGTATCGACCAGTTCTTTTGCAATTTTTATGGCATTATTTAAAAATTGATCGTCTTGATATATCTGTTCTGTTTTTAGAAACTCTTTTATTATTTTTCGTGCATGTGTGCCAATTGATAATCCGTGATATGGCGTTTCGCACTCTTTTGCCATTTTTGCGGTGACACCATTTGTTCCACCAGATAATAAAACGTAAAAATCTTTCCATGGAATATGTTTTTTATTGTGATGAAACTCTTTGTATATTATATCAGCAATGGCAACGGCCTGTAGAGTTGTTTGATAGTCATCTTTACCACCACTCATGGGGATACCGTCCGCTTGAACAATAAACAAATCTTTGGCGATATCTTTTGCTTCTTTGATTCTATTAATTAGAGCGACATTAGACAAATGTTGTCGATCTAGGCACATAGAATTGAAGTGGTTTGGGTTAACTCTTTTAATCAACTCCCACTCTCTCATAATAGTTGTATCATCAGAAACGGCCGCATGTAGCTCAATATTTTCTGCGCCAGCTCGGAGACACTTTGGTAATAGTTGCTCTAAGTCTTTTGCATTATGCGAAAATTCAATTGCCTCAATTTTTACAGGACAAATAGATTGGCAGTGTCCACAACCTATGCAGAGTTCTTTTGTAACAATTAATTCGTGAGAAATAGCGTTGTTTGGACATATTTGTATACATTTTTTGCACCTAATACATCTAGTTGTGATTGTGGCCTTACGCACATGATGGTCTCCTGCCATTCCCACACTAACTGTGATAAATGGACGGATGAAAATATCGATGCCAAGTGTCTTTGCTTTGGATTCTGCTAAAGAAATGCCTTGATTACAGGCCTCAATCACTTCGATTGTTGCAGATACATCAAAACCATTTGCACCAGCTAGTGTATAAATGTATGCAAGTTTTTTAACCTCTTCTGCATTTTCATTGCCGGCCCCACAAACAATTTTAAAATACTGCGCATTTTGTAAAAGTTCCAGCTGTTGAGAAACTCTGCTTTTCATTGGGGTAACTCCAAAATATAATTTTTTATAAAAGATACTCTATGGATATCTTCATGCCAAGTCTGTTTTGAATATTGCCAAGCGATATAATTTTATATACTGGGGTATTACTGCATCCCATGTATAGTTTTGTCGTACATGAAAACTTGCGTTTTCTCCCATGGCCTCTATACTTTCTGGCTTTGTAAGCAGTGTTTGTAGACCTTTCGAGATCGATTCTTGTGTCGCATCTACCATGATACCTGAATTTGTCGTTGCAAAATCTTCAATTCCACATCGATTTGTAAAGATGATTGGTTTTTTGCAAATGGCACCTTCTAGTGCCACAATACTCATTGCTTCATGACGTGATGGTATGATTAAAGCAGTGCATGCATGATACATCATTGATTTGTATTCTGCATTGACATGACCTAAAATATGTATCTTATTTCTAATGTGCATATTTGTGGCAATTTCTAAAAGCATTTCCTTTAATCCTTCATCAGGACCTGCAAAAACTAAATGGCAATCTGGATATTTGTGATGTGTTTGCGCAAAAGCGCGAAGTAGTAAATCTGGACCTTTGATTAAATTGAGTCTGCCAACAAATAGTAGAAATGGATTATCGGGAAGGTTGAACGTTTTTCTAAAATTTATATCGTCTTTAATCTTAAGCCCCTCTTTGGTTATGGCGTTGGGAATGTGAATGATTGAATTGCTCTCATAAGTGTAGTGTAAGAATTGTTCGACTTCTTCTCTTGTTATAGCAATTTTAAATCTTGCATTCTTAATTAAAGATTTTCCAATAATAAAATCGTAAAGATATTTTAAAAACTTTGATCTGCCAAAAATAGTCATGGCACCTGCTGGACAAATTGCGTATGGAATACTATTTATACGAGCAAGTATATATATAAGGGCATTTAAAAAATTCCAATGAGAAATAAAATGTATAATCTCGTGTTGCTTAACAATATTATTTAGTTTTAATAACGAAAAAAAAGGTATAAAAAAACGTCGGTTTAAGCAAGGAAGAACAATGAGGTTGACTCCGGACAATTCTTGTTTTCTTTGATCTGTAATCCCAATATTTAAGGTCAAAAGAGCTACCTGTTGATTGTAACGAGCAAGATGACGACTTAGTTGCACTGTTTTTTCGCCAGTACCACCACCAGTTATTGGATCGATGTTAATACACACATTTAATATTCTAAGTTTATCTTTCATTGTGGAGTGTACTCGGGAACAATTTTTTTGAGTAAAGATTTAATTTGTTGATGACTACTATTTTCTGTTAGTGCTAGCAACTCATTTAGCAAAATAGAGAAATCATCTCGATTATTTCTACTATTTGCAATTTTTACTTTATGATGTTTTGTTGGCAGAGTGTTCTCTTTATCTGCGAGTAATTCTTCATATAGTTTTTCTCCCGGCCTTAGACCTGAAAATTCTATTGTGATTTCTTTATCAGGAATAAAGCCTGATAGTTCGATCATTTTTCTTGCGACATCATAGATTTTAAAAGGTTCTCCCATATCAAGAACAAAAATTTCTCCGCCTTCACCCATCGTCTGAGCTTCAATAACAAGTTGGGCGGCTTCTGGAATGGACATGAAATAACGAGTAATCTCTGGATGTGTTACAGTAACGGGGCCACCTTTTTTGATTTGTTTTTTAAAAAGAGGGATAACACTACCACTACTTCCTAAAACATTTCCAAACCTCACCATCATGAATTTAGTTTCGGAGTTCATTTTACTTCTATCAAGACATATCATTTCGGCAATTCTTTTTGTTGCCCCCATAACGTTTGTTGGGTTTACGGCCTTGTCTGTTGATATTAAAACCATTCGTTGAGTGTTGTATTTTACACAAAGATCTGCAATATTCATGGTTCCAAATATGTTTGTTCTAATGGCCTCTAAAGGGCAATGCTCCATTAATGGAACATGTTTATAAGCAGCGGCATGAAAAACTAATTCTGGAGAAAATTTTGTAAAAATCTGTTCAGCGGATTCTTTTAAGCGAATGTCTCCAATGACTGCAATATAATCAATAAATGGAAATCTTTCTTTAAACTCTTGCTCTAAAGAGTAAATAGCAAGTTCGCTTTGTTCAAAAAAAATTATTTTTTTTGGATGAAAACGTGCTAATTGAAAACATAGTTCAGAGCCAATAGAACCTCCTGCTCCAGTTACCATTATTATTTTATCTTTTAGCATAGAAATAAGTCGATCTGGTTCAAGGATGATTTCTTTTCTGCCAAGCAAATCCTCAAGGGATACTTCTTTTAGTTGTTGTAAAATGACGCGGCCATCAACAATGTCTGTTAATTTTGGCAAGGTCTTAAACTCTAGACCAGTTTTTTTGCACGAGGAAATAATATATTCCATTTCTTCTGATGTTGCAGAAGGAATCGCGATAAAAATTTTATCTGCTCTGGTTTTTTGTACAATAAGATCTAATTCAGAGATTGACCCTAATACTTCTCGGCCGTTGATGATTTTTCCTTTTTTTTCGATGTTATCATCTATTAGGCCTACGATTTCTGTATTTAAAGAGATGTTTTTTTGAAACTCTCGAAGTAGTTGCTGTCCAGCCTCTCCTGCTCCGACAAGTAGTGCCCTATATTGTTTTATTTTTTTTAAAGAACCAAAAAAATCGCTTTGAAAACGATATAGAATCCTGCCTGTTGATAAAAATACAAAAGATAATATCCAGTCAATTATAAGAAGAGATAACGCAGCTTTGAAATATGAAGAAGAAATAAATAATAGTATATATGTCAACACAGAGGAAATTGTAATTATTTTAAATAAAGTAATAATATCTGGGATGGCCAAATACTTCCACATAACTTTGTATGTTCCAAAAGACCACATTAGAAGTAACTTTATTAAAACTATGGCAAGTAAAAGGATTACTCCGTTTGTAGTATTTATTAAAAAATCAAAATTATCAAATTTAAGAATGATTGCAGATAAAAACGCTATGATCAACGATACAAGATCATAGATTATTGTTAGGATAAATTGTTTTTTTGCTCTAAATATTGATTTAATTTGTTGTTCCATGTATTACTTTATAGCATTTTTTATTAGGAGAATATAGTGCGAATCTTGGTCGTTTCTCAAATGTTTTGGCCGGAAAATTTTAGAATTAATGATGTTGTGCTTGGGCTTCATGAACGAGGACATGATGTTAGTGTTTTAACTGGACTACCAAATTATCCAGAGGGGTCTTTTTATTCGGGATATTCATTTTTTAAAGGACCTTTTGTTGAGAAATTTAATGAAATAGAAGTCTTTCGGGTTCCTTTAATTTCTCGAGGGAAAAACAAGGGACTGCGGTTAGTGTTAAATTTTTTATCTTTTATGATTTTTTCCTGTATATTTGGCCCCTTACGTATAAGAAAAAAGTTTGATTATATTTTTGTATATGGCGTCTCTCCTGTTTTTGTTGCAATTCCAGGGATTGTTTTTAAATTTTTGACTGGTGCGAAACTGTTTTTTTGGGTGAATGATTTATGGCCAGAAACACTACAAGCGACAGGGATTATAAGAAATCAGTTTTTACTGCTACCAGTGAAGTATTTTGTAAAAGTAATTTATTTTTTTTGTGATAAAATTTTAATTACCTCAAAGGGATTTGAGCAAAAAATAATTTCTATGGGAGTTTTGAAAAATAAGATTGTTTATTGGCC
The DNA here is from genome assembly GCA_964497525.1 of uncultured Bacteriovoracaceae bacterium. Taxonomy (GTDB): domain Bacteria; phylum Bdellovibrionota; class Bacteriovoracia; order Bacteriovoracales; family Bacteriovoracaceae; genus CAZCDT01. The sequence continues at coordinate 5,884 of CAZCDT010000052.1, forward strand.
ACAGTGGGTAGAGCCATTGTTTCTAAATATTATAAAACAAAAAAGGCCAAGTGATTTTCCTGATGGAACAGTTATTTTATTTGCGGGAAATATTGGAACATCACAAGGTGTTGAGACTATTTTAAATGCGGCCCTACAGACAAAAGAGTATGAAAGTTTAAAATGGGTTTTTATTGGCGATGGGCTTAAAAGGGATTGGCTACTTAAAAAAGTACAGGAGCTTCATTTAGATAAAACAGTATTTTGGTTGGGAAAAAAGGACCTAAATGAAATGCCCAGTTATTATAGTCATGCAGATATTTTATTGGTGTCACTACGTGCTGAACCGCTTTTTAAGTTAACTTTACCGGGAAAGGTTCAAAGCTGTTTGGCCAGCTCAAAACCAATTCTTGGTTCAATAAATGGGGAAGGTGCGGATGTTATTTTAGAGTCGAACGCAGGGGTTGTTGCTCCGGCAGATAGTGCAAGCGAATTGGCAAGTAAGGCCATCTATTTATTAAATTTTTCAGACGAGCAGAGATCTGTACTTGGTAGTAATGGGGCAAAATATTCGAAAGAGTTTTTTGATCGTGAAAAACTGCTTTGCCAGCTTGAAGAATTGATGCGATAATTTGGCCCCAAACATATGCGGAGCGTTACTCGTTTATGAAAATACTAATTCTCGGCGGTACAGGCATGCTTGGACACCGTCTACTACTTGAGCTTTCTCGGACACATGAAGTTTATGCAACGATTCGTGGAGATTATGAGAATTTTCCTTTAAAAGCAAAAATTAAAGAGAATCAAATTTTTTCAAGTGTTTTCGTAGAAAATATTGAAAAGATAAAAGATATTGTAAAAAAAATAAAACCAGACATGGTTCTAAATTGTGTTGGAATAGTAAAACAATCCAAAGAAGTGAATAATTATTCTGCATCTATTTCTACAAACTCTCTCTTTCCCCATCAAGTAGCAGAAATTTGTGAAAACGCAGGTAGTAGATTGATTGTTTTTGGTACAGATTGCGTTTTTAGTGGTTCAAAAGGGATGTATTTAGAGTCTGATTTTGCCGATGCTTATGATATATATGGTCGATCAAAGCTACTTGGTGAAGTAACTTATAAGCAAAATGTTTTAACCATAAGGGCCCCATTTATCGGAAGAGAACTAAGAGATTGTGGCGTTGGGTTGGTTGAGTGGTTTTTGCAGCAAAAGGGAACGATTAGTGGTTACAAAAATGCTATCTATAGTGGAGTCACTGTTCGGTATTTAGCGAATATTTTGGATAAGTATATTATGGAAAATAAGGAACTAAATGGATTGTACCATATTTCATCTATTCCGATGAATAAGTACGATATTTTGCTTTTTTTAAAAGATATTTTTAAAAAAAATATAGAGATTATTCCAGATGAAACATTTAAAATCGATCGGAGTCTTAATTGTGAAAAATTTTCTTTGGCGACAGGTTTTGTCCCACCAAAACTTGATCTTCTTTTAGATGATTTAACTTTTGATTCTCAAATATATAGATCAATTGCGAACTAATGGAGAACTGTGTGGCAAAAAATAGCTTAAATTATTTTGATGGCAAAACCGTTGTTGTAACAGGTGGAACAGGGTCTATGGGAAAAACTTTTGTAAAAAGAGTTCTTTCTGGAGAAATGGGAACGCCCAAAAAAATAATAGTGTTTTCTCGTGATGAAGGCAAACAGCATGACATGAGAATGTCATATTTAAATAAAAGCTCTAGCACGGATGAAATTATCTATAATAATTTTAGAAATTTACTAGAGTTTAGAATTGGTGATGTAAGAAATTATGCAGATGTTGCATCTGTTTTAAAAGGTGCAGATGTTGTGATTAATGCCGCAGCTCTAAAACAAGTACCTGCGTGTGAATATTTTCCGTACCAAGCAATATTAACAAATTGTATGGGGGCAGAAAATATTGTTCGGGCGATTTATGAAAATGATTTACCTGTAGAAACTGTTGTTGGCATTAGTACTGATAAAGCAGCAAAGCCAGTGAATGCTATGGGAATGACAAAGTCATTAATGGAGCGAATTTTTATATCTGCAAACATTTTAAATAAGAGAACTCGTTTTGTCTGTGTGCGATATGGCAATGTACTTGCATCTAGAGGATCGGTTGTTCCTTTATTCCACGATCAAATTAAAAAAGGTGGACCGATCACAATCACAGTTCCAGAGATGACCAGATTCTTAATAAGTTTAAATGATGCAGTAGATACCGTTTTTGCTGTTTTAAAAGATGGTAAGCCTGGTGAAATTTTTGTTCCCGATGCTCCATCAGCGACAATCATGAATGTTGCCAAGGCATTAATTGGGGATCGAAATATTGAAATAAAAATTACAGGCATACGACCTGGCGAGAAAATGCATGAAATCATGATTTCGGAAGAAGAGATTCATCATTGTGAAAAACGCGGTAATTACTATGCGATATTGGCCATGCTACCAGAGCTACAAGAAGAAAATGGTATTCCTGCAAAATTAAAGAAAGAGTATAGTTCAGATGATAAAGTAATGGACTTGCAGCAAACTATTGATCTGTTAAAACGTAATAATGTACTAGATCTTGAGTCGACATCAATGGGAATAAAAGAAGAGCTACTGCGCTAAAAATAATAGGGAATATTTTTGATGTTAAAAATTACGATTGCGACAATTCTAACTTCTTTTTTGCTAACTTTTATTGCGATACCTTCAATAATTCGAATTGCAAGGGCCAAGAGTTTATATGATGGTAATTTGGATAGGAAACTGCATAAAGGTAATATACCAAGACTCGGAGGAGTTGCTATTTTTGCAGGAACTATTTTAAGTACTCTTTTTTGGTGCGAAGGAACAATCTTTGTAGAACTTCAATACATTCTTTTTTCTATGATACTGGTTTTTTTTCTTGGGATTAAAGACGATATAACAAATGTTGTTCCATATAAGAAATTAATTATTCAGTTAATTGGGGCGATCATTCTTGTTCATTACGGAGATATTCGTCTCTACAGTATGTATGGACTTTTAAATATTTATGAAATTCCAATTACTGTGTCTTATATTTTGTCGATAATTACGATAGTTGGAATTATTAATGCCTTTAATTTAATTGATGGAATAAATACGCTTGCAGCTTCAATAGGAATTCTCGTAAATTCTTTTTTTGGCATTTGGATGATTCGTCACGGAATGGAGTCATGGGCGATTTTGTCTTTTTCAATGATTGGTGCTTTGTTTGCATTTTTATATTTTAATAAAACTCCTGCTAAAATTTTTATGGGTGATACCGGATCATTAATTATCGGATTACTTTGCTCTGTTTTAGCAATTAAATTCATTGAATTTAATCGTCAGACCTCAATTGTTCATTCTGCGCCAGTTATTTCCTTTGCTGTTTTAATAATTCCATTATTTGATACTTTGAGAGTTATGATAAGACGAATGATTCGTGGAATTTCTCCTTTTACAGCAGATCGCAATCATATGCATCATATGTTGTATGATCTTGGCCTATCTCATCATCAAGTTACTTTTGTTTTAATTATTGTTAATATTGCAGCTATATTCATCTCTTTTTCTCTACAAAAAATAAGAATATATCTCCATGTCACAGACTATGATTCAGAACTTTTATTGCTAACTGTATCAATGATTTATATCTCTTTTGCTTTTATTGTTGAATTTGTGTATCGACGAAAGTTTAAAAAAACATTTGACGCATAAAATCTTAATTTATAGTATCCAAAAATTATGCAATTTCAAAAATTTGATCTAATCGTTGTCGGGGCCGGTTTTTTTGGTTCAGTAATTGCTGAGCGCGCAGCAACTGTTCTTAATAAAAAAGTTTTAATCATTGAAAAGCGAAACCATGTTGGCGGAAATGCATATTCTTATCTAGATCCTCAAACAGGGATCGAGGTTCACAAGTATGGTAGTCATATTTTTCATACTTCAAATGGTCGTGTTTGGAGTTATTTGCAGAAATTTTCAACATTTAATAGCTATAGGCATAAAGTTTTAACCCAAAGAAAGGGAAGAACTTTTTTTATGCCGATTAGTTTGCATACTATAAATGCCTTTTACGATGTGAATTTAAGGCCTTTTGAGGTTCATGATTTTATCAGACAAGAGATTGAAAAAGAACCTTATCTTGCTCCTCTTGATCTTGAAGAAAAGGCAATTTCATTAATTGGTAGACCTTTGTATGAAGCATTTATAAAAGGGTATACCGTAAAACAGTGGGGGCAAGAACCAAAAGAGTTGCCAGCAGAAATTGTTGCACGTCTACCTGTTAGAGAAAACTTTAATGTTGATTACTTTGATGATTTGCACCAAGGAATTCCTACAAATGGTTATGGGAAGTTGTTTGAGAAAATGCTCGATCATCCAAATATTGAAGTAAAAACTGATGTTGATTTTTTTGAAATTAGACATCTGCTTCCTAGTGATGCTTTGACTGTTTATTCAGGTCCAATAGATCGTTTTTTTGATTTTAAGTATGGGCCACTTTCTTGGCGAACAATTGATTTTGAATCAGAAGTTTTAAATTTACCAGATTTTCAAGGAACGGCCGTCATGAATTACGCTGATCTTGAAAATCCCTATATTAGAACTCATGAATTTAAATATTATCACCCAGAAAGACGTTACTCTGACGAGTGGACAATTGTATTTCATGAAAAAGCGCGAAGTGCACAAGGAACTGATCTACTATGTTATCCGGTAAATACTAGACAGGATAAAAATAGACTCATTCAATATCAAAGTGATGCTCAAAAACTTGAAAAGGTTATTTTAGGCGGCAGGCTTGGAACTTATCGCTATCTAGACATGCATCAAGTTGTCGAAGAGGCCCTAGATGTATTTGAGGGTAGGGTTGCAACAAGGTTTGCCAATCAATAAAAAGTTATTTTATGTAAGGCGTAATTGTTTCAACAACTAATTTTGCCTTTGAGAATGCGTCGAGAGCATCTTCTTTGTTATAAAAATCAGAAGGTGTTAAATCTTCGCTTCCATAAAAAGATAGTTCTCGATCTCTTCTTAGTTGTTTTGAAATCTTGGATAGCACTGGAATTTTTTTTGCAAGTTCTTTGTCGAATCGAGTAATTTCTTCTTCTAAAATACCGGACACATCATGAATTCTTGGAAATTCAATATGAAAACTTCGAAGTAATGCCTTAAGAGATAGTTCAACAACTTCTTGTGATTCTCTTACAACATCGGCCCATGATTCCCCCTGAAAAAGGACTTCAATTGAGAGCAGGCGAACTTTTGATCTTTTTAGATAGTCTTTTGCAAGTTGATTATTTTGCATATTTTATCCTTGTTTTGTTTGTATCCAATATGGTTGTCCATAGCTGTTTTTACGAATATATTTTCCATCGGCGATATCATTTTTAATTTTACATAAAAACTTTTTAATTTGATTATCAATATCAAATAAGATTTCACCATCCAGCGCTATTTCGAGCCATAGTCCAGAGGCCTTTTTTCCTTCGTCAGGTAGGTATACAAATTGAGGTGAAATTTTTTTATCTATTTTATGCGCGACTTGATTTTCCCATTCTTGATAAAGTTGTCGATTAATTTTTTTTGTTGGTTTTAATATTAGCAAAAGATCGATATCTGAATTTTTTTTATTCTCATGTCTAGCAACAGATCCAAACAAAATAATGCCAAGCAAATGATCATCTAAAAAATCGATGATTAACTGTTGCATAATATTTTTTTCTACGACAAAAGAGTTCGATATTTTTTTTATTATTAGAGTGTTTAAAGATAGGTCTAGGTTACGTGCCTCATCCTTTAATTTTTTATGAAGGCCAGAAGGTATTCGTAAGACGAATTTTCCAGATGTTTGTTTACCGTTTTTTTTTACTGGCATCTATTGACCTTGATGATAGTTATAGTACTATGATATCATATTTTTAAATGTTGCTCAACTGTGAGGATAAGCGCCTGTTTTTAAGTGATAATTTATTATCTAAAAAAACTTCCTAATTACTTCAAACTTTTTAAAGACACGCAATGTTTTTGAAATCATAAAATACAAAATTCGTCTAAGAATTTTTATTGCAAGCATTGGATAGTTTATGGGCGATAAAAATTTAAAATTAATTTTAAGCTGTTCGATGAAATTTTCTAACCAATTATTAGAGCTAATACCACTTAGATCAAAAATGGCAATTGGCTTGGGGACATAGGTAAAACTTTTGTTTAAGAGAAAAATTTGTTGCATCAGATGGTAATAGTCGGCAGAAATTTTATATTTTAAATTAAAAGGATTTTTTAATAGATTGTGCTTTTTAAAAATCATTCCTTGATGACATATTGGCATATCCATAACAAAGCTTTTCTTTAGGACTTTTCTTCCCTTTATATACTCAAGATTTTGAGAGCGACACAAAACATCAAAGAAATAAATATCAAATTTTCCGCGAAGCCTTGTAAGAATAATTTCTATAGATTCTTTATCAAAGGCTTGATCTCCAGCATTTAAAAACCAAATATAGTCACCCGTTGCGACCTTAACTCCACGATTCATTCCGTCATAAGGCCCCAAATCAGAAGCAGAAATATACTTATAAGAAAATGTTGGCGAAAGGGCCTTCAGATAATCAACAACATCATCTTTTGATCCACCGTCAGATATTATTAATTCAAAGTCTAAAACAGTCTGCTCCATTAAGGAATTAACAGTTAGTTGTAGATCTGATAAATTGTTATAAGAAACAGTAACAACACTTAATTTCATATTTATTCCTGCGGACGTATGCCCGCGTTTTCCCCAAAAACAAACTGCTTGTGGTGTAAATTACTTTTTTATATTTTATATCAAAAATAAATGGATTGGATATGTAAAAAAATGATGTTTAACCGCTGCCCTTAATGTTTACTGATTGTTCAAGCGATTGATTTTGTGTTTTTAAGTTTATATTTATAAAATTTTTGTAAAGTGATACCAAGTCTGTGAAATAATGTCGGGAGAGAAATGGTAAGTTGTGATGAGATTTTGTTTTTAAATTTTAGCTAAAAACGCAGGCGTAGCCATAGTTACGTTGAGTATTATGATATGCTATAATTTTACTCGATGAATACCAAGAAAATTAAACGCATTCTCGATCTCTCTTTACTTTTCAAAAGAAAAGGACTTTTTTTATTCGGACCTAGGCAATCAGGCAAGACCTCTTATGTAAAAACTCTTCACCACGATGAATATATCGATCTTTTATTAAATGAAAATTTTGCTAAATACACAAGAAATCCAGAACTTTTTAGAACTTTTAAGATTAGCGGCAATATCTAATACAGAACAAATTATTTATAATAATTTTGCGCGTGATGCTCAAGCATCTGCTCCAACAGCAAAAGAGTATTTTCAAATTTTAGAAGATACATTGATTGGAACACAAGTGTACCCATTTAAACACACCAAAAAAAGAAAAGCAGTTAGCGCTACAAAGTTTTATTTTTTTGATTGTGGAGTTGTAAATAGTCTTTTAAACAGAAAAGAGATTGCAGAAGGTACCCCAGAGTATGGCAAACAACTCGAGCAATATATTTTTCAAGAGATAAACGCCTATCTTGTGATAAATAATAAAGATATGAAATTAGAATATTGGCGAACCACAGGCCAAGATGAGGTTGATTTCATAGTTTATGATTCATTAAAATCTGTGTATGCGATAGAAGTAAAGTCTAAAAAGTATCCTCAAATAAATGATTATAAGGGGATGTTAAAGTTATCAGAAGAAGTTAAAATAAAACGAAAAATAATTATATGCCTCACAAAAGATTCCTATCTTGATGGTGATTTTGAAATTTTATCTGCTACTGATTTTTTAAATCAATTATGGAGCAATAAAATATTTTAGATCCACTTATGACGATAGGCTTAACATTTCTTTAGTGGAACATATTACCTCATTACTTAACCAGCTTCCTTAGAGGTATCCTTGATAATATTAAAAATATTAGGGAATACTCATGAGCTTTTTTTTTGATGAAACAAAGTATGGTGATTTGGAAGATCTTTTAGAATCTATGCCAGGAGCAGTTTTTGTAAAAAATTTAGAAGGTCGCTATGTTGGTTGTAATCAAAATTTTTTAGACATATGCCAATTAGCAAAAGAAGAGCTAGTAAAAAAAACAATTGATGATATTGCAAACAGTAAAGAAGAGGCCGACTCCTATAAAAAACAAGATCAAGAACTCCTGATATCAAAAAAGATGATTACAACTCTTTGGCGATTTGAAAATAAAGATGGAAGTCAAAAAGATGTTTCTCTGCACAAACATCGATTGGTTAACAAAAATGGTGAGATCGTAGGTATTGTCGGTGTTATTTTTGATGTCGATGAAAAAATTGTAAAAGGCATTGAGGATTCAGATATTTTAGAAATGGTATTAAATAGCGTTAGCGATATTGTATTTGTATGCGACAAGCAAGATCATAAAATTAGAAGTATTGGTAAATCTATTGAAAAAATTCTTGGATATTCGACGCAAGAGATTTCTCAAAAAAATGCTTGTCAGCTATTTGGTAAAAAACTATGCGAAGGATCGGATGGTGAAGGATTTTTAACTTCGAAACAAGGGAAAAATATTCCCGTTAGTATTAAAAAACATACTCTAAAAAAAATGGATAAGGAGTATTTTATCTTTTTGGCAAAAAGCCTAGAGTCTCAAGAAAAAATATCCGCAGAAAAAATGAAAAGAGTTGTCATGCATGAACAAGGTGCTCTTGGCATTGGTAGAATGGCCTCAGGGATTGTACATGAAGTAAATACTCCACTTGCAGCAATTGGACTAGCGCTAGAAGAGATTCGTGTATTAACAACTGGTGGCGAAATTAAAAGGCCAGAACTGTTAGAAAGAATGCTTGAGATTACTAAAAATTCTGCTGATAAAATTTCATTAATTATGAAGGCCGTAAGACTTATGGCAAAGTCAGAATTAGAAATTAAACTTGAAAAAATAGATCTTAATAATATCTTAGATGAGGCCTTAGCTATTTGTAGGGATAAAATTATAAAAAATAGCATTACGATCAATAAAGATATTTTGCAAGAGTGTAAAACGATGGGCCTGCACGGTAAACTTTTGGTTGCATACGTCAATATTATAAATAATGCTATCGATGCTTTACTTAAAGAACCAAATGAAGAGCGAGTCATTTTAATAAAACATGAAGAAGCTGATGGGGATATAAAAATATCTTTTACAAATAATGGGCCATTAATATTAAAAGAGCATCAAATTCTTTTATTTGATCCGTTCTTTTCAACAAAAGAAAACTCTACGGGAATGGGACTACCTGTTGCCAAAAGAATGGTTATGGAAAATCGGGGAGAAATTTATTTTGATCCAACGAGTGATAAAACAACATTTATAATAGAACTACCGGGGATGATACAATATGAGTTTGAAAATTTTAGTGGTTGAAGATGATTTGTTTTTTAGACAGACTGTTGTGCAAACTCTTTTAAACGCAGAGTATGAAGTTTTTGAAGCAAAAGATGGACGAGAGGCCCTAGGGGTAATTGGCCTAAAGCAGCCAGAGATTATTGTTTCTGATTTGAAAATACCGGGTATGAATGGAGTAGAGTTATTTCATCAAGCACGACAGGTGATGTCTAATGTTTCTTTTGTCTTTATGACAGGTTTTTCAGATATCTTAGATGTTAGTGAGGCTTTTGAACTTGGGGCAAAGGGATTTTTAAATAAGCCGTTTAGTCGTTTAGAACTTCTTGGAGTTATCGACAAAATTGCAGGAAAAGAGAGAGTTGAAAAAGTAGAAACAAGTGATCTGATTGAAGAAGATAATTATGTTGAAATCGCTATCGATGAATTTATCTCAGGTAGCAAAATCCAATATCCATGTTTTTTGAGATTATCAAAACACAAATTTGTGCGCTTGGCATATTCTGGAGAGGATTTAGGAGCAGAAAGAATTTTAAAAATAAAAGAAAAGGGTATTACATGCTTGTATATCTTAAAATCAGATTTTAAAAAATATGTCGGGTTTAATGTAGAGCTTGCTGAAAAAATAAAAAAGAGTTTTAAAATCGATGTATCTAAAAAAGTAAAATTTATTGCACAAAGTACAGAGCTTGTTGTTCAATATTGTTTTAAAGATCATGTCGAGCCATCACTTTTTAAGCATGCTCATAGTTTAGTTAATTCAACGCAAGAGATGATTTTGGAATCAGATGAGATTTTTAATTTGTTGCAATATTTATCGGAAAGAAAAAATAGGTTATATGCTCATAGTATGTCCGTTGCAATGCTTTCTACTATGATGGCAAAAGTTCGAGGTTGGGTCACCCCTGCAACACAGTTTATGGTTGTAACTGGAGCGCTACTTCATGATATTGGTCTTAAAGATTTATCTGGAGATGGGGTAAATCATGAGATCTATGAGTCAGACCCAAATCTTAGAAGCGTTTTATATAATCATCCGATTGTTGGGGCAGAAAGTATTTTAAAACTGGAATGTTTACCAAAAGGAGTTGATCAAATAGTTATGCATCATCATGAAAAAGTTGACGGGAGTGGATATCCGACAGGTTTGGGAAGAGTAAAAATTCATCCAGTGGCGCAGTTAATAGGAACTGCGGATGCTTTTTTAGGTGTTTTTGATGGAGGAGTTTTTAAGCAAGAGGCTATAAAGCTCAAAAGTGCATTGTTAAAATTTATTGACGAAAATGAAACCGGATATTCTAGAGAAAATATTAATGCTTTAAAAAGTGTGTTTGGAGTTGGAGTTTCTTAGCAATCATCTTTTAAGAGTGTCTTCCTCTGGAGTATGTTACTATTTTAAATTCTCCATCATCTAAATACTCTTTCCATTCTCCCTCTTTTAAATTTTCTTGATAACCACCAGTTGCTTTAAGGCCTCCTTCTTCATTCATAAAAACCCATGGCCCAGATTTTTCTCCATGTTCATACCGTCCTTGTGCCATTAGTTTTCCATTTTCAAAATAATGTTTCCACATACCGTGACGAACTCTTTTTTCTGTTGGACCAGTCAGAGCAATGCTTCCGCTATCGTAGAGCATTGTGTAATTATTTTCTACGATATTATAGTGTTCTCCCTTAATAATCTTCATGTCTGGCAAATCCCATTGAAATGGTCTTATTATTTTTTTATCCTCCATACTGGAAATTGTTTCCATAATCATTGCACGAGCACCTTCTTGCTGCCCTTTCTTAACCTCTGTAATGTACTCTTTTTCGTCCTTATATTGTTTCTTATGAACAGAGTTGAGCGTGTTTAGAAATTCATCTTCAAAAGGTGAGTTAAAAAATGCCAATACAAGTGTTTGGATGGGGTTTTTAAGCGTTTGATAAAGTAAGACTAATTCTTCGCTATCAAAAGATAAAATATAAGAGAAATCTTTTTTATTTTTTAAAATCCACTTCATGTATACCGGATCTTCAAGCATGCATTGTTCGATAATAGGAGCAGTTTTGTCTCTTGTTGTTGTTTCTAAAAAGCGAACAAAACTTTTAAAACCAATAACCTCTTTTTTTTTGTGTTTTGTTAAAATCTCCATTTTTAAATCCCCGCAATATTAAGTTTTTTCCAAATAATTTCTGAAGTAAAAAAAGTTTTTGAAAAATCACACGAGATGTTTTCTTGTGCCCAGCATATAGAATTTAACATTTCATAGAAATTACCAGAAACAGTACACTCTTTAACTGCACAAATTATCCCGTCTTTATGCAGATACCCAGAAAATCCTAGAGAGAAATCCCCTGTAATCATGTTTGCACCAGAGTGCAATCCTTGTAGTTCAATAATTTCTAAAAAAGTGTTTGGTTTTTCATGAGCACTGTTTTTTGCTGTAACAAGTAGAGAACTAACCGAAACACCAAGTTGTGTTTTTGGTGATCTTATCGCACAGCCATTATTTGTTACTTTAAAAAACCTTGCTGTTTCGGAGTTGTGTAAAAAGTTTTTTAAAATCCCATTTTCTACTATATTAAAGTTAGACTTTAAACATCCTTCGTCGTCAAAGATCTCTTTTTGAAGAATAAGTGGTGATGTTGGAATATGTGATATAGATAAATCACTATGTGCGATTTTCTTACTTAGTTTATCCGCATAAAAAGATTTCTTTTCAATTACATTTTTTCCAGAAAAAGATGAAGTAAAGACAGAAAATAGCTGTTTTAGTATATCTGGAGTAAAGATCACATCATAGATGCCAGAGCTAATTTTTTTTGCCGCTAGTAGATTCTTTGCATTTTGGTAGGAGTTGTTAATACATTTTTTTATATCAAGACTTTGTAAGTTCAGTGCAACATCTGCTTGGTGAAACATCGCTTTATTTTCTCTATTGTCTAAAAGGGCAGAGGTGTGACACGAAAAATAGGAGCTTGATTCAAACAGATTTACATCATGTGATGTGGCAATAAAGCGAAAGTTCTCATTTTTTGAGATTCCACTATATGGTACTGCTGTTACATTCTGGTCCTTGTTTAAAACGGCCGATTCAAGCTCAAGTGCTATAGCAGTAAACTCATTCATTTTTAAAGCAGTTGTATTATTATTTGTAACTTCTATTGTTTTAAGTTCGGATTTTAATATTTGATCATCGCTTTCTTTTGAAAAAGTTGAATTTATAATTGCAGAGTTAATCATATGCTTAATACTTTTTAAGGAAATGTTTTCGCTATAGCTAATTCCTGTTTTTTTGTTTTTTATTAATCGAATCCCTGCAACGATATCTTTTGACATTTGAATTTTGTCTAAGACTTTTGATTGAGCTGATGCAGAGATTGCATCATTCCCATTAATAAGTAGCTCCCATTGATCAATATTTTTTGCTTTTAGCTCTTTCTTGGTAAGTGTTGCAATTTTTTGCAATTCTTTGAAGGTTTTCATTTTCTACCCCCGACTAAAATGCTATCGACTTTAAGTGTTGGTTGGCCGACGGTAACAGGAACACTGCCACTCACAGATCCACACATCCCTGGAGCAAATTCTAAATTTTTTGCAATCATACTTATTTTCATTAAAATATCTTTTGCCTGCCCGATTAAGGTGGCCCCTTTTATTGGTTCAGTAATTTTTCCATTTTTTACAAGGTATCCTTCTGCAACTGCAAAATTAAATTCTCCTGTTCCTGGTTGTACAGAACCTCCTCCCATTTTTTTTGCATATATTCCATTGTCAATAGATGAAATCATATCTGAAAATTTATCTTTTCCCGCGTCAATATATGTATTGTTCATTCTAGAAGTTGGTGCAAAACGATAAGACTCCCTTCTTCCTGAGCCTGTCATTTTATGACCAGTTTTTAAAAAGCCAACGCGATCGGAAAGAAAGTTTTTTAAAACGCCATTTTCTATTAAGATATTTTTTTTGCAAAGATTTCCTTCGTCATCGACATTAAGAGAACCCCATTTGTTTTTTATCGTTGCATCATCTATGGCCGTAACAACAGGTGATGCTATTTGAGTGTTTAATTTATCATGAAAGATCGATGCTTTTTTTGCAACAGAAGTCGTCTCCAGTAGGTGTCCACATGCTTCATGAAAAATTACCCCACCAAATCCATTTTCTAAAATAACTGGCATTTCTCCTGCCGGACTAGGAATTGCAGAAAGTTTTAATATTGCCTCTTTTGCAATTATCTCTCCGATTAATTCTGGATTGATTTGTGTAAAAAATTCTCTACCTTTAAGTTCCCCAGGTGCCTCATATCCTGTCTCCATAGAATTTCCGTCAACAGCTATTGCTTGTGCCATGACTCTGGAATATGAGCGAGAATCATTTATATGAAGTCCCTGTGAATTAAAAATTTCTACTTTTTGAAATTTTTCAATGGTTGAAATATCAACCTGAGAAATTTTTGTATCAACTCCTCTGGCCGCATAATCTATTTTTTTTATAACATTGATTAGCTCTTCAAGTGAGTTAGATTTTATTAAAGGTTGTTTTACTCTATGAATATTTTTAATATTTTGTTTTTTTAATTCGATACTATTAATTGTAGATGCTTGATCTTTATCAAAGCACAAAAGAGTTATAAGTTCTAAGAGGTCATCTTTAGAACTTGAATTTGTAAAGCCGTAAAGTGCGTTATGTCCAAATAGTAAGCGTATTCCGATTCCAAAGTCGATTCCGCTTTTTATATCTTGTAGGTTTTGCGATATATATCGCAAATTAAGATTATGTTTTTCTTCGACAAAAATTTCAACAAAATCTGCCTTTTTAAAAAGTCCATAATCGATTACCTCTTTGGCCAAAGTAGGATTAAGCATAAAAAACCTTTCCTTAAGATATTGCGCAATTAAAAAATGATATCAGTATATGATTATAACACTATCTGGAAACTACTCCAGATTATGTATTGTTTTTTTTTATTTTATGTTAGTATTACGGCATTAAAAAATGTGACTTATTTAGGAGGTTTTATATATGGCGATGTTTAAAAGAATGTTTTTATTTTTTGGTGTTAATATTTTAATAATCGTAACACTATCTTTAGTTTTAAATTTACTTGGAATCCGTCCTTATTTGTCGGCCTATGGAATTGATTACTATGCCTTAATGATGTTTTGTCTAGTCTGGGGTATGGGTGGTGCTTTTATCTCTCTTTTTATTTCCAAGTGGATGGCCAAAACAATGATGGGTGTGCGTATCGTTGATACAAAAACACAAGTTGGCAGAGAGTTAACAGATATGGTGCACTCTTTATCAAAAAGGGCCGGACTTTCTGTTATGCCAGAAGTTGGAATTTATGATAGTCCAGAGATAAATGCTTTTGCTACAGGTCCTAGTCGTAACAACTCTTTAGTTGCAGTATCAACTGGATTATTAAATGGAATGTCTAAAGATGAAATTGAGGGCGTTGTTGGGCACGAGGTCGGTCACATTGCCAATGGTGATATGGTGACAATGACACTTATTCAAGGAGTGGTGAACGCTTTTGTAATGTTTTTAGCGCGAATTGCTGCTTGGGCAGTTGGGAATATGATGCGTAGAGATAATGATGAGGGCCCAGCACTTGGAGGGTTTGCGCATATTTTTGTTGTTATGTTTTTTGAAATTATTTTTGGTATTTTAGGTTCTATGCTTGTTGCATATTTTTCCAGAATGCGTGAATTTCGTGCCGATAAAAGCAGTGCAAAAATTGCAGGTAGAGATAAAATGATTTCTGCACTTCGAGCACTTGAAAGACAATATGAAAGAATAATGCCACAAGAAAATGCCGCGATGAGTTCATTGCAAATTTCATCGAAGTCAAAGCTCGGACTTTTGTTTTCAACTCATCCGCCGCTTGCTGATAGGATCAAAGCACTAGAAAGTAACTATTCAAAATTTTAGGGCATCTACGTCGTCAAACTTCTGGCTGCCCATCGTTGCAACGTACAGTCGTACGTTTTATAAGCACGATGCTTTGTATTCCGACGTGCACAGGATGTGCAAAAGTCGGTCACTCGGGCACCATCGTTTTCCTAGTATCTACCCCAAACTTTTGAATAGTTGATTTGTCCTACGTTTTTGATTTTCAAAGCACTAGAAAGTAACTATTCAAAATTTTAGGGCATCTACGTCGTCAAACTTCTGGCTGCCCATCGTTGCAACGTACAGTCGTACGTTTCACTCGGGCACCATCGTTTTCCTAGTATCTACCCCAAACTTTTGAATAGTTGATTTGTCCTACGTTTTTGATTTTCAAAGCACTAGAAAGTAACTATTCAAAATTTTAGGGCATCTACGTCGTCAAACTTCTGGCTGCCCATCGTTGCAACGTACAGTCGTACGTTTCACTCGGGCACCATCGTTTTCCTAGTATCTACCCCAAACTTTTGAATAGTTGAT